>NZ_JAWOQO010000006.1:0-289603 GCF_033337345.1 Vibrio sp. YT-18 | reverse complement strand
TGGTGATTTCTCCAATTGATTTTCCGGTGTAGCGGTTTCCGACGTCTCGGAAAACCAAGTAGTTCTCTCAAAGTTACTTTTATTAACGGCGCATGCCCTGTTTTCTTTAGAGAAAATTTTAGATTTTTTTGAAAATAATTCGTTTGGAGGGGTAATCGTGACAAAGCGGATAAAAAAGCAAAAAAACTTTCATTTTTCGCTAAAGCTTCTTTTCGAATTGTCGATACAGGCAGGTTTTACGTTAAATTCGGGCAAGACCGTTCATCAGCCAAGCAAGGTCAATGCTAGGTTTGGCGCTTGTTTTGCTTGCGCCAGAATAGAAGTACTGACCTGTTGTAAAATCTGTTGCTTCACCATTTGCGTAGTTTCTTTGGCATAGTCAGTGTCTTGGATACGACTGTTGGAAGCGGCTAAGTTTTCGTGGATGTTATCGAGATTATTGATCGCGTGATTAAAGCGGTTTTGATACGCGCCTAACTCCGCACGACTGCCATCTACCGTTTTCAAAGCATCATCTAAAATGCCGACCGCCATCTGAGCGCCACCGACCGTGCTAATATCAATACTATCTACCGTTCTATTTACGGTGACATACTTGCCAAGTTCTAACTCATCAGCCAGGCCACCACTGAAGGTTGGTCCAGGGTATTTTATGGCGTCCTTGTGGGACATGAGTAACTGCAGTTGCCCCTCTTCATTAACAGACGCTCTCACTTTATCGGTTTGCCCATTAATGTAAGTCGCGAGTTCTTCTATATCGTCGCCAGCTTTAGCTTCAATACGGATCTCCTGCTCTTCAAAATTGTTATCACGGTAGCTGATAACAATTTCATTATTTCCGTTTTGAACCGTCCAATCTGAACTGACTCTTTGATATGAGCTCATTGAAAAGCTACCTAAAGATTCCGGCTGCATGGTCCGCAGGCCAATTTGTACCGCTTCACCAGCCGTTGCACCGATTTGAAAAGACGATGTACCGAATGTGCCATTCAGCAATTTACGTCCGCCAAAGGAGGTCGTTTCTGCAATACGACTTAACTCATCATTTAAAGCAGAGACTTCTTCTTGCAGTGCAGTACGCTCCGCTTTGCTGTTTGAACCGTTAGCTGATTGAAGCGACAAATCACGCATACGTTGCATAATGTTAGTCACTTCATTCATCGCCCCTTCGGCGGTTTGCATTATAGAAATGCCGTCATTCGCGTTACGTACCGCGACATCCAAACCACGCATTTGCGATTGCAGACGGTTGGAGATTTGCAGACCCGCCGCGTCATCTTTTGCGCTGTTAATACGCTTCCCTGAAGACAAACGCTCCATGGATTGGTTCAGCATGTCAGTTGCACTGGTCAAATGACGCTGTGCGACAAGTGCTGCAACATTGGTATTAACGGTGATCGCCACGAATAAAGAGTCCTAAAGTTAAGGCTTTGAGTACTTATCGACCAAGTAACAGAAAAGTTTAGTGTTTTTTGAAAAGAGATTGGAATAGAAATAGAAAACAAAAGCCCTCCATTGGAGGGCTTAAGAAATAAAGTCTGAGAACTTACTTGATGGCTAGCTCTGCGAGCATTTCTTGCGAAGGCGCGAAGAAGTACGCACCAGTTACCGCTGTTGTGAAACGAAGCATTTGGTCTGTTTTACCATCTGTCACGCCGTACATACTTTCTAGCATCACTTTAATGTTATGAAGTGTATTGCAGTAAGAAATAAACAGCAGGCCATGAGGCCCTGTCACCGTCCCGTATGGTAAGCTGTGGCGAACAATCTTCAAACCTTTACCTTCTTCTTTGATATCAACGCGACCAACGTGTGATGCAGCAGGAACGTCTTCTAGCTCTATAGAGTCTGGTTTGGTACGACCAATCACTTTTTCTTGCGCTTTGACATTCAAGCGATTCCAAGCGGCAAGGTTATGTTCGAAGCGTTGAGCCATGACATAACTGCCTCCAGCAAATGGGCCCTCTTTTACTAGAGCCACATCAGCGCGAGCCTCCCCTTTCGGGTTTTCTGTCCCATCAATAAAGTCTGTCATATCACGAGCATCAAGGTAACGGTACCCATATGTTTCGTCCACAATGGTGACATCTTGTGCCGTCTCTTCTAGGAACTTACGCAACACGTAAAAATGCAAGTCGTGACGAGTCGAGTGACAGTGAATCAGTACATCTACGTCTGTTGCTGGAGCAACGATGTCGCCTTCGCCAAGTTGAGTAAAATCAATAAGCTCTTCTGGCGCGTCTACATTAAGGTGTTCCCAAAACGATTTTGTGAATGCGATAGAAAGCGTCAGCGTTGCACCCGGCTGGGTAATGTTTAACTCTTCCACCAACTTTGGCAGTGCTTTCAGTTTTTCTAATACGTTTTCACGGTTTTGGTTCACTTTGAGTTGAGTGTACAGTGCAAATGGCCCGGCTTCTGGCACGATCGCCGTTTGAGCTTGTGACATTGAGGTTTCCTCTATTACTTTGCCCCAGAGTGGGAAGTTATTGTTTTTAATTCTTTGAATGCTGCTGTTCATCGTGCGCCAATTGTGGCACATGAAAACAGTCTTTTACCCATCTTCCATTTAGAAGATAGATCATAAACCAAGCTAATAAGGTAATGGTAAGGGCGTTTGCCCAATTAAACACTCCATGTTCTAGGTACACATGATACATGGTCTGAGCAAGTTGAATACCGCACAAGATCAAAGTGATCTCGCGACCATAGCGAGTAATTCTGTTTACCCATCCTCTGTCGGGATGACGAAGCCCCATTAACCACATAAGAAGCAAACTTGGAATGCCCATCGCCAAACCTAAATACAACGTACTTGAATCTGGGTAAACAATAGCGAGTAGCTTACTGCCACTATCACGACTTACACCAGCCATGGCAAACACCACCCATGAACGCACAAGAAACATCCATCCCACCCATAAAATGATCGGCGCCTTTAAAAATCCATGAGCGTCATATTGGTCAAACGAATAGCGCACAACATCTTCTTCTTTATGTGATAAAAACGTCACTTTAACCTATCGTTTCAGAGTTGCAAGCCAACAAAGATGAGAACTGAAGTTCATTTCAGCACCTTACACAGGTAAACTAAACAAAGATTTACAGCGACGTTGATGAGAAACATGAAAAAAAGAACTCCTGCCACCCCTGTGCCTTCTCAAGAAACACAAGCCGAAGCGATGAGAATTGCTAAATCCACGCAAAAGCCCGGCCAAACCAAAGAGCAAACCAAGCTCATCGCTCAAGGTATCGAAAAAGGCATCGCGCAATATAAGAAACAACAAAAAGAGCGCAACCGCCAAGCCGATAAAGCGAAGAAAAAACAGCAACGTGAAAAACAACGTCAGCATGAAGAGATTATCGAACAAGACAATATCACCGACGATGCGCCAAACCATTCATCAAGCAAACTGCCTTGGACACTACTTGTCCTGAGCTGGATTGGCTTTGCTGCTTACATAGTATTGGGGAAATAGCTAATGAAACGCCTGTTACTTGGACTTTTTGTCGTGCTTCTAACGGGTTGCACGATGCCTTCTCACCTTACTCATGCTCAAAGTCAAGATGTTCATATTCGCATTGACGCGCAATTCGACCCTGAGCGATGCGAATACAAAGGCGAAGTCACCGGAAGTGAAGGCCATTGGTATAACTACATTTTCATGACTAATGACGCGATGATGCAAGGCGCGATGAACGATTTAAAAAACAATGCAGCGGCTATCGATGCGGACACCGTTTTTATGGTCTCCCCACAAGATTTTATCAC
Source organism: Vibrio sp. YT-18 (assembly GCF_033337345.1). Classification (NCBI taxonomy): domain Bacteria; kingdom Pseudomonadati; phylum Pseudomonadota; class Gammaproteobacteria; order Vibrionales; family Vibrionaceae; genus Vibrio; species Vibrio sp. YT-18. Next base: position 285,831 of record NZ_JAWOQO010000006.1, on the reverse strand, counting down.
TTCATTTAGCGTGCTGGGTTCCGCTTACCGCTGCAATGGATGAGGCCTGAATATGAAAAAAGCCAGCAATTGCTGGCTTATGCACGAAATCCAAGACTGCTAGCGATATCTCTCTCCCGCTCTAGAACCCATTGGCTATCAAAAGGCCCCCAATCTGAAAGTTGATAATAGCCGTCATTATGACGTCGGCCATCTTGAACGAATATGAGTTCAATGCCGATCCCAGGTAACGCCTTGAGTACATCTTGAATAGTACGACGAGGCCACCCCGTTTTTTCGATCAACTTTGGCACATTCGGCCTTTCTAGGTTTTCCACCAACAAGGCCAAATATAGCCGCCTTGCAAAAACAGGACTCAATTCCATTGACACCTCCTAAAATTGTGCTGATTCATTATTTCGTTTTTGCTCAGCGAGGTGTTGCGTTTGATCAATAACTCGACTTTTCCATTTGATTTAGACGAATTTTTATTCGATTTATAGCGCATTCATCGTAAATAAGTTATGTGACATTAGTTATCTCAATCTATCTGAAAATATTTTCCACCGCATTTTGTCAGTTTGATTGCTTCTTGATAGGATGCTTTAACAGCCCAAATCACTTAAGTGCGTCTTAACCGCGCCAGTGAAAAATAGAACAAAGAAAAAGGAAAGACTATGTCGATTACCATGTTTGGTATTCCCAACTGCGATACGATCAAAAAAGCCAAGAAATGGTTAGAAGCCGAGGATATTGCTTACGACTTCCATGACTACCGTAAGCAGGGCATTGATGCAGAAATGGTAAGTGAATTTTGTCGCGCTTTAGGTTGGGAACAGGTGCTCAATAAACGTGGCACAACCTACCGCCAATTAGCGCAAGAGCAGAAAGACACACTTAACGAGGAAAACGCCATCGCTCTTTTGGTAGAAAACCCTGCGATGATTAAACGCCCAATTTTAAAAGTGAATGATCAACTTCATATCGGTTTTAAAGCTGATCAATACGCTAGCATTTTCAACTCTTAAATAAAGGAATACTCAAGGATGACAGACAGTCCAGTATTGGCACTTGCTAAAGATCTGATCAGTAGACAGTCCGTAACGCCGGAAGACGCAGGTTGTCAGGATTTGATGATCGAGCGCTTAAAAGCACTCGGGTTTGAAATTGAAGTGATGGTATTTGAAGACACCACGAACTTCTGGGCTCGACGTGGTTCAGAAGCGCCGCTATTTGCGTTTGCTGGCCACACCGATGTGGTACCAGCTGGCAAATTGGAACACTGGAATACACATCCGTTTGAACCGACCATTATTGATGGTTACTTGCATGGCCGCGGCGCAGCTGACATGAAAGGGTCGCTAGCTGCTATGGTCGTTGCTGTCGAACGCTTCATTGAAGAAAACCCAGACCACAAAGGCTCAATTGGCTTTTTGATTACGTCAGATGAAGAAGGGCCATTTATCAATGGTACCGTTCGCGTTGTAGAAACGTTGATGGAACGTGGTGAGAACATCGATATGTGTATTGTTGGTGAACCATCCAGCACCGACGTGGTTGGCGATGTAGTGAAAAATGGACGCCGTGGATCCATCACTGGTGATTTAACGGTAAAAGGAACACAAGGTCACGTGGCCTACCCTCACCTAGCCAGCAATCCAGTGCACGAGTCTCTACTCGCGATTCATGAACTCGCGACGACAGAATGGGATAAAGGGAATGATTACTTCCCACCGACTAGTTTCCAGATCCCGAATGTATCGGCTGGCACTGGTGCGTCTAACGTTATTCCTGGCGAGTTCCATGTTCAGTTCAACCTACGTTTTAGTACTGAGCTTAACAATGACGCAATTGTTCAGCGTGTTACCGAAACATTGGACAAGCATGAGCTGGACTACGACCTAAAATGGACATTCAACGGAGACCCATTCCTGACCGATACGGGCGCACTGCTAGACGCAGTTGTAGCTGCTGTGGCCGAAGTCAATGATACGAAGCCAGCGCTACTTACAACTGGCGGTACGTCTGATGGTCGTTTTATTGCTCGAATGGGAGGCCAAGTCGTAGAGTTAGGCCCTGTTAACGCTACGATTCATAAAGTGAACGAGTGTGTGAAAGTCGACGATCTTGAAAAGTTGACGGACATGTACGAAAACACGTTGAAACACCTATTGGCGAAGTAATCAGCGAGAACACAATGACACCAGAGCAACTCACCGGAATCACTGATTCCCATCTTCAATCCACACTAGTGGGGCAAAAGGCATTTATGCTTCACCCTAAAGTAGTCAATGACTTATTGAAGATGATTAATGCCGCAACCGAAGCAGGTTTCAAAATGGAAATCGCCAGTGGTTTTCGTGACTTTAATCGCCAAAAAGCCATCTGGAACGGGAAGTTTTCTGGTGAGTTGCCAATTCTCGACATCAACTCCCGCCCTTTGAATAAAGCAGAGTTAAATGACAAAGAGAAATTGATGGCCATTTTGCGCTGGTCGGCATTGCCCGGAGGAAGTCGTCATCATTGGGGTTGTGATTTTGATGTCTATGCGCGCAATTTATTGCCTGCTGACACAAAACTCAAGTTGGAACCTTGGGAGTATCTTGAAGGCCACCAGCAGGCGTTCTACCAATGGTTAAAAGCCAACCTTGGTCGGTTCGGTTTCTTCTTTCCTTATCAGCATGATTTAGGTGGCGTTTCGATTGAGCCTTGGCACATTAGTCACCGCGCTGTCGGGCAGCAATGCCTCGAGCAGTTGACGCTTGATGTACTCAGAAGCCAGTTGATTAAACAAAATCAGACCGACAACATTGCAGGGATTGACGTCATACTGAATAATTTGGATAACGTCGTTGCCAAATTTATTCACAATATCACGCCGCCGGAGGCTCTATGATAGAAATACTAACCAATCCTTGGGTCATTATTATTGTAGTGTTGAGCGTGGTCATTGGTAATATTGCCGCACTCAAATATACCGCAAAAATGAAGTTTGGTCAGATGGATAAAAGCCGTAAGAACGATTTAGATAAGCTGAACACATTGGATAAACAGCGCTACGCTGAAGAAGATAAAAACAAAAACGAGCCTCGTTAGTTACTCACCAGCTTCATCTCGACACATTTAATCTAAACATCAAAAAAGGGACCACTAGGTCCCTTTTCTATCATTAAGTAAACACGCCGCGTTAAGCTCGCTTTGTTTACTGCTTCACTGTTGCAGCCAATACAGGCGCTAGTGATTTCAAAAACTCTTCTTCTACTGGCTTGCCAGAGGAGTCGGTGATATTGATAGACGTACGGTTGCCTAAATCACCAAGTAAGAATGTGTACTTACCAGCGGCTAACTCCACTGGTTTAACGCCGATATCGTTCCAGAATTCATCATCCGGAGATGCATATTTCGCAGTGATTGTGCCCTGAGACTGGCTACGCTCTTCAATCTTAAAGCCCATCTTAGGTAGAATATTAGGCAGACGTTGCCAAAGCATGTTGTATTGCGCACGCGCGATAATCACAGGAAGTCCGCTGCGGTCTTTACCCATTGTGATTGGGATCTGTTTAACCAACTCTTGCGCTTTACGCTGTGCTTCTTCACGCACTTCTTGATCGTAGCGAGCGGTGACCAAGTTCGTCATGAACACATTGTAGCGCTCACGGTTGGTCGCCGTTACTTCTTTCACTTGATTGCCTTCACGCCAGTCAATAAGGCTCACCTTAAAGCCGTGTCGACCGTTTGCTTCAGCGCGTACGATTTCATATCGGCTGCCAATTTCTAGCTCTTCATCTGGCGAATCCCAAGTCACCCACCCTGTCTCGATGCGAGAGTCTGTTTGGCTTTCAACTGGAATCTCGTTAGCCGCGACCATGTTTTGCACCGTTTGCCAAACTTTATCTAGTTCATCTTTACGAAGTAGCCAAAGTGTCACTTCACCATCACTGCTGCGGTCCAAACGTGCACCGGGAATAAGCTCTAGGACTTGTTGAGGTGGACGAATGTCGACATCTTTACCTACACCACCAGCGTAGTTACCCTGAGGGATCTCGTAGTTAGGGTAAAACTGAGGCTGTGCACCCTGTGGGACATTCCACTCACCCAAATTTGGGGAGTTCAAATACTCGAAGTCATCTTTTGCTTGACGACGTTGATTGGCACCACCTGAACAGGCAGTCAATACGAATACAGCTAATGAACTTAACACTAACTGGCTTGAAAGCTTCATCTATACTCCTAAAACACCGAGGGCGCTTTGGCCCCCAGTATGAACTTCAATCCTAGTAACTCAATCTTAATAGCTCAATCTTAATAAATATGGGCGTCTGTTAGCGCCTGCTCGACGATCGGCTGCGATTTTTCAGAAAGCGTAGTTAAAGGAAGACGCAAACCACCTTCTTCAATCAAACCAAGCTTTTGCGCTGCCCATTTTACTGGGATAGGGCTTGCTTCGATGAAAAGGTTTTTGTGTAGAGTCATCAAGCGTTGGTTAATCGCTTCTGCTTCTTCGTACTTACCTTCACTTGCCAAATGGAACATGTCTGCCATGTCTTTAGCTGCAATATTGTTCGTTACCGAGATAACACCATTGCCGCCAAGTTTCACAAAATCCAGCCCTGTCGCATCATCGCCACTTAGTAAGATAAAATCTTCGCCACAAAGTTCACGATGAATTGCAATTCGTTCCAAATCGCCCGTTGCATCTTTTAGAGCTACGATATTATCAAGCTTTGACAAGCGTGCCACTGTTTCTGGCTGCATATCAACAGCAGTACGGCCTGGTACGTTGTACAAAATTAGAGGCACATCACTCGCTTCGGCAATTGCCTTGTAATGTAGAAACAAACCCTCTTGAGTTGGTTTGTTGTAATACGGTGTCACACTCAGGAAGCCAGCAATACCAGAATCAGCCAGTAATTTGCTAAATGTTACTGCCTCATGGGTTGCATTTGCACCCGTGCCAGCAATCACAGGGATGCGACCGTCGGCAAACTCAACAGTTTTATTAACGACCTTTACATGCTCTTCAATGGTCAGTGTCGCTGACTCACCTGTTGTGCCTACTGCCACAATACCGTCTGTACCCGCTTCAACGTGGTACTCTACTAGCTTTTGCAGACCGTCAAAGTCTACTTCGCCATCTGCTTTGAATGGCGTAATCAGCGCTACGATACTTCCTGAAAACATGTTTATCTCCCTCATTTAACTCTTTCTGCATGGTACTGTAATGCGATTGAAAAACACAAGAGCGTAAACTCGCTTACAAAGTACAAATGAATGAATAATTACCAGTTGTTAGAGGTCTAGCAACTTAATTGCTCTATTTGGTTTGATTAACGGCAATATTGATAATCGTGTTGGGCTTTCGAGTGACTTTAGAATCTATCAGTGATTTGGAAAATACTGAAGAGCACAAGCAAGGAAAATATACTCTTTGGTCTTGTTAGCCAAGTCAGATCTAAGTGAATAAAACGGCCAGACAATAGGCAAGCACATCATGCAAACGTTTTGTTTATCCTACAGCCTGCATTTACTGTTTATTTCCCACCACTCCCCTCAACATCCTCCTGCTTTTTATAGACTAAAAAGAACTGGCTCGATATTTCTTCGCAATATCTGTGCTAACATCTCTCTATTGAATAAAGGACAAGAAGCTCATTTATGAAGCAACATCTGGTACTTACAGCAGTTGGAACGGACCGTCCAGGCATTTGTAACCAAGTCGTACAGCTCGTTACTCAAGCTGGTTGTAACATAGTCGATAGCCGTATCGCTATCTTTGGCAGCGAATTTACGCTGATCATGCTCCTGACTGGGAACGCCAGCAGCGTGACTCGAGTTGAAACGCAATTGCCCCTGCTTGGCCAAGAACATGACCTTATTACGATCATGAAACGCACAGCGGCGCACGAACTGCTCGATAACAGCTACACCATGGAAGTGTTTATTGAGTCTGAAGACCGCCCTGGGTTAACTGAAAAATTTACTAAGTTCTTCGCTGATCAGCAGATTGGTTTAGACTCTCTTAGCGCGCAAACCATCAGCAAGTCGAAAATTCAACTCGATTCTGACCAGTTTCACATTGCGATTACTGCATCTGTAAGCGCGGATTTTAATTTGATGCAGTTACAAGAAGACTTCGATGAACTTTGTAAGTCGCTCAACGTACAAGGTTCTCTGAATTTCATTAAAAACACACTATAAAGTAAAGGAAATCAAAATGAATACGCTGACAGCAGGCTCGCCAGCGCCAGCCTTCTCTTTGCTCGACCAAGACGGAAATACCGTTTCTCTTGAAGACTTTAAAGGCAAGAAAGTACTTTTCTACTTTTACCCTAAGGCGATGACGCCGGGTTGTACTACACAAGCAAAAGGCCTTCGTGACATCAAAGCTGAACTCGATGCACATAACGTGGTGGTACTCGGCGTAAGCATCGACCCTGTAAAGCGCCTAGGCAAGTTCATCGAGCGCGATGATTTAAACTTCACTCTGCTTTCTGATGAAGACCATGCCGTTGCTGACCAGTTCGGCGTTTGGGGCGAAAAGAAATTCATGGGCAAAGTATACGACGGTCTTCACCGCATTAGCTTTCTGATCAATGAAGAAGGCGTGATCGAACATGTGTTCAACAAGTTCAAAACCAAAGATCACCACGAAGTCGTATTAAACTACTTAAACGAAAACGCTTAAACGCTATTGTTTTTCTACAAACAAAAAGCCCAGCAAACTGCTGGGCTTTCTTTTAACCATCGTACCTTTGGTAACAACTACTCTTGATCGACAGGTTCGTTTTCTTCCGTGCTTGGTAATGCATGCCATACGGCTTTGACTAATGTCGCTAAAGGAATGGCGAAGAACACCCCCCAAAAACCCCACAGCCCACCAAAGACTAATACAGCCACAATGATAGCAACTGGGTGTAAGTTTACTGCCTCGGAAAACAGAACAGGAACCAACACATTACCATCCAGCGCCTGGATAATACCGTAAGCAAGCAACAACCAATAAAACGGAGGCGTTAAACCCCATTGGAACAAACCAACGATAGCAACAGGTACAGTAACAGCCGCCGCACCGATATAAGGAATCAAAACCGACAGACCAACGGCTACGGCAAGCAACGCCGAGTAACGAAGATCTAAAAGGGCAAAAGTCACGTAGCTCACACCGCCCACGATTAAAATCTCTAACACTTTACCGCGAATGTAATTTGATATCTGCTCGTTCATTTCATGCCAAACTTTATTCGCCAATTTACGGTTTTTCGGCAGAATACCGCTTGCGATTCGCAGCATTTCTTCTTTGTCTTTAAGCAAAAAGAAGATAAGGAGTGGCACTAAGATCAAATATACCGCTAGCGTTGCAATGCTAACTAATGAAGCAAGCGACCCTTTGACGACACTTTCACCCAGCCCCAGTGCTTGGTTTTTGGCGTTCGTCACCACGGTTTCTACTATTTCTAAATTGGCTAGTTCAGGATGGCGCTCTGGCAATGTGACAATAAACTTTTGTAGCCCGTTGTACATGTTCGGAATATCGTTAATTAGATTACCGACCTGAGTCCAAATCGTCGGAACCAAGCCAAACAACGCAATTAACATCAACCCGACAAAGACCAAGATAACGATAATAACCGACAAGGTGCGCGGCACGCCTATACGACACATTTTGACAACTGGCCATTCAAGTAGATAAGCCAAAACGATCGCGACAAGTAATGGCGCAATCAAGTGTCCAAAGAAGTAAATGGTGATAAAGCCAAACAGCAAGATCGCGACGAGACTTACTGCGTGAGGGTCAGAGAAACGTCGTTTATACCAACGACTAACCATTTCAAACATCTTATGCGGATTCCTTATTGAAGACAGTCAATGTGTAGTGCTCTGATGTAGATTGGCAATCAACTGAGTACCCTTGGGCACTAAGATAGTTCACAATGTCTCGTTTAGAGCTGTTGTCCACCACTTGAATGACAAGTTGATGATACTGCTTTGCTTCTCCTTGAAAGACCTCAGCAGCATGACGCTTTGCAAGTAACAGTGCCATAGGACAACGTTGCTCACGCAAATCAAGTAACATGGATTCCATTGTATTGCTCTGCACTTATGATAGGGTTGTATTGTAACGGCTTTTTGAGCTGGTGCTAGCACTTCTGACATGATTTAACCACATGCTGAAATAGCTCGGATATAAAATAATTTACGAAACCAATTCATTTATTTCCGGTCTTACTGTTAGCTTATATCCTCACGGATAACCAAAACGTATGTGGCGCTGTTAATAGGCTCTCGACCTGTAACCACATGCTTATGTATTTTGGAGAACCTTGTAAACGTATGTTAAAACGCACTCGCTCGCTAGTTTGCTTATGTCTTGCTGCTGCCATCAGTTCGCCGACAACTTATGCCAATAGCATTGACTTGCCAGACATTGGCACAGCTGCTGGTGGCACGCTTTCAATAGACCAAGAGTTGATTTATGGCGACGCCTATATGCGTATGCTCAGAGCCAGTAAACCTATCGTTAATGACCCTGTCATCAATGAATATATTGACTCTCTTGGGCACAAATTAGTAGCCAATGCGAATGATGTAAAAACACCGTTCCACTTCTTTATGATTCGCGACCGTAATATCAACGCATTCGCGTTTTTTGGTGGCTATGTAGCGCTGCATTCTGGGTTGTTTCTTCATGCTCGTTCAGAAAGTGAGCTGGCCTCTGTTGTCGCTCACGAGATAGCGCACGTCACACAACGTCACCTTGCTCGGAGTATGGAAGAACAAGCGCGTCGCTCTCCGGCCACATTAGCCGCACTTGCGGGGGCACTACTACTTTCAATTGCCTCACCCGAAGCGGGGATGGCTGCAATTACAGCAGCAACCGCGGGCAACATGCAAAGTCAAATCAACTACACTCGTGCAAACGAAAAAGAAGCGGATCGCTTTGGTATTTCGACACTAGCAAAAGCCGGCTTTGATGTTCAAGCAATGCCAAGGTTTTTTGGCCGTCTTGCTGATGAGTATCGTTATGCGAGTAAACCGCCACCAATGCTCCTGACTCACCCTTTGCCTGAAGATCGAATTACCGATAGCCGTGCGCGAGCAAGAACCTATCCTCCAATGCGTGTTGTGCCTTCAATAGACTATCATCTAGCTCGCGCGCGCATTGTGGCTCGTTACGCTGGCATTGATGGACAAGCCGCCCTGAGCTGGTTTGAGAGAACCCAAAAGAAAGCCTCTGCGGACATTACACCTGCTTTTGATTATGGTCGAGCACTCGTGCATTTAGACAATAAACGCTTATCTCAAGCGGAACCAATTTTGAAAAAGTTACTGGAACAAGACCCAAGTAACCCGTTTTACTTGGACGCTATGACGGATTTATACATCGAGAAGAAGCAGCCAGAAAAAGCAACCGAGATGCTCCGCAAAGCGTTATCTCGTAACCCTCAAAATAAAGTATTGACCATTAACTACGCCAATGCGCTACTTGAGGACAATAAAAACGATCAAGCCACGCGAGTTCTTCAAAGATACACTCATGACTATCCTGAAGATACAAATGGCTGGCACCTAATATCGAAGAGCTACCACGCGCTGGGGCGTAGCGATGAAGAGTTGGCTGCTCGAGCAGAAATTTTGGCATTGCGAGCAAATTGGAATAAAGCGATTCAATATTATAGTGAAGCAAGTAAAATGGCCAAGTTGGGCAGCTTAGAGCAAGCACGATACGATGCCCGTATCGACCAACTCATGATCCAAAGAGATCGATTCATGGCATTACAATAACGAAATGGAGAAAACCATGTCAGTCGTGATTTATCACAACCCTCGTTGCTCAAAGAGCCGTCAAACACTTGAACTGCTTGAGCAAAATGGTGTTACACCGGAAGTCGTCAAATACCTAGACACACCACTTAACGTGGATGAACTAAAAGCGCTGTACGCCCAGCTTGGCTTTTCATCTGTACGTGAAATGATGCGCACTAAAGAAAGTGAATATAAAGAGCTTGGCTTAGGCGAAGACTCCGTCAGCGATGAGCAATTATTCGAAGCAATGGCGAAGAATCCAAAGTTGTTTGAGCGTCCGGTTGTCGTTGCTAACGGCAAAGCAAAAATTGGTCGCCCACCAGAGCAAGTGTTGGATATTTTATAAATGGATTGCCAGATCCTTATTTTGTATTTCAGCCGTCATGGCTCGACAAAACAACTGGCAAGACAAATAGCAAGAGGAGTCGAATCGACTCCTCAATGCCAAGCAATTTTGCGTACAGTTGAAGAATTGTCACCTCACTCACACTCCCCTTCTGATCCAATTGTTACTCTAGAGGAACTAAAAACGTGCGACGGTCTAGCGTTTGGCAGTCCCGTCTGGTTTGGCAACATGGCTGCGCCTTTAAAGCACTTCTGGGATCAGACTACATCTTTATGGGTCAGTGGTGACTTAATCGATAAGCCTGCTTGTGTCTTTACCTCTTCGTCCTCGATGCATGGTGGTCAAGAAACAACGTTACAAAGCATGATGACCCCTTTATTGCATCACGGGATGATGGTTTTGGGCATTCCTTATTCCGAGCCAGAGTTACACACTACGCAGTCCGGAGGCACTCCGTATGGCGCCAGCAGTGTAGGCCATGAGGCAACCCTAAGCAGTGAAGAGATTCGCCTGGCACAACAATTAGGCAAAAGGCTGGCAACTGCAGCGTTAAAACTAAAAGTCTGTTAGTAAAATCAAGGATAGTTAATCGATGTCTGACTCTTTAGACCAAACACCACTCGGTACACAGGCTAAAACCTATCGTTACCTGGCTTTATTTGGCAACTTAGCCTTATTAGCCTGGGTCGCTATTTGGCAGCTTGCGTTATCCCCTCACCCTCACCTCAGCAGCACAACACTTGCTATTGCTTGGTGTATTCCGCTACTACTTCCGTTGCCTGGTATTTTAGCTGGTAAGCCTTACACTCATGCTTGGGCTAACTTTGTTCTTATGCTGTATTTCTTGCATGCGCTGACCATCCTTTATGTGGATGGGGGTGAACGCTGGCTTGCGGCAGTGGAGCTGATACTGACTTCACTCGGTTTCGCTGGCAATATTTTGTTTGCTAGAGCGAGAGGCAAAGAGCTAGGTCTTACGTTGAAACGCCTCTCTCAAGTAGAAAAAGAAGAAAAAGCGAAATTCAATAAATAACGCCAATCGCAGTCAATCACTGATCATTGGTTCGAATACGAATTTAGAAAACAAAAAGAGTCGCTATTGCGACTCTTTTTTATGCTTACCACATTGGTCTTTGATCCTTGCGTTTCACGCCTGGAACGCTACCAAGGCGATTACGATTCCGAGCGCCACTCGTAGATCAAGTCATACTGTTCTCGGACAGGCTCCACAATCATCGGCTGAGTTGGCTGTGTTTCGTCACTTGCTTCTGCCACAACATTTACTGGTACTTCAGGCTGCGCTTCTTTTGGCGTCGCGGCGTCTTTTGCTTCATTACTCTGAACCAATGGCTCTTCTTCTTGAGTTGAAGCTGGGGCATCAACTTCACCTAAAGGATCTTCAAAAACCATTAATTGAGAAATAGAAGAAGCTTCTTTCTCAAAAGCTTGTTGTGATGCCAAAAGGTGGATGTTGAGCGTTAACTCGTCCCCTTGAACACGCTTAATCTCTGTACCCGCAACCGAATTAAGTTGTTTTAACGCATTCTCTAAACGGAAGAAGTCCGTGGCAGAGGTTACATTAAGGACTTTCACTGCTAGCGCTTTTGAAGACTTTCCTGAAACCACAACTGCACTCTTACTTGCATAGTAGTCTGCGATGCCATCCACCATTTCTGCAATAGCATTAGCACCTGATGCAGACCCGCTGCGCGGAGAACGTTGCGCTTCTACAATTCTCGTTGGCGACTGGTCGTAGAGTGTCCAACGAATTTGTTCACCTTGAGCTCGTACAACCAAAACGGCGTCAGCTGGGTAGCGCTGGCTGGCTTGACCAATTGGCTCAATAAAGCCGCCCCAAAGATCAGAGACATTAACACCGGTTACATCATCAAAATCCCCAACCGGGATAGTGATTGGTAGGCCTCTTAATTTCGCTGCGCTACGAAGTGCTGCAACATTTGAAGATTCAGAATGCTCCCACGCAATGTTACGATCGTAACCCTGTTCTTCAACCATCCAAACTAAAATATTGGCACGATTTGGCGACCAAGATGGCAATTGTGCTTGTGTTAAAAGAGAGCTGATTTGGTCGTTGTTAAACAACATTTTTAGGCTCGCTTTTCCATCAACCTGCCCATAGCTCAGTTGAGAAATGTAACGCGCACTTGAGCTAAGTGCCTTTTTAATCACTGGATTGCTTAAAGAGGATTGAGAACCGGTCGCTCGAACAATCACATCCTGCATACCTTGTTGACGAGCCAAAGACTCACCGTCGTTCTGCTCACTGTCGATAACCACTTCGGCACGATAGATATCCACCTGAGTTAATGCATATACTGGTAGGGACAACCAACCTATCAGTAAGAGAGCTAAATAGCGCATAGTTTTTATAATCCTCTGAACAAGAACCCGAATAATAAGCAACTATCAAACCTTGAGCAAGGTAAGTACTGAGTAAATTGTCTGTATTATGACCAGCTTTGTTAACTCGGGCCTCAACCAGCGCTTCAGTGCTATTTTTTATAATAAACTCATTGCTTATTAAGCTATCTCAACAAGTTAGGCTGTCTATTTTTCATCTTCACGCAAGACACGTAAAAGAGGACAATTTGCAAGCAAGCAACTCTCAAAAGTGCTATTTATGAGAAAAATTCAATCGAAAGTTTGATCTATGCAACATTGCAAACGATTGCAGGATGATAGTATTCGCCGGATTTGTCTGCGTATCTTGAAAATAGGGAATTATTATGAAAAACGCGTTACAAGGCGCTCAAATGCTCTTTGTCGCTTTTGGTGCTTTGGTGCTTGTGCCGCTCCTAACTGGCCTTGATCCAAACGTAGCCCTCTTTGGTGCCGGTGTCGGTACTCTCCTCTTCCAGTTAATGACTAAACGTTCTGTTCCCATCTTCCTTGCCTCTTCTTTTGCGTTTATTGCTCCTATTATGTTCGGTATCCAAACTTGGGGTATCGGTGCAACGATGGGCGGCTTGATGGCAGCGGGCTTAGTTTATGTGGCTCTAGGGGCGATGATCAAAGTGCGCGGTGTTGGATTTATCCATAAAATTCTCCCGCCTGTTGTCGTTGGCCCTGTGATCATGGTTATCGGCCTTGGCCTTGCCCCAACAGCAGTGAACATGGCGGTAGGTAAAACTGGTGATGGAGCTGCACAGCTAGTTAATGGTGATGCTGCGATCATTATCTCGGCGGTCTCACTGCTCACAACCATTGTACTCAGCGTTTTTGCAAAAGGCTTTTTGAAGCTCGTTCCTATTGTTGGTGGTATTCTTGCTGGTTACTCTGTTTCTCTATTCTACGGTGTGGTTGATTTCACTCCCGTAGAACAAGCGGCTTGGCTAGCCATGCCAAACTTCACCGCGCCAGAGTTCAATATCAACGCAATTTTGTTCATGATTCCTGTCGCTATCGCACCTGCGGTTGAGCACGTAGGTGACATGCTTGCTATCTCAAACGTTACAGGTAAAAACTACCTGAAAAAACCAGGCCTTCACCGCACAATCGCAGGTGACGGGGTGGCAACTATCGCAGCTTCGATGGTGGGTGCTCCACCAAACACCACTTACAGTGAAGTAACAGGAGCGGTAATGCTAACCAAAGCATTTAACCCTGTGATCATGACTTGGGCAGCAATCACCGCAATCGTACTTGCATTGGTAGGTAAGCTAGGTGCGGTTCTTCAAACGATTCCAGTTCCTGTTATGGGCGGCATCATGATTCTGCTGTTCGGCTCCATCGCAACGGTAGGCCTCAACACACTGATCAAGAATAACGTTGATTTACATAAGTCTCGTAACCTAGTGATTGTTGCCGTAACACTTGTGTTTGGCATTGGTGGTATGGCTTTCGGTATTGGTGAGTTCAGTCTACAAGGTGTGAGCCTATGCGGTATCGTGGCAATTATTCTTAACCTTGTGCTACCAAACGATTTAGGTGAAAACCACGTTGTGGATAACGCACAAATGGAAGAAGAAAGCGCGAAATAGTTCGTTTGCGCCGCTTTATTAGTTGGCGTGTCTTACTCTTCTCCTCTTGTAGATACAAAAAAGGCTTGGTTTTCACCAAGCCTTTTTCTGTTCAGTCATAGTAATACATCAAAGAATTACTTAGTACCGAAGATCTTATCACCTGCATCGCCTAGACCCGGAACGATGTAGCCTTTGTCATTAAGCTTCTCATCGATTGCCGCAGTGTATAGCTCAACATCTGGGTGTGCTTTTTCTAGCGCTTCAATACCTTCTGGTGCAGCAACAAGTACTAGCACTTTGATTTGGTTACAACCTTTCTCTTTTAGGAGATCGATCGTAGCAATCATAGAACCACCTGTTGCAAGCATTGGGTCAACAACAAGCGCAATACGCTCCTCGATGTTTGAAGCAAGCTTGTTGAAGTAAGGAACTGGCTCAAGCGTTTCTTCATCACGGTAAATACCCACAACACTGATACGTGCGCTTGGCATGTGCTCAAGAACTCCATCCATCATGCCTAGACCTGCACGTAGGATTGGCACTACGGTTACTTTTTTACCTTTAATCTGGTCTACTTCTACCGGACCGTTCCAACCATCAATGGTCACTTTTTCTGTTTCAAAGTCTGACGTTGCTTCGTAAGTAAGTAGGCTACCGACCTCAGTCGCTAACTCACGAAAACGTTTTGTGCTGATGTCACCTTCTCTCATTAGACCAATTTTATGTTTTACTAGAGGGTGCTTTACTTCAACAACTTTCATGTCCATCTCCGGCTATAGTTGGCAATATTTAAACAAACCTTCAGATTATACATGATTTTCACAGGGATATCAGGATAAATCACTAAAGAAAAAAACAGACGCAAACGTTTGCTATCTATGTTTAAGCACTGTTAGAATAGCGCCGTTTTCATATCCAACTTAATACCGAGGACTTCCCTGTGAGTGGTAACAACTCTTCTCTTAGCTAT
Source organism: Vibrio sp. YT-18 (assembly GCF_033337345.1). NCBI lineage: Bacteria > Pseudomonadati > Pseudomonadota > Gammaproteobacteria > Vibrionales > Vibrionaceae > Vibrio > Vibrio sp. YT-18. The sequence goes on along the minus strand of NZ_JAWOQO010000006.1, from coordinate 270,749 downwards.
AAAGACGCTGGTGTAGATATTGATGCAGGCAACGCGCTTGTGGATCGTATTAAGGGTGCGGTAAAACGCACTCGTCGCCCTGAAGTTATGGGTGGTATCGGTGGTTTTGGCGCGCTATGCGAATTGCCAACTAAATACAAACAACCTGTACTGGTTTCTGGTACTGATGGCGTTGGCACAAAACTTCGCCTAGCACTGGATATGAACAAGCACGACACGATTGGCATCGACCTAGTGGCAATGTGTGTAAATGATCTTATCGTGCAAGGCGCAGAGCCACTGTTTTTCCTAGATTACTACGCAACAGGCAAACTAGACGTTGATACCGCAGCGGATGTTGTTTCAGGTATCGCAGAAGGGTGTGTTCAAGCAGGTTGTGCCCTAATTGGTGGCGAAACTGCGGAGATGCCGGGCATGTATGAAGGCGAAGACTACGACGTAGCTGGTTTCTGTGTTGGCGTAGTAGAAAAAGAAGACGTGATTGACGGCACGAAAGTCGCTGCTGGTGATGCACTTATCGCTGTTGGCTCAAGCGGCCCACACTCAAACGGTTACTCCCTTATCCGTAAGATCCTAGAAGTATCTGGTGCAGATAAGAGCGAAGAGCTAGCAGGCCGCACTATTGGTGAGCACCTACTAGAACCAACAAAAATTTACATCAAGTCAGCACTTAAGATGATTGAGAAACACGACATCCATGCGATTTCTCATATCACTGGTGGTGGTTTCTGGGAAAACATCCCACGCGTACTGCCTGAAGGCACGAAAGCAGTTATCGATGGTAACAGTTGGGAATGGCCAGTTATCTTCAAGTGGCTACAAGAGAAAGGCAACGTCGACACACACGAAATGTACCGCACATTCAACTGTGGTGTAGGTCTAATCGTCGCACTACCGAAAGACCAGGCAGACGCAGCAGTTGCTCTTCTTAAAGAAGAAGGCGAAAACGCGTGGGTGATTGGTCAAATCGCACAAGCAGACGCGAACGAAGAGCAAGTTGAAATCCAATAATTTGCAAATCGAGCTCAAAAGATAAGAAGAATGAGGACACTAGATGACTAGGTCCTCATTTTGCTATCTAGAACACTAAAAACCATTCTATTAGTAGGTAGTTTAGAAGCTACATAACTCCAACCTACAATACCAAGGCGCTCTCGACATCATGAAAAACCATACCCTAAAAAACTTTGTGGTCCTCATCTCGGGTAACGGAAGTAACCTGCAAGCTATCTTGGAAGCTTGCGAAGACAGCATGCCAAACGCACGAGTGGCAGCCGTGTTCTCTAACAAAGCAGATGCTTTTGGTTTAGAACGTGCAAAAAAGTTTGATGTAGAGGGTCACTTTGTCGACCCTAAAGCATTCAGCTCGCGTGAAAGCTTTGATGCAGAGCTAATGAGTCAAATAGATGAATACCAACCAGACGTGATTATTCTTGCTGGTTACATGCGCATTCTGAGCAGCGCATTTGTTTCTCATTACATGGGTAAGATGATCAATATCCACCCTTCTCTTCTGCCAAAATATCCTGGGCTACACACACACCAGAGAGCAATTGATGCTAGCGACAAAGAACATGGTACGAGTGTGCACTTTGTAACGGAAGAGCTTGATGGTGGCCCTGTCATACTGCAAGCAAAAGTTCCTGTGTTCGAAGACGATGATGCTAGTGTACTTGCGGCACGTGTTCAGGCGCAGGAGCACCGAATCTACCCTATGGTGGCTAAGTGGCTGGTAGACGAGCGGTTGATCATGAAGGATGGTAAAGCCTATTTAGATGGCGCAGAGCTTGGCGTACATGGGTACGCCTCAGATGAGTAGCCCTGAATAATAAACTCCAAGCACAAAAGAGCAGCCTGAGGGCTGCTCTTGGTTGTTTTAATACTTATAAACTTGATTCAAGAAAGCCGTAGTGAGACTAGAAACCTAAAACCCAACATTCTAAAAAATCCCATAACCACTTGAGTAACATAACACTCGGAAAGTAGATTCTGAATCTGGTTCGTTCTTCACCGTTCAGACTGACGAGGTGTTTTATGAGAAATTTCTATCAGTTACGTCTTTACAGCAAGCCTTAGCGAGACTAGGACTCTACTACCAGCACTCTAGAAAGTAAGAATGCTCATCCGTATCCGCCCTCGGTTTAAAACGCATAAAAATAAAGCTCGCGATTAAGCGAGCTTTATTTTTATATTCAGAGTAAGAGACCATCACTCTAACGGTTCGGTTGGCGCTTGATTGCCCGGCTTAGCCGCCGCAAACGGCACATTTACCAGTTCAGAGGCATTATTTTTGACTAGTTCACCTAGGTGAAACAAGCCGTATTCGCCAGGTTTCATACGCTGCCAAGCTTCGTTGCCCGTCAAAGGTTGAGTTGCAATCACAGAAACGATGTCGTGTGGCGTTGTTTCTTCTTGGAAGTTAATTTCCACATCTTCATCAAGCAACGCGGCTTTTCCAAACGGTGCGCGTCTTGTGATCCAATACAAATGATTGGTGCAATACGTCATTACATACTCACCATCACTCAGAAGCATGTTAAATACACCCTTCTCTCTTAGCTCATCACAACATTTAGCAACATATAAGAATACCGACTCCATATCCTTTGGTGGCTCAGGATATCGATCTTCCATTTGCTTCAATAACCAGCAAAATGCCAGTTCACTATCTGTTTCACCGACAGGTCGATGTCGACCTGTATGCAAGTCTTGATAGCCAGAGAGCTGACCGTTATGCGCAAACGTCCAATACCTACCCCACAGCTCACGTGTAAAGGGATGAGTATTTTCTAAATTAACACCACCACGATTCGCCTGTCGGATATGACTAACGACCGCACGACTTTTGATGGGATAATTTTGTACCAACTCTGCTATTTTAGACTCACAACTTGGCTTGGGATCTTTGAAGGTTCGAAAGCCCTTCCCTTCGTAGAAGGTGATCCCCCATCCGTCACGGTGTGGGCCGGTTCGGCCTCCACGCTGCATGAGCCCAGTAAAACTGAAACAAATATCCGTTGGAACATTAGCGCTCATACCGAGCAATTCACACATGGTTTAAAAAACTCCCTAACAACACAGCTCGAAACGGTGGCCGTAAACGATTATTCCATCTCTTTTTCGATCAACTGAATGATGATATGAATAATCTTAATATGAATTTCCTGAATGCGGTCTGCATAACCAAAGTGTGGCACGCGGATTTCAATATCTGCAAGGCCTGCCATTTTGCCGCCATCTTTACCTGTTAGCGCAATCGTCTTCATGCCTTTCGCTTGTGCTGCTTCAATCGCTTTCAGGATGTTACCTGAGTTACCTGAAGTCGACAGACCAAACAGTACGTCACCTTTTCGACCAACCGCTTCTACATAACGTGAAAACACGAAGTCATAACCAAAGTCATTACTCACACAAGAAAGGTGGCTTGGATCTGAAATAGCAATACCAGCATAGCCAGGACGATTTTCTCGGTAACGGCCTGTTAGCTCTTCGGCAAAGTGCATTGAATCACAGTGAGAACCACCGTTACCACATGACAATACTTTACCATCTTGTTTGAATGAGTCAGCAATCATTTTCGCCGCTGCTTCGATTTGCGCAATGTTATGGTCATCGCTTAAAAATTTGTTGAGCACTTCAGCAGCTTCGTTTAATTCACTTCTAATCAGATCATGGTACATAAGACGTTCTCTTTATTATTTCGGCTTCAGTCAGCTCTTGACTCACTGAGCAAATTGTTCTGATACCAATTTGGTATCGGACATTTCATAAACCTGAACTCGGGTTTGATTACTCTGAGTTTACCCACAAACGAGAATTAGTGTCGATAGTGAACCAACAGATTTAGATTAGTGATGGTAATAAACTTGTCAACTTGCTCATGAAACCATCACTCAAATCTCAACTTTAGAATTTTAACTCTACTTAGATCACTTTTTATCCAATCTTATGTTTTACATTTCCTTAATATTTTGATTACACTTAAACCAACTGGTTAGACCTCTTACCTAACATACAGACGTACAAAACTTATAAAGTCTGAAAAGGAAAATACATATGGACATCTTGCTCTCAATCATCACGATGGCGATCGTGCTAGGCATTACGCTCTACCACCGCATGTCTCTCGTGAAATCTATTAGCTTACTCACCGCAGCCATGCTGGCTCTTACAGTAGCTGGTACTGTCGGCGTTATTGGTTGGGCTATTTACGTTCTCGCCGCAGCTGTGCTCGCGGTTCCTGGCGTACGTCAGTCTTTAATTAGCCGCAAAGCGTTAGTGCTTTTCAAGAAAGTGCTGCCAGCTATGTCTCAAACCGAAAAAGAAGCGTTAGACGCAGGTACCGTCTGGTGGGAAGCCGAACTATTTAAAGGCAAACCAGAGTGGCAAAAGCTACACGCAATTCAAGCACCTAAGTTAAGTGCGGAAGAACAAGCCTTTTTAGACGGCCCTGTGAATGAAGTGTGCGCCATGGTGAGTGATTTCCAAGTGACCCATGAACTCGCGGACTTACCGCCAGAAGTTTGGCAATACCTGAAAGATCATAAGTTCTTCGCCATGATCATTAAGAAAAAGTACGGTGGTCTTGAGTTCTCAGCATACGCGCAATCACTAGTACTACAAAAACTAACGGGTGTTTCTGGCGTTCTATCGTCTACCGTTGGTGTTCCTAACTCTTTGGGTCCTGGTGAACTACTGCAACACTACGGTACTGAAGATCAGAAAAATCATTACTTACCGCGTCTAGCTGAAGGTAAGGAAATCCCTTGTTTCGCCTTAACGAGCCCAGAAGCGGGTTCTGACGCTGGCTCTATTCCAGATTACGGTGTGGTCTGCAAAGGCGAATGGGAAGGAAAAGAAGTACTGGGTATGCGCCTGACTTGGAACAAGCGCTACATCACCCTAGCGCCAGTCGCAACGGTACTAGGCTTAGCATTTAAACTTCGCGACCCTGAAGGTTTACTTGGTGACAAAGAAGATCTTGGCATCACTTGTGCGCTTATCCCAACTGATGTCAAAGGTGTTGAGATTGGTAACCGACACTTCCCACTCAATGTGCCATTCCAAAATGGTCCAACGCGCGGTAAAGACATCTTTGTTCCTATCGATTTCATTATCGGTGGCGAAAAAATGGCGGGCCAAGGTTGGCGTATGCTGGTTGAGTGTCTGTCGGTTGGACGTGGTATCACGCTACCTTCAAACTCAACAGGTGGCATCAAAACTGCAGCAATGGCAACCGGTGCTTACTCACGTATTCGTCGTCAGTTCAAACAGCCTATCGGCCATATGGAAGGGGTTGAAGAACCATTAGCACGCTTGGGTGGTAATGCTTACGTGATGGATGCAGCAAGCAACTTAACCGTTGCGGGTATCGACTTAGGTGAAAAGCCTTCAGTAATCTCAGCTATCGTGAAGTATCACTGTACGCACCGCGGCCAGCAAAGCATCATCGATGCAATGGACATCGTAGGCGGTAAAGGTATCTGTATGGGACCTTCTAACTTCCTAGCTCGTGGTTACCAAGGTGCGCCAATCGCAGTAACGGTTGAGGGTGCTAACATTCTAACACGCTCAATGATCATCTTTGGCCAAGGCGCAATCCGTTGCCATCCGTACGTTCTTGAAGAAATGAACGCGGCGTATTCTGAAGCAAGTAATGCTGTCGAGAAATTTGATAAAGCGCTTGCTGGTCACGTGAGCTTTACAATGAGTAACCTAGTGCGCAGTATCTGGTTTGGTTTGAGCGATGGTCTGGGCTCTTCATCACCAACCAAAGATGCAACCAAGCGTTACTACCAACAATTGAACCGTTACAGTGCAAACCTTGCTCTGCTATCGGATATCTCAATGGCAGTGCTAGGTGGCTCTTTGAAGCGTAAAGAGCGTCTATCAGCACGTCTTGGTGACATTCTAAGCCAGCTATATTTGAGCTCTGCGACGTTGAAACGTTTTGAGCAAGATGGCCGTCCAGTCGAAGATTTACCATTAGTACACTGGGGTCTACAAGACAGTTTGAAACAAGCGGAAGTGGCAGTAGATGAATTCTTAGCAAACTTCCCGAACAAAGTAATTGGCCGTGCGCTACGCGTATTAATCATGCCATTTGGTCGCGTACGCAAAGCACCAAGCGATAAACTAGACAGTAAAGTGGCGCGCATTCTACAAACGCCAAGTGCAACGCGCTCACGCATTGGTCGCGGTCAATACCTTGAACCAACCGAGCACAACGCAGCAGGTAAGATTGAACTTGCACTATCAGTCATTCTTCAAGCTGAGCCTGTGTTTGACAAAGTATGTAAAGCGCAGGGTAAGCGTCGCCCATTCTTACGTTTGGATATGATTGCTCAGGAAGGGCTAGAGCAAGGCTTTATCACGCAAGAAGAAGCCGATCTACTCAGAGAAGCGGAGCAGCATCGTCTAGATACAATCAACGTTGACGATTTTGAGCCGGAACTGCTTGCCGCAAAGCCGCTATACCCTCAGATGGATAGTGTCGCGTAACTCTAGAATCTGAGATCACAAACGGGAGTATCAGCTCCCGTTTTTTATTGCTTCCAGAATCGGATTCATAACACCTCACACTACAAAGCCCCCCTGCGCAATAAAATCCTCGCACTCCAATCTTTTCCCCGATTTCCAGTGATAACTAACTCACAGACGTTCCAACTAAGCGGTGTATACTTTAAGTAACTCACTCACATATATGGTAAATCCGTTGGCTAAAATATTACTCGCACAGTGGTTCCCAGGGCTTGTTCAGCTTAAGCATTATCAAAAAGAATGGTTTGTTAACGACTTTAGAGCCGCCTTTTCTGTTGTCGCGGTTGCACTGCCAGTTGCCATAGCTTACGCACAATTAACTGGTGTATCCGCAATTGTCGGTCTGTATTCGTGTGTACTGCCAATGTTGGTTTACGCCATGATGGGCACATCTCGACAACTCATTGTCGGACCCGATGCAGCAACCTGTGCAGTGATTGCTGCTGTTGTGACACCACTTGCCGCAGGTGACCCCACAAAACATTGGCAGTTGGTTATGACCATGACAGCGATGACGGGGATTTGGTGTGTACTGGCAAGTCGTTTCAAGCTAGGGGTATTTGCAGATTTCCTTTCTCGTCCGATTCTTTTGGGTCTACTCAACGGTGTTGCTCTCACAATTATCGTTGGTCAGTTTGCGAAAGTAGTCGGTTTGAAATACGAGCAACGTTATTTACTGGAACGTTTATGGGAAGCTCCACAACGATTAACCGATCTTCATTGGCCTACTGTAACTCTGAGTATCGTGACAGTTGTCGTTTATTTGCTCACCAAACGCTACCGACCAACTTGGCCTGCTGCCATGCTGGCGATCCTCGTAACTACTGCGTCAGTTTGGTTTTTCCATTTACAAGAGATGGGCGTATCGGTTGTCGGACTCACTCAAGGTGGCTTCCCTCAGTTTCAAACACCGGAGTTTGAGCTAGGTGAAGTTCGTGAACTAGTGGTCCCGGCTCTCAACCTTGCGATTGTCAGTTTTGTTAGCATGATGCTCACCGCCCGCAGTTTCGCTGCTAAAAACGGTTATGATATTGATGCTAATAAAGAGTTTCAGGCGTTGGGTTTTGCCAACATTGCCTCAGCGTTTTCGCAAGGTTTCGCGATAAGCGGCGCTGACTCACGCACAGCCGTCAATGATGCAAATGGCGGTAAATCTCAATTAGTTTCGATTGTCGCCGCAATCACCATTGCCATTATTGCGGTATTTATTTACGAGCCTTTGCAGTTCATCCCTATCGCTTCACTTGGTGTTGTATTGATCATTGCGTCCCTATCGCTGCTCGATCTTAAAGCAATTTGGAAATTAAAATCTCGTGACAAAGATGCATTTTATCTGGCCATCATTACTTTTATTTCTGTGTTGATCGTGGGTGTAATACCGGGGATCACTTTGGCGGTATTGCTAGGGCTGTTTCAATTTTTACGGATTGTCATGCGACCGAGTGATCAGCTACTTGGCTTGGATGAAAAAGGTACCATTCGGACCATCGACGACTCAGGAAAAGCTTCGCCTATTCCTGGAATGGTGATTTACCGCTTTAACTCACCGCTAACTTACTTCAATGCTCCTTACTTTAAACGTAGAGTGTTAGAGCAGGCAGAGCATCACAAAGACGCAAGTTGCGTTGTCATCGACGCCGTATCGAGCTTTACTCACTTGGATCTCAGTGTGATGGCCACTCTGGCAGATATTCACAATACTTTGAAAAAGAGAGGCGTACGTTTAATCCTCGCAGGAAGGAAACGACGTCTTCGTCAATGGTGTGAGCTTACTGGTATCAGCACCAGTGAAGGAGGCATCTTACTGCGAGCTGATATGTACCTTGCCATTAAACTTAGTGGCTGTTACATCAGTGCTGTGGGTGAGGGACAGATTCCTACTGTTCAAAAAGAGCCTGATTTAGAGCAGCCACCCAAACCAATTCCAGAAGTGGCTTAAATAGAAATTTAATATAGAAAACAGGAAATTAAACTCCTGTTTTCTAGTGCTTATCTTCACAGCTGAATACGTGTTATGCCTTTGGCTTAAACTTTTTTGTCATCCCTTGGCTTTTAGGAGCCACCAGCCTATAACCAAGCTTTTCGTAAAAAACTGGTTCATCAGCAATCATAGAAACGTAAGAGCCTTCAAGTGCAACAGAAGAAAGATAACCGTCGATGTATTCCATGACTTTTCTACCTAAACCGTTACCTTGATAATCAGAATCAACGGCAACGTCGACAATTTCGAAGTTACACGCCCCGTCACCAACAACCCGACCCATTGCAATGAGCTTTCCTTCATCCCGAACAGATACGCCATATAACGAATTGGGTAGGCCAATTTCAGCAGCTTTCAACGATTTGGGTGATAGCCCGGCTTTGATACGCATATCACAGTATTCTTTCGGGCTTGGCACATGCTCTTCATATCTTATTGTCATTATGTACGACTCCTTTGTATCACCTTGGAGCTTACATAACTAAACTGTATAAATAAACAGTTAAACGTTAGAAAGATGTTCCCATTAAGCACACAAAGTATCGGGTCTAGAAAAGAAGCCACCGACAACTCTGACGCCATAATAGATATAAGTTGCTCTGAAGCTAGACATTCCTTTTTCTAAACACGTTTCTCTCAACAACGTATCCGCATGCTTTCGAGCACTTTGAGGCAACACCTCTTCCCTCATGAGTTGGTAAAGAGCATCATGCACTAAAGAAGCTTTCATAATGTTTTTTGTGTCTAACGCTGGCCCACTCGCTCCATCCCATGCATAGCCCTTTTTAATCGTTAACACGCCTTGTTTGGACAAACTAAGAAAAGGGCTGTCATACGCCTGACTCACTGAAATGTGCGTCTCAATCTTTTCTTCAGAATGGAGAGTGTATTTATACTTCTGACGCTTTTTGTATTTCATAACCTAACCGCCTAGCTAACTTCAGTGGGAGGAACGGAGATGACTCTCAAATTAGAGTTTCTTAGAGAGTTTTTTCAAGTAGGACTTAGCAAGCTCATGGTTATCTCTGCTCAACCACTTAATACAATCAAAGAGTTCCCAGATCAGGCCTTGATCACCACTGGTATAAACTGGGAACTCTTCATGCTTTGGCGCAGGTTCATCAGTAACCATGCCCGCAATCACATCAGCTTTATCAAATAAAGTCTTAAATGGCTTAGAAAGTTTGAAGGGGTCACAGAGATCTAAACAATGAATCTCTGCACTGGTTAGGTCATTAAAAATGTATTTTTTGAAACACGCATTTTCGTTGTGCTCTCCCTCAAGGCGATAAAAAATGTCTTTATTAGCTTCAAACTGGGTAAAGCAAGGCGCTGAGGCTTTATGGAAGTTGTTTTGAGTAAATACAACAACATCAGCGTCCGAAATACGGTCACCTTGTCCTGATGACAAGGAGCCAAGCAATACCGCGGCAACAACGTCTTTTTCAGAATAAAAGGCATCATAAGCTGACTCAACCAAGGCCTTTTGTCGTGGTAAATGTTCTAGTCCTAACTCTCCAATTGTCATAACTCACTCCGTCTATACGCACTAAAATCAAGTCGAAACGTAAACAGTATCATGCGAGCTTTATTATGATTAATCAACGTTAAATCATGGTGTTACTTTAAAATAAAATGATTAATGACCATGAGAAACATCAAACTCTGTCTCAAACTTAAACTGAAAAAAACGGAGCCGATTGGCTCCGTTTCTCGCTTTATGTGTGTGTTACTACTATTTCTTTGGTACTTCTAATTGCATCTCTGGCATGGCATCGCGCTTCGCTTTAATTTTGCGCCAGACTATCCATGCAATGATCACAATCAGCAGCATTATCACATTACCCACCGCAATAATAATCATGCTGCGCTTACGCTCAGCCTCCCGCTCAGCGATAATTTGCTTTTCCATTTCAATACGACGCTGCTCGGCTAATTCAGCTTCTTTTGCAATTCGAGCAGCTTCTAGATCAACTTCATCAACAACACTGAAGGTTTGCTCTGGGATAGGAAACGCCAACGAGCGCTGGGTTGCAAAATCAGTGGCAAAGATCTCGCCGCGCCAGGCGTACTTACCAAGTTCAGAATCGTTATTGAGGTTCAACGTAACTCTCATTCCATCTTTAGAGACCTGTCCTTGGCTGTAACTAATGAAACCATCGGGAGCGTCCTTTTTCACTGTGACTGCTATAGAGCCTGGTGCAATCATACCTTGCTCGCCACTCACCACTAATTGGTGTGGCTTATCGGAATTACGAGCCTGAATAAAAGTACGAGAGATTGGGTTCGGATAAACCAAGATGACTTGTTCTTGCGCTCGTAAGAATACGCCATTGCCAGACGTGATGCGCGCGCGGTACTTACCAGGCTCAACGTCTATTGGGAGCTGAACCGTAAACACACCATCCCCTGCTTTTTCATCCAAGCCTCGGCCGTCATCAGAAAACTCACCCACAACCATCGGCACTGGACGTGCTTCTTTGATCAGCTCATCTTCATTTTCGACAAACTTGGTAAATGTCACGCGCAGATTCACGCGATCAAGGAAGTCGCGCAGTACAAGAGGTTTGCCGTCGGAGGTCAGGCGAGCTGTAAACTTAAGCGCTTCCCCATTATATAATCGGTTTGGGAACAGATCCGTACTGAGCTTTAGGTGAGAAATTAAGCGGATGTTATTTTTAGGCGTAACTTTCCCCACAGCCTGCCATGGACCTGGCATAGGGTTATCAACGGAAATAATATCGAGTGAGGCTTCTTGATACCAACGTACATTGTCGTAAGAGCCCCAAGCATAGTATTTTTTACCGTCAGGACGGACTAAAACAACTGGCTGAGAACTTTGCTCACGATAAACCAAAAACGTGATCTGCTCGATGGTTGGATCAACTCGAAAGCGATTGTCTAACAAAGACATTGTAGATTCACTCGCAGCACTCGAGAGACTACTCCATATCGCTAAAAACGCGACCAACAAAGCCCTCAACATAGCTTCTCCTATTGATGCCAAATACAGTCGTTCACCAACTCTAATCTTTTTTGGTGAGCTTCTAGTTCATCGGCACTTGCGCGCAAAACCTTTAGCGCTTTTCTTCCTTCAATACGACGAATGGTTTCTACTCCACCCTCTTGTTTATTCGCGTTAAATTCTAGACTCGTTTGACCACCCGTCATAAAGAGGTAAACGTCGGCTAGAATCTCCGCATCGAGCAAAGCTCCGTGGAGAGTACGGTGCGAGTTATCAATACCGTAACGTTCACATAAGATATCAAGGTTGTTTCGCTTACCAGGGAAGATTTTCTTCGCCATAGCAAGGGTGTCGGTCACCTTGCAGTAGTCGTCCGTTTTGCCGATGTTAGGATCGAGCATGCCAAACTCGTAATCCATAAAGCCGGTATCGAAGGGCGCGTTGTGGGCAACAAGTTCTGCGCCTTTAATAAACTCAAGAAACTCTTGGTGCACGCTCGCGTATTCCGGTTTATCAACCAAGAATTCATCCGTAATACCGTGAACTTCAACCGCTTCTGGTTGGATTTCACGATCGGGTTTTAAATAAACGTGGAAGTGACGACCAGTCAGCTTACGGTTGATGATCTCCACGGCACCGATTTCAATAATGCGGTGTCCCATGTAGTGAGGACCACCCTCGCGGTTCATACCTGTGGTTTCGGTATCGAGAACGACAATGCGGTTATATTCAGAATTGCTGCTGGTATTCATAAGGTTATGTATGTCAGACTATGCTTTATTAAATGTTTCGGCTAATAGTACCAAAAAATATGACCAAACACGTTGAGATTTTCACTGACGGTTCTTGTTTAGGTAACCCAGGACCAGGTGGTTACGGCATAGTATTGCGTTACAAAGACGTAGAAAAGACACTTTCCAAAGGCTATACGTTAACTACCAACAACCGCATGGAAATGTTGGCGGCTGTCGTCGCGCTGCAGACGTTAAAACAACCTTGCAAAGTCACTTTAACGACTGACAGCCAATATGTGCGCCAAGGTATTACTCAGTGGATCCATAACTGGAAGAAGCGTGGTTGGAAAACAGCGGATAAAAAACCCGTGAAGAATGCCGATTTATGGCAAGCTCTAGACAAAGAAACCGCACGCCATCAAGTTGAATGGCATTGGGTAAAAGGCCACGCAGGCCATCGTGAGAACGAAATGTGTGATGAGCTAGCCCGTACTGCTGCAGAAAACCCAACTGAGGAAGATACAGGTTACCAACCCTCTTAGCGAGATTCTTTCCTCATAGTGTTACCCTCTCGATTCATCACCCCAAGTGGTGTGAGCTTTTTCTTCAAGCGCCAATGCGGTTTGATAGGCTTGAGAGGGTATGTCCGTTTCCGCGCGACTATGTAATACAAACTCCCAGCGGGTGATGCCCAATCACCAAGACTATTTTCCAACCATGTCCACATCGTACGGTAACGTTTCATCGGAAACAGCGCATAACGATCACAATGAATCACTTGATAATTAAGTAACCCTAACCAATCTTTGATGCGGTTCGACGTAAACATTCGTCCACTCCAAGGCAAATTATGTTTACGCCATGGAAGCAAACTCGCTAATCCAGTCAAGCTTAATGGGTTGAATCCAGTAATAATTACATAGCCATCATCCATCATCACTCTATCGACTTCACGCAACAAACGGTGTGGATCGCTTGCATAGTCGAGCTGATGAGCGAGTATCACAACATCAAAGCTTTTTTCCAAAAAGGGTAATTCGTAACCATCTGCAATCACATTATGCAACGGGTTCTGGATATCTACGTTGACTTGGTGTTGAATGTTACAATTACAGCTGGTTAGCTCACAGCTCAACCCGCCCAGTTTGAGCATATGGTAGCCGAAGAGTTTCGGGCACCATTCATCAAGTCGGGTCTGGATTGACTCAAGCACCCACGGACCGTTGTTCATTGCTGACCAAGTCGACGGGTGTGGTATAGTTTTGTTGCTGAGTGCTGGTTTCATTAACCACCTGACTAAAATGGGTGACGGAGAACGAATCGTGTTAGAGATCAAAAGCATACCCGCATTTAATGATAATTACATCTGGCTGATACAAAATAGCGATAAGCGCTGCGCAGTCGTTGATCCGGGCGATGCGAAGCCAGTATTAGAATTTCTGCAGGCTAACGAATTAACTTTAGAAGCGATTTTAATTACGCACCACCACAACGATCACATTGGTGGCGTTCCAGACTTAGTGCGTGCATTTCCTAACGTCGCCGTTGTGGGCCCAAAATCAGAGCCAATTCCAACCCTAACGACACCAATGGAAGAAGGCGACAAGCTAGAGTTGTTTGGTGAGATTTTCTTAGTACTTGGGTTACCCGGTCATACTTTGGGCCATATCGGTTACGTTGGGGACGGAAAACTGTTTTGCGGTGATGTGCTCTTTTCTGCTGGCTGCGGTCGTATTTTTGAAGGTACGCCTGAGCAAATGTTTGAATCACTGAGCAAACTAACGTCTCTACCAGAAGAAACTCAAGTCTTCTGCGCACATGAATACACGGCGAGTAACGTGGCGTTTGCTCTAGCGGTTGAACCTGACAATGAGCAACTTCGCCAATATCGCGACGATGTAAACCGACTGCGAGCACTCAACATTCCGACACTTCCAACAACAATACGCAAAGAAAAGTGGATTAATCCGTTCTTGCGAACCTCTAACCCTGACGTGGTTCAATCTGTTGCTAGTCGCATTAAAAATAGCGATCCATGCTCGGTTTTTACTGCTTTACGCGAGTGGAAGAACGAATTTTAACCATTTTCTGCTTGTAAGTTTGCAAGACCCCAGTATTATCAGGGACTGATTTTTCGAGAAGCGCCACTGGCGCTTCTCTTACGTTTGGGGTTGATATAAATCTATTTGAATTTCTCCCCATTGCATAATTAGAAGCTCTTTGCCTCTATAAATTAGTTAGTGTTTAAAAGATGTCTATTATCTTGCGACTGCCACGCACATTACGTTGCGCGACAGGCAGGTGAAGATAAACAGGCCCTAAATAGGCTGAATCCATGCGTTTGAAGTATACTTGGGCGTTGGCGTTGTTATTATCTGGCTGTCAATTGACTCAGTCAGATTCAACGTCTTCTACACCAGAAACCAATAAATCTGAGCAGACTGCAAAGCAAAATGCAGTAAAAGCTCAACCGGGCAATAAATCGTCACTAGCAAAAAAATCCGCTAACGACGCGCCTAAAGTTCTCTCCCCCCAAGAACAAGAAGATGTGTGGCAACGTATCGCCATGCAGCTGGACATGGATATCCCAAACCACAAGAAAGTGGACTACTACCGTACGTGGTATTTAAAGCACCCAAATCACCTTTACACGGTATCTAAGCGTGCTACTCCTTTTCTATACATGATCACAAAACGTATCGAAGAGCGCGGACTCCCAATGGAGCTTGCTTTACTTCCTGTAGTGGAAAGTTCATTCGATGCCTTTGCCTACTCACATGGTAGCGCGGCTGGGTTGTGGCAATTTGTCCCTGGCACCGGAAAAATGATGGGACTAGAGCAAAACTACTGGTATGACGGTCGCAGAGATGTGGCAGCAGCAACGGATGCAGCGCTGGACTACCTAGTACAACTAAACGAGCGTTTTGATGGTAACTGGGAACATGCAATCGCCGCTTATAACAGCGGTGGAGGCCGAGTTTCTAGCGCAATTCGTAAGAATAAAAAGCTCGGTAAACCTATCGATTTCTTCTCATTAGACTTACCAAAAGAGACCAGCAGTTACGTTCCTAAGCTATTGGCCTTGGCTGACGTTATCGCAAACCAAGACAAGTACGGACTTAATATTCCTGCAATTCCAAACAAGCCTGTTCTAACGCTTGTTGATCCAGAAGAGCAGTTAGATCTGGCTATTGCCGCAGATTATGCCGGCATTAGCGTAAAAGAGTTGCAGAGTTACAACCCAGCATACAACCAGTGGTCGACAGCGCCTGAGGGGCCGCACCAACTTTTGATTCCCGTAGAGAAAAAAGAGACTTTTCTCACCAAGGTGGAGAAAAATCGCGGTAAAGGGATGAAGGTCGCTCGCTACAAGGTGAAATCTGGTGACTCTTTAAGCGTGCTAGCTAATAAATACGGCACAACCACGAAAGTCATTCGACGTGCCAACGGCCTATCGAATAACAACATTCGTATTGGTCAATACCTATTGATTCCGACATCAACAAAAGACGATGCAAAATATGCATTAACGGCACAAAACCGATTAAACAAGACTCAATCTCGTGCTCGTGGTCAACTCAAGCTCACCCATGTCGTTCAGTCTGGAGAAAGTTTGTGGTCAATCGCACGTAACAATAAAGTGTCGTATAAATCGTTAGCTAAATGGAATGGTATGGGCCCTAAAGATCCATTGCGTGTGGGTCAAAAGCTAGTGATTTGGAAAGACTCAGACAAAGGTTCTGTGATCCGTACCGTTTTCTACAACGTTCGCTCTGGCGACACCATTAGCGGCATTGCAAGCAAGTTCAAAGTAAAAACGAACGACATCGTGAAATGGAACTCGCTACACAAGAAAAAATACTTACAACCAGGTCAAAAGCTTAAGTTGTACGTTGACGTAACGAAGGTAAGTGTATGAACCCATCAAGCAATCCACTTGTGATGCTGTTGGACATTTTTCGTTCTCCAACATCTTGTTTTCTTGCGCTTTATCAACGCGGTGGATGGGGATGGCAACCGTTCATCTTCCTGATGCTTAGTCCGTTTTTATTCTGGGGTGCTTACTTTTCGAATGTCGATTTCACGTGGCTCAGTGACCAACTTGCTGCGCAATTTCAGCAAATCGACCCGAAGCAGATTGAGCTATTAGAACCAAACACGCTAATGGCAAGCGCGATCATCAATGATGTATTCAACCGCTTTGCCACCTTACTATTGCTCGCGCTTTGGTTCTTTCTTGCAACAAAGGCAAGCAAACAACAATACGGTTACTGGAAATGGTTTGCCGCATCGTGTGCTATCTTATTCCCAGCAGTATTGGGCGATGTAGCAAGCTACGCGAGCTTGCTACTCAAGCATGGTCAGGTAATGACTTACGCTGCCGATTTAAATAGCCTCAATGGTCTATTAAAGCTGCCTCTTACTAACGAATGGTCTCATTTCGCTAGCTCGTTACCTTTGCTTCTGCCTTGGTACATTGTGCTCGGCTACGGCGTTGTACTGACGTGGACGGAGTTTGAACGTGGCCAAGCTTTGGTGATAGCAAGCCTGCCATGGGTATTCTTCTACGTTATTTGGGCACTTTATATTGTGGTAACCTAAGCTAGTTATTTAACGTAAATGACAATAACAATGGGTTATGATCGGAAGCGTCGCTCTGCGGCGCTTTTGCGTACTTAAGCGTCAGACCTCGGTAAAACACATGGTCCAGTGGTAACCCTGTTATAAATTGGACTCGATGATCCGGCAAGAACGTCACCTCTTGTAAGTCCGCAGCCTTTAAGGCCTGCCTCATCGCATTAACGCGAGATTCACTCCAGCTATTGAAGTCTCCAGCGAATAGGATTGGCCCCACATGATGCTTTAAAAGCATTTCAAGCGCCGTTAACTGAGATGTATACTCTTTTGTACCTACGGTGAAGTTAATCGCATGTACATTCACCACTGCGAGTTTCTCGCCATTACTCAAGTGATACTGGCTATATAATGCAGACTTAGGTAAGCGCAGCCACGGCTCTTTAGAGGTGTAAGCGCAGGCTTTTTCTGGTTGCCCTTGAGCAATACTAATTACACCTGCACCGCTACCCAGCGCCTTAAAAGCACTCACTTGATTACTAACCCAGCGACCATCCACCAACCACTGCTTAAATGATGGTGTCATGCTGGCTTCTTGCAATAAGAGCAACTGCTTATCAGCAGAAAACTCATCGAGTGCACGTTGCCAGTTAGCCCGGTTCTGTTTGTAGATATTCCAGACAAGTACATTGATTTCACCGCCCTGATCCAGAGCTTTTGAGCCGCTAAATTCGATACACCTAATATCCTGCGTCAACTCTGAGCCTGTTTGAGTAATGATTTGCGGCTGATCTGGTACGGTGAAAATAACCTGGAAGCCGACCAATACCGCCATAATAAGAAAAGCTAACGCCAGAAAAAAACGCTTAAACATACGACAAACCTGAATGTAGGCACCCGAAATCTAGAACAACAAATCTCGGGTTAAATGATTTCACTAATAAGCAAACAACAAAAAAGGAGCCACTTGGCTCCCTTTTAGCATAATAAATACGAAACAGGTGACAAGAAACCTTAGATCGCGTCTTCGTCTTCTTCACCAGTACGAATACGAACCACACGCTCAATATCAGTGACGAATATTTTACCATCACCAATCTTACCAGTTTGCGCGGTTTCAATGATTGTCTCTACGCATTTATCAGCCACATCTTCCGTTACAACGATTTCGAGCTTCACTTTAGGTAGAAAGTCCACCATATACTCTGCACCACGGTAAAGCTCTGTGTGACCTTTTTGGCGACCAAAACCTTTCACTTCAGAGACGGTCATCCCTGTAATGCCAACTTCAGCTAGCGCTTCTCGAACATCATCCAGTTTAAATGGCTTGATAATCGCTTCAATTTTTTTCATGTTCATCCCTTAAGCTTCAATCGATTGCGCTTATTATCGTTTAGCGTTTCGCAACATTCAATGTTTGTCTCTGCTCCACCAGCGAAAATCCAGGCTGAGCAAATTAACATAGCGAATATCGTGAGTTGATAAAACCCAATGAGGACTGCTCAATGCCCAATCGTCCAAGCTTTACTTCAGGCTCACGTTTACTTCAAACTTGCGTAGTAAGCCGCTAGGTTAGCGATGTCTTCATCAGACAACAATGAAGCTTGAGCTTGCATCACAGCAGCAAGTCCACCTGTTCGCTCTTTATTTTTATAAGCTTTAATTGAACTGATAATATATTGCTCATTTTGCCCTTTCAGATTTGGGTAACCCGGAATGACAGCAATACCATCAGCGCCATGACACGCCGCGCATACTCCCGACTTTGCTTGACCTGCTGCAGCATCTCCCGCAGCTAGAGCTTGCCCACTGAACATGGTTAGCGCCACCATTGCGCCCATGATTGTTTTCTTCATTGCTTCACCTAATCAATTATTATTTAAGGATTTTTATATTTTATAATCGACATTGTGGCATGAATTTTCATTACCTGCGCCAAATAAGTTCACAATCTTGACCATTAAACGCCTGATCAACGAACAGATCTGCCACAGCAACGACTCGGTCTTGATACATCAAAATCGGAATTTGACGACGCAGCCAGCTTGGCACATTGTATTCTTGGAACAACTTCTTCAGTTTTCGACTGTGATTACGCGTGGTTGGATGCGCTGATAAGCCTTCCGGATTAAAGGTCACGCGAAGCAATTCTGGCTGACTCGGAAGCGCAATCGTTGCGTTGCTAGAACTCGTCGTTAAGGTCAGCTCCCCTAGCCGCTCTGGAAGCGATAAAACGGTATCGACTTGAATCGTACTTTGCCACTCAGTGACGTCAGCGATTTCCGTTACCCAATAGAGACGATTTCGAAAACGGCGCACTTCACCTTGTTTAAGTTGTAGTTTGGGGTTGGCATCTTGCTGAGCTAATGCCACTTCATTCCAGATGAGATTGAGTTGTACCTGAGTCGGCATACTAGTATTAAGATTAGCTAGCCACATACGAATCAAGCGCGCACGAGCTAACTCACTGTGCTTAGCCAGCTCTTCAATACTCAAACTTAGATCCGTTTGTAAAGCGCGTTCAAACACCGCGCTCAATAGTTCATCCAATAGCGCTTCTTGTTGAGCACATAAACTTGCACTGCGCTGAACCGCTTGATGGATACTCGGCCAACGACCAGACAATTCAGGAATAACACAATGACGAAGAAAGTTACGATCATAACGGGTATCTTGATTGCTTTCGTCTTCCACCCACTCCAAGCCTAATTTAGTAGCGGCTTCTTCGATGGTCTTCCGCTTGATAGTAAGCAATGGTCGAACTAGAGATCCGCAAGAAAACGGCATACTCTCCGCCATCGAAGATAACCCTTTAGGCCCGCTGCCGCGCTTAAGCGCAAGGAGAAAAGTCTCTATTTGATCGTCGGCATGTTGACCAGTCAACAGTATATCGCCTTCTTGAATGTACTTAGTTAAGGCTTGGTAGCGAGCTTCACGAGCAAGAAGTTCAATACTTTCACCATTGCTGATGTCTAAGCTCACTCGCTCGATCGAGCACGATATCCCCACTTGTTGTGCCCAAAGTAAGCATTTATCGGCCCAATTATCGGCATTCGAGCTTAAACCATGGTGCACATACACAGCGTGACACTCTACAGAGTGCGCTTGTTGGTAGCGACTGAGTAATTCGAGTAAAAGACGTGAATCCACTCCTCCGCTAAACGCTAAGACAACCTTAGTGCCTAATTGATAGTAGCGGTCGAGAACTTGAGCAAAATGCGGGTAAAGCGATTCCATAAACGATCCGATAGGTGCAAAAAAGGGCTGGACTCTCATCCAACCCTTTCTATTTTAACTGTTATCAATTGAGATATCAGCTAACGCTTAACAGCAATCACCGAAATTAACAGTAACCGTAGCTCATTAGGCGCTGGTAACGACGTTCACGTAGCGTCTCTTCATCCAGTTGTTCTAGATCTTCTAGCTGACGAAGTAGTGTCGCTTTCATATTCGCTGCCATTTGAACATGATCGCGATGAGCGCCGCCTAGTGGCTCTTCGATGATTTCGTCGATCAGTTCAAGCTCTTTAAGACGCGGAGCAGTTAGGCCCATTGCCTCTGCCGCTTGTGGCGCTTTGTCTGAATCACGCCATAAGATTGAAGCACAACCCTCAGGAGAAATTACTGAGTACGTAGAGTACTGAAGCATGTTCACGTAGTCGCCTACACCGATTGCTAATGCACCACCAGAACCGCCTTCACCGACAACGTTACAGATTACTGGTACTTTAAGACCAGACATCACTTTTAGGTTTTTCGCGATAGCTTCAGATTGACCACGTTCTTCTGCGCCCACACCTGGGTATGCGCCAGCCGTGTCAATAAATGTGATGATCGGCATGTTGAAACGCTCTGCCATTTCCATCAAGCGTAGAGCCTTACGGTAGCCTTCTGGTTTCGGCATACCAAAGTTACGTTTCACCTTTTCTTTGGTCTCACGACCTTTTTGGTGACCAATGATCATCACAGGGCGGCCTTCAAGGCGAGCCATGCCACCCACAATCGCTTTGTCGTCTGCAAACGCGCGGTCACCCGCTAATTCATCAAACTCCTCAAAAGCGTGTTGGATGTAATCCAGCGTGTAAGGACGTAGTGGGTGACGAGCCAGTTGAGCTGTTTCCCATGCACCTAGGTCACTGAAGGTTTTTTTCTTCAGCTCTAAGCTTTTCTTCTCAAGCTGTTCGATTTCTTTATCCAGGTCAATCGCAGAATCACCACCGTGACGAGAGACATCACGTAATGCTTCAATTTTCGCTTCTAGTTCTGCAATTGGCTTTTCAAATTCAAGAAAGTTTAGGCTCATCTATGAATCCTTGTTTACTCAGCGTCTAACATATTGCGCTGAATTTTTAGTTAAATTCGAGTTCTACCTGGCTTTTGCCAAGCAACTGTTTTAAATCGTCGAGTAATGTATCACTTGGCGTAACTCGCCACTCGGTGCCCAATGTTAACCGCGCTCTGGCGTCGGCACGCTGGTAGTATACATTGACGGGTACGGTTCCGGCTTTGTGCGGTTCTAAAATACGGCTGAACTGCTCAAAAAACTGATCGTTGATCTGATTTGCATCTATCGATACCGACAAACCACGAGCGTATTTCTCGCGCGCACTGCCGAGATCCATAACTTCACGCGCCGACATTTTAAGGCCACCGTTGAAGTCATCAAAGCTGACCTGTCCAGAAACGACCAAAATTCTGTCTTTTTCGAGAAGTTCAGCGTATCGATCCAGCGCATCTGAGAACAACATCACTTCCATGCGACCACTTCGGTCATCCAGTGTCATAATACCAATTCGTGTACCACGCTTGGTCGTCATTACACGAGCGGCAATAACCAGGCCGGCTACCGTGACAGATTGATCGCGGCGAGTGGGCGTTGCGTCTTTTAGTCGACAACTGGTGTATTTGTTTAGTTCCTTTACGTAGGCGTTAATTGGGTGCCCTGTCAAATATAGACCTAGGGTATCACGCTCGCCCTCTAACCACACTTTTTCTGGCCAAGGCGGAACCTGCGTATACTTATGCTCTACTTCTTCAGGTGCATCCGTTAGCACACCAAACATATCCGTTTGACCAAACGCTTCAGCTTGGTGATGTTGACTTGCTGCTTTTACCGCATCATTGAGTGACGCCATCATCGCCGCGCGGTGTGGGCCTAGCCGATCCAACGCGCCCGCGTAAATCAGCTTCTCTATCACTCGTTTATTGACACGTTTTAGATCAACTCGAGCACAGAAATCAAATAGGTCTTTAAAGTGACCACCTTTATTTCTCGCCTCAAGAATCGCATCGATAGGGCCCTCACCAACCCCTTTTATCGCACCAATACCGTAAACAATTGCGCCATTTTCATCAACATTAAAGCGATATAGGCCAGAGTTGATGTCTGGTGGCAGCACGGTAAGCTTCATACGGAAACACTCATCGACCAAGCCAACGACTTTTTCCGTGTTATCCATATCGGCTGTCATTACCGCAGCCATAAATTCGGCAGGATAATGTGTTTTCAGCCAAAGAGTTTGATAAGAAACCAATGCATAAGCAGCAGAGTGCGATTTGTTAAAACCATAACCGGCGAACTTCTCTACCAAGTCGAAGATTTTCATCGCCAACTCGCCATCGATACCGTTCTTTATCGCACCTTCTTCAAAGATAGCACGTTGTTTTGCCATCTCTTCTGGCTTTTTCTTACCCATTGCACGACGAAGCATGTCCGCACCACCTAGCGTGTAACCTGCTAAGATCTGCGCAATCTGCATTACCTGCTCTTGGTACAGGATGATGCCGTAGGTTGGATCAAGCGTCTCTTTTAGCGACTCGTGTTGCCACTTTTCATCTGGATAAGAGATCGCTTCTCGACCATGTTTACGGTCGATAAAGTTATCTACCATGCCCGATTGCAAAGGACCCGGACGGAAGAGTGCTACCAATGCGATGATGTCTTCGAAACAGTCTGGCTGAAGTCGTTTGATCAGCTCTTTCATGCCTCGAGATTCAAGCTGGAATACTGCTGTCGTTTCAGAGTTTTGCAACAAACGGAAAGAGGCAGGATCTTCTAACGGTATGGATTCAATTTGAACCGGTTCTTTCCCTTCTCGCTCTAGGCGTGGGTTAATCAGTCCTAACGCCCAGTCAATAATGGTTAAGGTACGTAAACCCAAGAAGTCAAACTTAACTAGGCCAGCGGTCTCGACATCGTTTTTATCAAATTGAGTAACCGGGAAATGACCTTCAGCGTCTGCATAAATTGGCGCAAAATCGGTAATTGTTGTAGGTGAAATTACAACACCACCAGCGTGTTTACCGGCGTTTCGCGTACAGCCTTCCAAAATATGACACATGTCGATGAGTTCTTTAACTTCCTCATCAGCCTCATACAATTCAGGTAGTGCAGGTTCAGCTTTAAACGCTTTATCTAGCGTCATTCCTGGATCGGGCGGGATCAGCTTTGAAATACGATCAACAAAACCAAATGGATGACCCAATACGCGGCCAACGTCACGGATTACCGCTTTTGCCGCCATGGTACCAAACGTGATGATCTGAGACACCGCGTCGCGACCGTACATTTCTGCAACGTGGTCAATAACCTGGTCACGTTTATCCATACAGAAATCGACGTCGAAATCGGGCATCGAAACACGTTCTGGGTTCAAGAAACGTTCGAACAGCAAGTCGTATTCTAATGGATCCAGGTCGGTGATTTTTAATGCGTAAGCCACCAAAGAGCCAGCACCGGAACCACGTCCAGGACCTACAGGAATTCCATTATCTTTTGACCACTGGATGAACTCCATTACGATCAAGAAGTAACCAGGGAATCCCATTTGGTTGATAACATCTAGCTCTATCTGAAGACGTTCATCATATTCAGGGCGGCGACGTTTCCTCTCTTCCTCATCTGGAAATAGGAACTCTAAACGCTCTTCCAAGCCCTCTCGGGATTTCATGACTAAGAACTCAGTCTCTTTCATCCCTTCAGTTGGGAAGGCTGGTAGGAAGTACTCCCCTAAGCGTACAGTCACGTTACAACGCTTCGCTATCTCGACACTGTTTTCTAACGCTTCAGGAATATCAGCAAACAGCTCGCACATTTCTTCTTCTGTACGAAGATATTGCTGCGGACTGTAGTTTTTTGGCCTGCGCGGATCTTCTAATGTGTAACCATCGTGAATCGCTACGCGTATTTCATGAGCATCAAATAGGTCAGGACTCAGGAATACAACTTCATTGGTCGCCACTACTGGCAAGTCTTGCTGCTCTGCCAATTCAACTGCAAAGTGAAGATAAGTTTCTTCATCTGGACGACCGGTACGAAGTAACTCAAGATAAAAGCGATCTGGAAAATGCTGTTTATAGAAATCAACACACCCTTGCACTATTTGACGGTTGCCTTTCAAAAGGCCGCGACCAATTTCCCCGCTTTTACCGCCGGATAATACAATCAGGCCTTCAGACATTTCAGCCAACCAGGCTTTGTCAATCACTGGGTGGTGTTGAACATGTCCACGTAAGTACGCTTTTGATATCAATAACGTCAGGTTCTTATAACCTACATTATCCGCCGCAAGCAAAGTCACTTGTGTCAGCTCTTCACCAAACTCGTCCGACTGCATTTTAAAGTCAGCACCAATGATCGGTTTAACACCACTGCCATGCGCCGTACCGTAAAACTTCACCAAACCACATAGGTTGGTAAAGTCGGTCAACGCCATTGCGGGCATACCGAGCTCAGCAACTTTCTTTACGATTGGCGGAACTTTGTTGAGGCCATCCACCATCGAGAAGTCACTATGAACACGCAGGTGGATGAATTTGGGATCTGACATTAACAGGTACCGTGTAACTCTATTTTGTTGGGGATTCTAACCTAAAGAGGTTGGGTTTATAACACCAATTAGATCGTTTGATTATTCTATGCCTAACGCTTTTTTTACTGGCTTGAAACTCTTGCGGTGTTCACTGATCACTCCGTGTTGCTCAATCGCTTCAAAGTGCGCTTTAGTTGGGTAACCTTTGTGCTTCGCGAAGCCAAATTGTGGATGAAGTTTATCCAACTCTTCCATCTCTTGGTCACGCACGACTTTGGCAATAATTGAAGCCGCACTGATTTCGGCAACACGTAGATCGCCTTTTACTACAGCTTGAGCATCCATTGGCAGCTCCGGACAACGGTTACCATCAATCAACACCAAATCAGGTTGAACCTGTAACCCCGCCACTGCACGCTGCATCGCAACCATAGTCGCCTGCAAAATATTCAGTTGATCGATTTCTTCAGGAGAACAACGCCCGACCGCCCACGCCAATGCTTTTTCTTTGATTTCAGGAAGCAGCGCCATGCGTTTCTTTTCGGTCAATTTTTTCGAATCGTTCAACCCTTCAATAGGATTGTTAGGATCAAGGATAACCGCAGCGGTGACGACGTCTCCTACCAAAGGGCCACGTCCTACCTCGTCGACTCCGGCCACAAGCTGATAACCTTGCGGATATTCAAACGGAGGGAGTTCAACTTTGGTTTTGGTCACTTTTGGTTTAACAGCCATGATAAATCTCTATTTCTCAATCAGTTTTAGAACCGCGTTTGCGGCTTGTTGGTCCGCATCTTTACGAATCCAATGATGCATTTCCGTAAACTTATCTAACATCGGTTTATTGTCGCTTTCCAATAAGCGAGAAACCTCAGTAAACAAATTGTCTGGTGTGCACTCATCTTGTAGATATTCTTTGACGAGCTCATCATCCGCCAAGATATTCGGCAATGACACATACTTCGTTTTCAATAGACGTTTAGCTAAAAAAGCAGTAAATGCATTCACACGATAACCCACCACCATTGGACGCTTGAGAAGCATACACTCCAACGCTACGGTACCGGAGGCCAACATCACGGCATCGGATGCGGTGATGACGTTGCGTGCGGTGTCATCAACTAACTTGAAGTCCAACTCTGGCGCTAGCTCTTTCCATGCTTGTTCAAACTGCTCACGGCGTTTTTGATTAACAAGCGCGACAACAAACCCCAGTTCTGGAAATTTTTTATGGAGTAACTTGCAGGTTTCAATAAATGGCTCTGAGAGCATTTTTAACTCGCTACCACGACTGCCTGGCAGGACAGCAAGCCACTTTTTATCTTGTTCTAAACCAAGCAACTCACGTGCAGGCGCTTGTTCTGATTCTAGTGGGATGGCATCAGCCAAGGTATGACCAATGAACTCGCAAGGTACATTAAATTTGTCGTAGAACGCTTTCTCAAACGGAAGAAATGCTAGTACCAAGTTCGTTGCCGCTTCTATTTTAAAGATGCGCTTCTGACGCCAAGCCCAAACAGACGGACTCACGTAATGAACGGTTTTAATGCCCGCTTGCTTGAGGTCAAGCTCCAAGCGTAAGTTGAAGTCAGGAGCATCGATCCCGATGAAAACATCAGGCGGATTCTGAGTAAAATACTGAACGAGCTCAGCTTTCACTTTAAGAAGTCTCGGTAAGCGGCCTAAAACCTCGACTAATCCCATCACCGCAAGCTCTTCCATATCAAACAGAGACTCGCAACCTTGGGCTATCATTTTCGGACCGCCAATGCCTACGAACTCTGCGTCTGGATATTGCTGCTTTACTGCTTTGATAAAGCCTTCACCTAGCGTATCGCCAGACAATTCTCCGGCAATGATGCCAATACGTAATGGTCTTTCCATATCTACTTCGCTATTTTTCCTGTGCGCTATGGATAACGGTTTGCCTTATCCATAAAACACAAAAAGATCGTAACCTCAAATTCGGTCACGATCTTTTTATTTATTGGTTCATTCGCCAATTAACGAATAATGCCACGTTCCGTCGTTTCCAGAATATCTGAGAAACGCTTCACTGCTGGCCACTCTTGAGCCATTTCAGCTAGAATAGGCTTCACTTCTTCTAGCGTCTTACCTGAACGGTAGATTTCTTTATACGCTTTTTGTAGCGCACGAATCTCTGGTTTCTCAAAGCCATTACGCTTCAAGCCAACAAGGTTCAAGCCGAAAGGTGTGGCGTGGTTACCTTGCGCGAGTACGTAAGCTGGGACATCTTGCACCACTGCTGAACAGCCGCCAATGTACGCGTAAGCGCCCACTGTACAAAACGGATGAATCGCAGACAGTGCCATCACACCGGCATAATCATCAACAGTAACGTGACCACCAAGAATCGAGTTATTACCGATATGAGTGTGGTTACCAATAACAACATCATGCGCAACGTGTGCATTCACACACAATAAGTTGTCATCACCAATGATCGTGGTTGCTTTGTCTTGCACTGTGCCGCGGTGAACTTGGACCGCTTCACGAATGACGTTACGATCACCGATAACCACAGTTGTGTCTTCACCACCGTATTTTTTGTCTTGGTTTTCTTCACCAATGACAGCATGTGGGAAAATACGGTTATCTTTGCCAATAGTTGTGTGACCTTTGATCACAACGTGAGACATCACTTCTGTGCCTTCACCAATTTCAACCGTAGAGGTGATGTACGTAAAAGGACCTACTGTTACGTTAGCACCAATTTTGGCGCCCTCTTCTACCACCGCTGCCGGGTGGATTTTAGCGGTTTCATGAATCATATTAAAACTCTCGACGAGCACACTTCAGTTCTGCAGAACATACCACTTCGCCGTCAACTTTTGCTACACCGCTAAATGCAGCAATGCCGCGACGTTCTTTCAGAAATTCTACCTCAATAACCAATTGGTCGCCCGGAACCACTGGTTTACGGAATTTCGCGCCGTCTACGCTTGCAAAGTAGTACAGTTCATTTTCTGTTGGTGCACCAAATGATTTAAATGCAAGTAAGCCTGTTGCCTGAGCCATTGCTTCTAAAATCAAAACACCTGGGAATACTGGTAGTTGAGGAAAGTGACCTGTGAACTGAGGTTCGTTAACCGACACGTTTTTAATCGCGTGAAGGTACTTCTCTTCTTGGAAGTCTATCACTCGGTCGATCAATAAGAATGGGTAGCGATGAGGTAGTAGCTCTTGAATTTCAGAGATGTTCATCGTTTTCTTTTCAGTAGTCAAAGTCGTCTTCCTATATCAATTTTTTGCCGCCAAGATGGCAAACGTGGCAACAGGTCGTAAAGCCGAATCGCTTTGCAATATACTAGCAAAATACGCACCATCTTGGAGTTAAATCTACTTAGAGCGCGTCATTATAGAAGAAAAAGACCCGCATTTCGCGAGTCTTCTTACAGAATATGGAACTAGAACTTGTTAGCTTTCACGTTAAATACAGAGCGAAAGATAACTTGTTCTAAATTTCTTCTTTCTGTTCCAGCTGTTTTTCAACCGCTTTCAGGCGCTTATTCATCTCATCAATACGGTGAACTCGAGTTGCAGTTTTACGCCACTCTCTGTTCGTTTGTAGTGGAATACCTGATGAGTAAAGGCCTTTTTCTTCGATACTGCGCATTACCATGCCCATACCTGTAATCGCCACACCATCTGCGATAGTGATATGGCCATTCAGAACAGACGCGCCGCCAATCTGGCAGTACTTACCAATTTTTGTACTGCCCGCGACAATAGTACCACCAGGCATCACGGTACCATATCCGATCTGCACGTTGTGCGCGATTTGAAGTTGGTTATCCAGAATGACATTGTCTTCAATGATAGTATCTTCGAGTGCACCGCGGTCAATCGTAGTACAAGCACCAATCTCAACGCGGTTACCGATACGCACTGAACCAAGCTGAGGAATTTTGATCCACTCGCCTTTGTCATTCGCATAACCGAAGCCATCAGAGCCAATGACGGTACCCGATTGAACGAGACAGTCATCACCCAATGACACTTCATGATAGATAGTGACATTAGCCCAAAGCTTGGTGTTATTCCCTAGCTTGGCGTTCTTACCGATAAAACAACCAGCTCCAACGCTTACGTTATCGCCGAGTTCTACGCCCGTTTCAATCACAGCGTTAGCGCCGATTGTAACGTTCTCACCCATCTTAACGTCAGCGGCAATCACAGCACTTGGTGCAATATCGTCTGCCGGTTTTGGTGTGGTATCCATCGCTTGGACCACACGAGCAAATGCGACATAAGGGTCTGAAACCACTAGCGTATTTCCAACGCATTGATCTTTATGCTCAGCCTTTACCATAACGACGGTAGCTTGGCACTCAGAAAGGTGTTTTGCGTATTTTGGGTTAGACAAGAAGGTTACGTCACCTTCTTGTGCTTTATCCATTGGAGCAACACGGCTTACAACGAGAGACTCGTCACCAAACAGCTCACCCCCGGTAATTGTCGCCAATTCGGCTAATGTTAATGTCTTCATAACTTCTTATTTTAGAGCTTTAATTACGTCTTCAGAAATATTGTATTCTGGCTTGCCGTACTGCAAAGCAGAGATATCAATCACAAGATCGTAACCATTTTTGTCTGCGACTTTCTTAACTGCATCTTGAATCGTTTTGAAAAGCTTCGCTTTTTCTTCAGCTTCACGACGCGCACTTGCTTTTTCAAGTGCTTGTGCTTTCACTTTGTACTCGCTGTCTAGCTTCGCGATATCGATACGTAGCTTTTCTACTTCGTCTTGACCCAAAAGCTCACCGTCACGTTGTAGCTTTTCGATCTTTGTTTTAGCTTGCGCTTGGATTGACTTCAGTTCATCAGCTTTGCTTTTGAAGTCTTTCTGCATTTTTTGTAGTACAACTTCACGTTGAGGAAGAGCTTGGAAAACTTGAGCTGTATTTACGTAAGCAATTTTCTGTGCAGCTTCTGCCGCATTTGCAAACATTGAAGAGCTCAGTACAAGAAGGCCAATCCCAGCCGCTTTGATCATTTTATTCAAAATATTTTCCTCTTTAGAAAGTTCTACCGATAGTGAATGTGAAGAACTCTTCATCATCGCCATCAAATTTCTTAATTGGTTTCGCTAGTGAGAAGACTAGTGGCCCCATTGGAGACATCCACTGCAACGCCGCACCGTAAGAAGAGCGGTAGTTGGTTGGATCTGAGTAATCGTAGTAGTAACGGTCACCATATTCCGCACCTGAATCGCGGTAGTCAAACTCCGTATCCCAAACACTTGCCATATCAAAGAAGATACTGGTACGAATTTGGTTTTGTACTTCTTCTGATGCAAATGGTGTTGGGACAATCAACTCAACACTTGCTAGCGCTACGGCGTTACCACCAACAGAGTCATCTGTTGCTGTATCTGCGCCATTGTTTGAACCAGATGTATCACGGTAAACCGCTTTAGGACCAACAGAGTTTGAGCCAAAGCCACGAAGCGATGTAAAGCCACCTGCGTAGTAGTTTTCGTAGAATGGGAACAAGTTATCGTTACCATCCGTTTGACCGTAACCATTACCGTAACCTAAGCGGCCACGGAACAAGAGGGTAAACTCGTGCTTTTTAGTCAATGGCACATACTGGCGAACATCGTACTGCATTTTGAAGTATTGAACGTCAGAGCCAGGTACGGTCATTTTATAGAATGCACGTTGATGGTTACCTGCTGTTGGGAAATAGCCACGGTTTAAGTTATTACGTGTCCAAGAGATATTGAAGTCGAAGTCGTTTGTGTTCAACGCTCCACTAGAATCAATGTTGTCTGCTTGTGCTCGTAAGAACTGCTCTACCTGCAAGTAAGGCGATAAGTTACCGATCTTGTTGTGCGTATAACCGACACCGAATTCAAAACGGTTCAACTCATCGAATGGGAAGCCCCACGTTAAGCTCGCGCCATAGCTTTCGTTGGTATAGTCAACGATATTGGCTTCTTTAGCTTCAAATTCGTTATAGAAAACCTTACCACCTAAGCTTACACCGTCTAAGTTCCAGTACGGATCACGGTAATCTAGACTGATGTTTTTCTGGTAGTCATTCATCATCGCGTTGATACCAACACGGTTACCGCTACCAATAAAGTTATCTTGTTGCAGGCCAACCTGGAAGCTCACACCCGATTCTGTACCGTAGCCAACACCGAAGTTAACGCTACCAGAGTTCGCTTCTTTGACAGAGTAAACTAGGTCAACTTGATCATCACTACCAGGAACTCGAACCGTCTGTACTTCAACATTTTCAAAGTAGCCCAAACGATTTAGACGAGTTTTACCCGTTTCAATCGATTTCGAGTTCAACCAACTGCCTTCCATCTGACGCATTTCACGACGAAGGACTTCATCTTTGGTTGAGTTATTACCCGTGAAGCGAATGTCACGAACATAAATTCGGTTACCCGGATCTACGTTAACGACCAAAGAAACTTCTTGATTCTCGTCGTCAAACTCAGGAATGGTATTCACTTGAGGATAAGCATAACCGGACTCACCAAGCACACGCTTAATCCCTTCTTCCATTGAAGTCACCAACGAGCCGTTGTATGTCTCATTGTCTTCAAATGGCACAAGTCTTTCGAACGTCGCTTCCTCGCCAATCAAATCACCACGGAACTTCACGTCCTTAACGGTGTAAACCTCGCCCTCTTCTAGACCAAGAGTAATGTATACCCCTTTCTTGTCAGGAGAGATTGCAACTTGTGTCGAGTCAACGTTAAATTTTAAGTAACCACGATCCAGGTAGAATGATTTGAGTGCTTCAATATCACCTGCAAGAACTTGCTTTTGATACTTTTCATCAGAAAGGAAATTCCACCACGGCACATCAACATTTAAGTTAAAGCGCGAAAGCAGTTCTTCATCACTGAACACTTCATTACCGATAAAGTTGATTTGCTGAATTTTTGCCGACACACCTTCAGTAAAGACAAACTTAAGATCAGAACGATTACGTGGTAGTGGAGTCACCACCGCTTTTACTGTTGCGTTGTATTTACCTACGCTGTAGTAAAAGTCTTCTAAGCCTTTTTCAATGTTGCTTAGCGTGGTGCGGTCAAGCGCTTCACCTTCACGAACGCCAGACGCGTTCAGGTTTTCTTGTAGCTGCTCGTCCTTGATTGCTTTGTTACCTGAAAAAGAGATGCTTGCAATGGTAGGACGTTCTTTGACTTGAACCATCAGAACACCACCGTCACGCAACACTTTCACATCTTCAAAGTTACCAGATGCATACAGGGCGCGGATAATTTCTGCAACATCGCCTTGGCCAATGGTATCACCGACACGTACAGGCATTTTCAACAATGCAGCACCCAGTGCTACACGCTGCAATCCATCGATTTCAATATCTTGAACTACGAAGTTCTCTGCTCCATTTGCAGATACACTGGTCGCCAGTAAACTTGCAAATAGAATTCGCTTAATCGCCATACTTGTTCTAATTATTCCTTGCTACTGCTTTTGTCTCTGAACTATCACAGACGAGTAAAATCATTAAATAGCGCTAACGCCATGAGCGAGAAGATGATCGCACCACCAATTCTAAAGCCCATTTCCTGCACTTTCTCAGGAACAGGACGTCGAATGACTGCTTCAATTGCAAAAAACAACAAATGACCGCCATCCAACATTGGTAAAGGAACGAGATTAATAATACCTAGGTTAACACTAATTAGAGCCAGAAAACCTAAAAAGTAGACCAAACCATAATCTGCTGTCGCGCCTGCGCCTTTGGCTATTGATATTGGTCCACTCAGATTATTCAGACCAACGTCTCCAACAATCAGCTTCTTAAGCATGCTGATTGTCAAACCAATGACTTGGCCAGTTTTGTCTACTGCTTTACCTATTGACTCGAATACACCAAACTGAAGATCGAAGCGATAACTTTCTGGCCATTCTGCGACTTTAGGTGCAATACCTGCAAAACCAACGACTTCTTTGTTAGCTAGCTCACGGCTACCAGGTGTCAGCGTCAATGTTTGCTCATAACCCTGACGTAACACCGTCAATTCAAGCGGTGTATCAGGATTAGAACGAACCGCTTCAACCACTTGCTTCCATTCGGTCACGCGTTGTTGACCAATTGCGACAACCTCATCACCTGGAAGCACACCGGCTTTTTCCGCCGCTCCACCTTGCGAGACCTGCTCGATAACTCGATACACCTCCGGTGTATACGGAGCAAAACCTAACGACTGCATCGCTGACTGAGTTTCTGGGTCGAACTTCCACTCACGTAAATCGAGCGTTTTCGTTACTTCTGAACCAACTTCATTCGCTGACGTTAGTGTTACCGTCATCAAATCATCGCCAATATGAGAAATCAATCCCATATTTACTGATTCCCAATCCGGAGTTTTGATACCAGATATCGATTTAAGTTCCATTCCAGATTCAATTCCAGCTTCCGCAACAATCGAATTGGGCGTAACTTCACCAATTACAGGCTTAACAGCAGGGATGCCAATTAGAAATACCAGCCAATAGGCAAAAATTGCGAAAAGAAAATTAAAGATGGGGCCAGCCGCAACAATAGAGGTTCGCTTCCATAACGGCTTCTTATCAAACGCTAAGTGCTTCTCATGTTCTGGCACCTCATCGACACGGCTATCAACCATTTTCACATAGCCGCCGAGAGGGATCATTGAGATGCTGTACTCCGTTCCGTCTTTGCCTACTTTACTCCAAATAGACTTGCCGAAACCGATTGAAAACTTTTCAACTTTAACGCCGCAACGGCGAGCAACCCAAAAATGCCCAAATTCGTGCACGGCAACAAGAATGCCCAGTGCGACGATAAAAGAAATGAGATTCCACAATATACCAGTCATCAGCTACGCTCGCGTATGGTTTCTAGGGCAATAGTTCGTGCCATTCTATCTAGCTCGAGCAAGCTTTCCAAGCTATTCGCATTCTCAGCTTTGCAGCTTGCGTTGATTTTATTCAACACAGACTCATTGATGCGAGCAATATCGGTAAAACCTAGTCTGTTATTTAAAAATGCATCAACAGCGACTTCATTAGCTGCATTCAATGCCGTTGTTGCGTGTTGACCTTCATAACAAGCATCAATTGCGAGTTTTAAACATGGGTAACGAGCAAAGTCAGGCTGCAAAAACGTCAGCTCACCAACTTTCGTGAAGTCTAGCGGCTTAACCCCAGCTTCTACTCTTGACGGGTATGACATGGTGAGCGCAATTGGCGTCGCCATATCCGCTTCTCCCATTTGTGCCAAGACCGAACCATCACGATACTGAACCATAGAATGAATCACAGATTGAGGATGAATAACCACCTTCAGTTGTTCGCGAGCAGCATTAAATAGCCACTTAGCTTCGATATACTCAAGGCCTTTATTCATCATCGTGGCAGAATCAACAGAAATTTTTGGCCCCATCGACCAGTTTGGATGAGCGATCGCCTGAGCGGGTGTCACCTGCTCCAGTTCTGCGATGTCAGTGTAACGGAAAGGACCACCAGATCCAGTCAACAAAATATGAGAAATGCCATGTTCTTGTAAATTGCAACGACCAAGATTGGTTTGTACTTGCTGTGGTAAACATTGGAAAATGGCGTTGTGTTCACTGTCGACGGGAAGTAGCTCTGCGCCAAATTCTTCTACAGCATCAATAAATAGCTGGCCTGACATTACAAGTGCTTCTTTATTTGCCAACAAGACTCGCTTACCTGCTTTCACGGCAGCCATGGTAGGCAATAAGCCAGCGGCTCCTACAATAGCAGCCATTACACTGTCGACCTCGTCCAGCGAAGCTATATGACATAGCGCATCAGTACCACCTAGCACTTCGGTACCTGGCGAAACCGAGTGTAGCTCAGCTTGAAGTTGAGACGCTGCAGCTTTATCTGCCATGACCGCATATTTAGGTTGCCACTGACGACATAGACCGATCATCTTTTCAACGTTAGTGCTTGCCGCTAAGGCAACGACAGAAAACAGATCTGGGTTTTGTTCGACCACTTTAAGCGTGCTTGCACCAATTGATCCAGTAGCACCAAGAATCGTTAACTTTTGCATGTTGTAAGACCGTTAGAAAGCTCAGGAGCGACGACGCCGCTCCTGATAAATTAGAATACGTAGTAAAGAAGAGCAAAAACTGGGAATGCTGCGGTTAGGCTGTCGATACGATCTAGCACACCACCGTGCCCTGGGATAATGTTACTGCTGTCTTTAATGCCTGAGACACGTTTGAACATACTTTCAACCAGATCACCAAGCACTGAAATAACGACAGTCACTAGCGTAATCAGCACCATATGGACAGGGCTAGTGAACTGGATGTCGAACCAATCAGCAAATGCCCACGCTACGATTAATGCCGTGATAATGCCACCAATTAGCCCTTCAATAGTTTTATTGGGGCTTACATGAGGAGCCATCTTACGTTTGCCTAAGCTTTTGCCTGCAAAGTAGGCGCCGCTATCTGCAGCCCATACCAAGAAACAAACGTACAACACAAGCTTTGCGCCGTGGTATGGATCTACAGTGATGTCATACGCTCTGAGAATAATCACACTCCAAAGGAATGGGATTAATGTCAGAAAACCAAATACATGACGTAAAACAAAATTACTTTGCCAAGATTTCGTCGTTTTGGGGTAAGTAATCGCCATTAAGCTAGCAATAATCCACCAAACAAAACCAATACCCAAGACGACATAATGAGGTGTCGTTAAGTGATTGAGGCTATATGCATCAGGCGAGATGTATAGAAAACTAAGTCCGGTAATAATGATTGCCGGCACAAGGGCAGCAATGCGAGAGTTGCTTCCTGTAAACTGAGTCCACTCCCAAAAACCTAATAGCGTTATTGCAGTTAAAGCGGCAATAAAGCCCATTAGCGGTAATTTAAAAATGCCTAAAATAACCAGGGGAGCTAAAATTAGTGCTGTTATTATTCTCTGTTTCAAACTAACTAGTCCTTATTGAGCTGCCATCAATGCCTTTATTTGTTCACCTGTACAGCCAAAACGACGTTCTCGGTTGATAAACCAAGTCACAGCTTCTACCAAACTGTCTTCATCGAATTCTGGCCAGTACTCTGGTGTAAAGTACATTTCTGCATAAGCCATTTGCCACAACATAAAGTTGCTGATGCGGCACTCTCCACTGGTGCGAATTAAAAGATCCACTTCCGGTAGGTCTGCCATGGTCAAATGCTCAGTGATTAGCTGCTCATTGATATCCTCTACACGAATTTCACCGTTACGTGCTTTTAGCGCTAACGTTTTAGCAGCTTCTGTGATGTCCCATTTACCGCCATAGTTGGCTGCAATGTTGATCACCATACCCGTGTTATCTGCCGTTAGGTTTTCTGCTTCTACAATTTTCTTTTGTAGACGCTCACTAAATCGACTGGTATCACCGATCACGCGCAACCGTAAGTTATTTTTGTGTAGTTTTTTTACTTCACTAGACAGGACCGTGATAAACAGTTCCATCAAAAGACCCACTTCTTCCTCCGGACGACGCCAGTTTTCACTACTAAAAGCAAACAGCGTCATGGCTCTAATGCCTAGTTTTGAAGCAGCAGCCACGGTCTTACGAACGGCACTAACGCCTTTTTTATGACCAAATACGCGAGGTTTTCCTTTGGACTTAGCCCAACGGCCATTACCGTCCATAATGATGGCAATATGCTTAGGAAGGGAATCAGAGAAGGCTTGAGAATTTTGCATAGGGAGTTAATTGAGTTCCATCAGTTGGATAGACTAACATAAAAAAACGCTGAGCTGTGAGCACAGCGTTTTCCAACAGTGATGTGTGTGGGAGTATTAAACTTCCATCAACTCTTTTTCTTTTGCAGCAAGAACTTCATCGATCTTCTTAACTGCAACGTCAGTTAGCTTTTGAATTTCGTCTTGTGCTTTACGGTCTTCATCTTCAGAGATTTCTTTATCTTTTAGAAGCGCTTTAAGATCGTTGTTTGCGTCACGACGGATGTTACGAACAGCAACACGACCACCTTCAGCTTCACCACGGACGATCTTAACTAGGTCTTTACGACGCTCTTCCGTTAGCGGTGGAAGTGGAACGCGGATGATAGTGCCAGCTGACATAGGGTTTAGACCAAGGTCAGACGTCATGATCGCTTTTTCTACTTTCGGCGTCAGCTCTTTATCAAAAACCGTGATTGCAAGTGTACGTGCATCTTCAGCAACAACGTTTGCTACTTGGTTTAGAGGTGTTGCTGCACCGTAGTATTCTACAGAAATACCAGATAGTAGGCTTGGGTGTGCACGACCTGTACGAATTTTAGAAAGGTTGTTCTTAAGCGCTTCAACGCTTTTATCCATGCGCTCTTGCGCGTCTTTTTTGATTTCGTTAATCACAGTTTCACCTTAAAAATGTCATCTTTCCTGAAGAAAGCCTAAAACGGTTGAGCAAAGCAAGCACCACCCTAACGCTTTGGAGTGGCACCTTAAGCCAAGCTTATTCGTTGATGAGCGTGCCTTCTGCTTCGCCCATAACCACGCGACGTAGTGCGCCTGGCTTGTTCATATTAAATACGCGGATTGGCATTTTGTGGTCACGAGCTAGCGTAAACGCAGCCAAGTCCATAACTTTCAGCTCTTTATCCAGAACTTCTGCATAAGATAGCTTATCATACAGCTCTGCGTCTGGGTTTGCTACAGGGTCAGCAGTAAATACACCATCAACTTTCGTCGCTTTTAGTACGACATCCGCTTCAATTTCGATACCACGTAAACAAGCAGCAGAATCCGTTGTAAAAAACGGGTTACCAGTACCAGCAGAGAAGATGACAACTCGGCCTTGGCGAAGCTCACGGATCGCATC
Organism: Vibrio sp. YT-18; assembly: GCF_033337345.1. Classification (NCBI taxonomy): domain Bacteria; kingdom Pseudomonadati; phylum Pseudomonadota; class Gammaproteobacteria; order Vibrionales; family Vibrionaceae; genus Vibrio; species Vibrio sp. YT-18. Next base: position 233,300 of record NZ_JAWOQO010000006.1, on the reverse strand, counting down.
AGCCCAATTATAGTCGTCACATACGCCTTTTAGAGGGATTGCAGACATAACGCGCGCATTTACGTATGCACGGTGAAGAGCATCACGCATCGCTAGGCCATTCATTACTGTAGCAAGCATACCCATGTGGTCACCAACTACGCGGTTCATACCAGCTTCAGCTAGGCCTGCACCACGGAACAAGTTACCGCCACCGATAACTACACCAACCTGAACACCCAGTTCAACCAGTTCTTTAACTTCTTGTGCCATACGATCAAGGACCGCAGGATCAATACCAAAACCGTCTTCACCTTGAAGAGCTTCACCACTCAGTTTTAATAGAATACGTTGATACGCTGGTTTAGGGTTCGTAGTCATGGAGTTTACCTTCCAAAGAGAGTTGTTGATTAACAGTCATGAATAGACACAATTTCAGTTATGGCTATTCATCACGGCTAATCGTTCACTGCTCATAAAAAGACCGCAGCCTTGGCTACGGTCTAATCTTTATACAGTCTCTAAGGATTAACCTTTTTGAGCTGCTGCAACTTCTTCAGCGAAGCTCATTTCTTCTTTCTTCTCGATACCTTCACCTACTTCTAGGCGAACGAACGTAGAAACTGAAGCGCCTTTTTCTTTCAGCATTTCGCCTACAGTTTTCTTAGGCTCCATGATGAAAGCTTGACCTGTTAGAGAGATCTCGCCAGTGAATTTCTTCATGCGGCCAACAACCATCTTCTCAGCGATTTCAGCAGGCTTGCCTTCGTTCATTGCGATTTCAACTTGAACCGCTTTCTCTTTTTCTACTACGTCAGCTGGTACGTCTTCTGGGTTAACGAACTCTGGCTTAGAAGCAGCAACGTGCATTGCAACGTGCTTAAGAGTTTCTGCGTCGCCTTCACCAGCAACAACAACACCGATTTTCTCACCGTGACGGTAAGAAGCGATTGCAGTGCCTTGAACGTATTCTACGCGACGGATAGTGATGTTTTCACCGATTTTAGCTACTAGAGCTACACGTGCGTCTTCGAATTGTGCTTGTAGTTCTTCAACAGAAGCTTTTGAAGCTAGAGCTGCAGCTGCAACTTCTTCTGCGAATGCAGTGAAGTTACCGTCTTTAGCAACGAAGTCAGTTTGGCAGTTAACTTCAAGAAGAACAGCAACGCCGTTTTCTTCTTTGATGATGATTGCGCCTTCAGCTGCAACGTTACCAGCTTTCTTAGCTGCTTTCGCTGCGCCAGATTTACGCATGTTTTCAATTGCTAGTTCGATGTCAGCGTTTGCTTCTACAAGCGCTTTCTTACATTCCATCATGCCAGCGCCAGTACGCTCGCGAAGTTCTTTAACTAGAGCAGCAGTTACAGTTGCCATTCTGTCTTCCTCGTTTGATTCGAAATAAGGTAAAAAACAGGGGCCTAACATTGTCGGCCCCCATTGCTAACTATAACTTAGTTTATGCTACACAAAGGTTTCACATAGACCAAGTGTGACACAGAGCCGCTATTATTCAGCTTCTACGAAACCGTCTTTTTCAGCAACTGCAGCTACGTCTTTGTTACGACCTTCAGATACTGCTGAAGCAGCAGCGTTCAGGTATAGCTGTACAGCGCGGATCGCGTCGTCGTTACCTGGGATTACGTAGTCAACGCCGTCTGGGTTAGAGTTAGTATCTACCACAGCGTATACTGGAATACCTAGGTTGTTAGCTTCTTTAATTGCAATGTGTTCGTGATCAGCGTCGATTACGAATAGAGCGTCTGGTAGGCCGCCCATGTCTTTGATACCACCAAGAGATTTCTCTAGCTTCTCCATTTCGCGAGTACGCATTAGAGCTTCTTTCTTAGTTAGTTTGTCAAAAGTACCGTCTTGAGATTGAGTCTCTAGTTCTTTTAGACGCTTGATAGACTGACGAACTGTTTTGTAGTTTGTAAGCATACCGCCTAACCAGCGGTTGTTTACGTAAAACTGGTTGCTTGCGATTGCAGCTTCTTTAACAGCTTCAGATGCAGCGCGCTTAGTACCTACGAATAGAACCTTACCTTTCTTCTCGCCAACTTTAGCTAGTTCAGCTAGAGCGTCGTTGAACATTGGTACAGTTTTTTCTAGGTTGATGATATGAACTTTGTTACGAGCGCCAAAGATGAATGGCTTCATTTTTGGGTTCCAGTAACGAGTCTGGTGACCGAAGTGAACACCAGCTTTTAGCATATCGCGCATTGATACAGTTGCCATTTTAAAATCCTCTATGGGGTTAGGCCTCCACATTCCCCATAACTCCGACCAAGCTTCTGCTCAGCACCCCGGAATATGTGACGGAATGTGTGTGATTTAAAGATAAAAGGTTATTCGGATGAAGCTTGCTTCGCCGCTCAACTTTGCTAAGCGAAGAGAACAGTCCTCTATTCCGGCGCGCTTTATACCATATTTTAGCTCACTGTGGCTAGTAAAAATTATTTCTTCACCGTGCCACTTTCTCTTATTTTATAAGCAAAACTTTAAACATATGATCGAATTAAGAATGATGCATATTCCTATCTAACTTGGGTTAACGCCCCGATGTCTGATAGAATGCGGCCATTCGCACGTTTACGTGCTTAGGAATAAGTAGAGAAAGCCAATGTCAATCAAGATTAAAACTGCTGAAGAAATAGAACGCATGCGCATTGCGGGCAAGCTAGCCGCAGAGATTCTAGAAATGATCGAACCACACATCAAAGTTGGTGTGACGACAGAAGAGTTAAACAAAATCTGTCATGAGTACGCTCTAGAAAAAGGCGCATACTCTGCTCCGCTTGATTACCATGGTTTCCCTAAGTCGATCTGTACTTCAATCAACCATATCGTATGCCACGGTATTCCAGCGGAAAAAGACGAAATCGGTAGCAACGGCCAAATGAAGCCAGCGGTACTAAAAGATGGTGACATCTTAAACGTTGATATTACCGTAATCGTTCCAAATGATGAGAATGCCGATCTGAGCGTGCGTCCTCAGGGTTACCATGGTGACACTTCTAAGATGTTCCTAGTCGGTGATGTTTCGCCTGCAAACAAACGTCTATGCATGGTAGCTCAAGAAGCACTGTATGTTGGTATGCGTACCGTTAAGCCAGGTTCAACAGTTGGCGACATCGGTACAGCTATCGAGAAGTACATCAAAGAGAACAACAAGAACAATCCTCGCAACAAGTTTTCTATTGTGAAAGACTTCTGTGGTCACGGTATCGGCGATGAGTTCCATGAAGAACCACAAGTGGTTCATTACAAGAACAAAGACCGCCGCGTACTAAAAGAAGGCATGTGCTTTACTATTGAGCCGATGATTAACGCTGGTAAATTTGGTTGCTCTGTTGATGCACAAGATGACTGGACTGTTTACACGGGCGACGGCAAGAACTCTGCGCAATGGGAACATACCATTGTTGTAACAAAAGAAGGTTGTGAAGTACTGACGCTTCGTAGCGACGATACGATTCCTCGCCTAATGAAAAACGCGTAAAGCTGACGACCACTCGTTGTTTACTATATCCCTGCTTCGGCGGGGATATTTTTTATCTGCCGCAAATTTGTTAGATTGTTATTAGATTAGCTTGCACGGATGGCAAATATGACACTTCAGTCCCCTCTTACCTTTTCCGATGAACAAATCAATATCGGTGAACTCAAACGAGAATTAGAGAAGTTTAGCTCTAATCAAAACCAAGAGTTTCTCAATCATCATCCGGTAACAAGCTTGGTTTTAGCCAGAGCTGAATATATGGATCTGCTTCTCAATCGTTTGTGGCAACATTTTGGTTTCAAGGATATTTACAACATTTCCCTAGTTGCCGTTGGTGGCTACGGACGCGGTGAGCTGCATCCACTCTCCGATATCGATATTTTGATTCTGTCGAACAATAAACTGCCAACCGCGTTAGAAGCAAAAATCAGCGAATTCATTACGCTGTTGTGGGATTTAAAACTCGAGGTCGGACACGCTGTTCGCACCGTTACTGAATGTGCTGAAATTGGTAAAGCCGATCTAACGGTCGCGACAAACCTGCAAGAAGCGCGATTGCTGTGTGGAAGCGAGGACACCTTTCAGGCACTGAAGAAAGTCGTGTTATCAGACTCCTTCTGGCCAAGTGAGACGTTTTACCGCGCTAAAATTCAAGAGCAGCGCGAACGCCATGCACGTTACCACGACACGACCTACAACTTAGAACCGGACATTAAATCAACCCCTGGCGGGCTACGCGATATTCATACATTAAGCTGGGTCGCTCGACGTCACTTTGGTGCGACTTCATTGTTGGAAATGAGCCGATACGGATTTTTAACTGACGCAGAATACCGAGAATTAGTTGAATGTCAGGACTTCCTTTGGCGAGTACGTTTCGCTCTGCACATGGAGCTTCGCCGCTATGACAACCGCTTGACCTTTGCTCATCAAGCACAAGTTGCGGAAAATCTAGGCTACGTCGGAGAAGGCAACCGAGGCGTAGAAATGATGATGAAAGAGTTCTACCGCACGCTTCGTCGTGTGGCAGAGCTCAATAAAATGCTACTCAAACTCTTTGACCAAGCGATCATTAATGGTGGGGCGACAGAAAGTGCCGAGATTCTCGATACGGACTTTCAACGTCGCGGTTCTTTAATTGAAGCGCGGAAACCCGCATTGTTCCAAGCTCGCCCAGAAACTATTCTGGATATGTTCTTACATATTGCTAACGACTCAACTATTGAAGGGGTGAGCCCACCAACGCTGCGTCAACTGCGCACCGCTCGCCGTCGGCTCAACAAGTTTTTGCACACTATTCCTGCTGCACGTGAAAAGTTCATGGCGTTATGTCGTCACCCTAATGCTCTGCACAAAGCATTCAGCCTCATGCACCGATTAGGGGTTATGGCGGCCTATTTACCGCAATGGAGTCAGATTGTTGGTCAAATGCAGTTTGACTTATTCCATGCCTACACCGTTGATGAACACAGTATTCGCTTACTTAAACACATCAACACTTTTAGTGACCCAGAAAATCATGCGAAGCACCCAATTTGCTGTGACGTCTACCCTCGGATGCAAAAGAAAGAGCTGCTGATTATTGCCGCTATTTTCCACGATATCGGGAAAGGTCGTGGCGGCGATCACTCAATTATCGGTGAAGGAGAAGCGTACGACTTCTGCATTGAGCATGGTTTATCGAAGCCCGAAGCGAAGCTTGTCGCTTGGTTGGTAAGACATCATCTATTAATGTCTGTCACCGCACAGCGCCGAGATATTTATGATCCTGATGTCATTACCGAGTTTGCCAAAAAAGTCAGAGACGAAGAATCTCTCGATTATCTTGTATGCCTGACAGTTGCAGATATTTGTGCAACCAACCCAGAACTTTGGAATGCTTGGAAACGAACTTTACTTGCGGAGCTGTATTACTCCACACAACGTGCTTTACGCAGAGGGCTAGAGAATCCTGTCGATGTGCGTGAGAGAATTCGCCACAATCAACAAATGGCCTCCGCAATGCTGCGCAAAGAGGGGTTTGCAGCGCGCGAAATTGAAGTATTGTGGCAACGCTTCAAAGCTGACTACTTCCTTCGTCATACCCATACGCAAATCGCGTGGCACTGCGAACACTTACTTCGCATGGAAGATCCGACTAAGCCTTTAGTGTTGATCAGTAAAAAAGCCACTCGTGGCGGCACTGAGGTGTTTGTATATACGAAAGACCAGCCTGCTTTATTTGCGACGGTCGTGGCGGAGTTAGATAGGCGTAATTTTAATGTACACGACGCGCAAATCATGACCAGCAAAGATGGGCACGTGATTGATACCTTTATGGTACTCGATCAACATGGCGAAGCGATCGATGAGTCTCGTCACGCGGCGGTGATTAAACACCTCACCCATGTACTGGAGGCGGGCCGACCAACCAAGATTAAAACGCGCCGTACTCCGAACAAACTTCAGCACTTTAACGTGAAAACCAAAGTCGACTTCTTACCAACCAAAGGTAAAAAACACACTTTAATGGAGTTTGTCGCGCTAGACACACCAGGGCTGTTGGCCAAAGTAGGCCGTACGTTTGCTGATTTAAATATCAACCTTCACGGTGCAAAAATCACCACCATTGGTGAGCGAGCAGAAGACTTGTTTATTTTAACCAGTGATGCTGGGGGAAGGTTAAGTGAAGAACAGCAAGATGAGCTAAGAGAGAGATTGATCGAAAAGTTATCTGATGAGGTCGCAGCTTAGATCAAACCTGCCAACCTTTTCGGTTCAGGGCGAGAGCGATCTTGCCCACAAGTTAAGCATTTTGGCTAAATATCAGCTATCTAGCTCATACATAGGCTGCTACAGTTATATCAATATCAATTCGATGTAATAGAGGTAGCCTATGTATCCCCACCTCACTGGTTTGGGCATTCACGACCCTAAGCAGATTGAACGTTATTCCCTACGCCAAGAAGCACACAAAGACGTACTCAAGATCTATTTCCACAAGCAAAAAGGCGAACTGTTCGCTAAAAGCGTTAAATTCAAATACCCACGCCAAATCAAAAATGTTCTTGTTGATAGTGGCAGTCACAAATATAAAGAAGTAACGGAAATCAACCGTAACCTCACATTAGTCATTGATGAACTGAATAAAATTACTAAGCCAACGAAACAACCTGAGGTTGATGTAAAAGAGAAAATTCTTTCAGACCTTCGTCATTTAGAAAAAGTCGTTTCGAGCAAGATCGCAGAGATCGAAGCGGATCTTGAAAAACTAAAGTAAAACGTTAAGTCTTAAATATTAAAAAGGGTTAGCATTGATGCTAACCCTTTTTATTTGTACCCAATCATTATCTAGATCTAACTGCACCGATTATCGGTTAATCATCGATTCATCCCACTCAAATCGAGTGAACAATTGCTGCCAAGTTTCATCAAGATTGGCCGTCATGACAATCTCTTGATCGGTAAATGGATGGACGAACCGTAACTCTGAAGCATGCAGTAGCAGACGATGAGATTCAAACTCTGTGCGATACAGCTTGTTGTGCTTTCCATCCCCGTGCGTTGTATCACCCACGATCGGATGGCGTAGATGTGCCATATGACGACGAAGTTGGTGCTTACGCCCCGTTTTAGGTTTCATCTCAACTAAGCAATAACGCGTTGTAGGAAATTTACCCGTCGAATAGGGAACTTCCACTTTAGCCAACGGCTTATATTCCGTCACCGCTTCTTGCGCTTCTTTTTCTTGTGAAGCGAACTTATCCGCAATCTTGTCTAACTCGACTTTGAGCGCGTAATCCAAGACGCCCTCTTCCTCAATCCAACCGCGTACTATTGCGTGGTATGTCTTTTCCATTTTATGTTCAGCAAACATCGGCATGACTTGTGATGCGACTTCACTCGACAACGCAAACACAAGCACACCAGATGTTGGACGATCCAGACGATGCAATGGGAACACATGCTGACCAATTTGGTCGCGCAAAGTTTGCATGACAAACTGAGTTTCGTGTTTATCTAACCAACTGCGATGCACTAACATGCCTGCAGGCTTATTGACCGCTACAAAATATTCATCCTGATAAACGATCTCCAGCTCAACTGGTTCTGAAGATCGCGTTAGTTCTTGTTCTAGCATTCGTTTACTTACACAGTTCGTCAATGGTTCGGATTGTAACAAGCAGCTCGGCGAACTGCGGTTCCTGCTTCCACGCTTCTGAAAAATAGGGCTCGAGAGAAAACCCTCTTGGCAGTGGTTGATTGTTTTTCACTAGTGAGTGCATTCTGGCTATAAAGATCCACTGCAACCACTCATGAGGGTGCAATGTATCAATCGCAAATGGCTCTGTACTTTGTAAGGCTTGCTCTGAAGGCATAGTATATTGCCATAAGTTATGCTCTCTAAGCTGCGCTTCAAGTTGGTGAAGTAAGTCGACCAATTGAGTATTTGTTACCATTAATTCTATCTCGAACCTTGAATTAGCCGAGAATGATACCATTTCTTGTGAAAAGAACGTTAGGACGTCGTATTTAATGGAAAACATTCAAACCCTCACTCAACTGTTGAACAACAGCCACTGTGATTATCAAATCTTCGATCTTGGTCGCCGTATCAAAACCATCGCTAAGAAAGAGTTTACCGATGTAGAAAAAGGTCAAGCACCTTACCCATTTCCAATGCAACGTAAAGCACACCTTGCCATCGCGTACTGGAATGAACAAAAGCAACCTTGGATTTGGTTTCTAAAGTTTGAATTGGACGAGCGCGGTTTGTTAAAGCAAGCGGATATCGGCAATTTCATTAAATACGTAGTGGAGGCTATGGGAACACGCCTCAATGATGATATCACTGAAGAGCAACAGCAAAAGCTGTCTAACAACCCATACACTTTCAAACCTTCCGAAGATAAAATGGCCGTGTTTCATAGCCAGGTCCGCGCAAACCTCAATCTTCCTACCAGCCAATATTACGAGCATACCCAGCATTACTTCTCTGGAGGTTTAGGCTGGGATAATTGGCAAACTGTAGGTCTGCAAGGTATCACAGACATAGCCGCTCGCCTGGACAAAGAGCAAAACGGAGTAATGATACGCAAAGCGTTGAACCACCTACCAAATGAGCCACTTTATGCCCTATTAGGTGCGCTTGAGCATGTAGAGCTACAAGAGCGTTTAGCAGAACGTATCGCAGAAAAGGCACAGCAAGAAATCGCAAGTAGCGAACCTGATCTCTTCCTACTTTCAGCACTTATCCGAGCCCTTGCTGGTGCACCAACAGAAGTCGCCTCTCCAGTATTAGATGCGATATTGCATAGCCCTCGTTTAAGCCATCAGGAGGTATTGATTGGTGTGGCGGGTCGCGCTTGGCACTTACTCGCCAATGAAAAGGTAGCAGAACAGTTTTTGCTGCGTTTAGCTCAAACCGGTAATCAAGCCCTATTTAATCAGTTATTTGCCGATTTAGTGATGCTGCCAGAGTTAAGAATGGTGTTATTGCCTTTGCTGCATTCAAACCCATCAGAGGAACTAGCAAATGCGCTAGTAAGCTTACAACAAGCAACAAAAAGCTAAGAAAGGTTCAGGAATGATTGGTGATCTTTTAGCAATTTTAGGGCTCTGCTTTTTCTGTTACCTGTTTTGGCAACAGCGTCGCCAAGCCGAACTCGCAAAAGCGGCCATCACGCGTAAATGTGAGCAATTGGATCTCCAATTAATCAGCATCGCCTTTGGTGCCCATAAACTAAAAACGCCAGACGGAGTCTGGCGTTGGCATACGGTGTATCAATTTGAGTTTTCATCTCTTGGTGACGATTGCTACCAAGGAGAGTTAACCATGGTCGGTTTCAGGCCGCAGAACTTTCACCTACCACCGCATCGCTTGTAAATTCCATTTCAAAGTAAGGACCATATATATCCTTACTTTCTTTTGTTTCAACAAATCCCAGCTTTTTCAGTACTGCCATAGAAGCTTGATGATTGCTATTCACGTTAGCTTTCACCTTATTCAAGCCCAATTCACGGCACGCTTTGGGGAAAAATGCTTTTAGTGCTTCTGTTGCTAACCCTTTACCCCAATATGCTTTATCAAAAATAAACCCTAATTCAGGTTCGGAATCGAGATTAGCAATGAACACGTGCCCCATATAGTCACGACTGGTGCTCTCTAGCACTGCCATACTATAAATGTTCTCATCATCCAGTATTTTCTCAAACATCTGTTTGGCAGACGCAACTGTATACGGACCATTCAATTCAGCACGGTTTTTCGCACAGCAATTCAGCATGACGAATTCTAGTTGCAACGACTCATTGTAGGGTAGAAGAAGCATTCTTCTGGTTACTATGGCCACATCTGTTCCTTGATTACAACAAACTTAATCTATCCGCAGATCACAAACTCGATGAGCTGAACATGCTCAATGATTGCGGGCATAACACCTTGTAGAGAAGCCGAAAGTTAAACCAACTGGTTGGAAAGGGTATTGATCTGAGTTGTTTTTTATTAAGTGTTATTAGGAATTTATATATTTTGTGATATTGATATCCCCAAGTAACATCGAGATGCTTAATTCAATGAGAGCACTGGATATCGTTTTTATATAAGAAAGACCCCGACACATAAGTATCGGGGTCATGGTCTTACTCGCAGCAGTCCGGCTACTAAAAGTGCTCCATGCATCATCCATAATAGTGGCTGATTCCGTCAGCTTATTCCTTACGTCGCCGTCCTAGCGGTGTCCTTATCATCCTGACTGCTAACATTCCTCGTTAGCACACGTCACTTGTTCCTTGAGCGGTGTCCCTTGCATCTTCCTGATGCTGTCCATAGCCTCAATCCTAGAGGGGTCCATTGTCTATCCTTAGTCATCAACATCCTATTGATGATCGTATCCTTACAATGTCCTACGCTCCATGCTTGATTAATCATCCTGACCAACCAAATCGTCTTCCTGACGATAACCAAATCCTTGGTGCTTTCCTGTTCCATGTCTGCTTCCTGCTGACAACTCTCAATTTACGCCTTTTCCAAAAATAGACAATCTATCTAAGATAAATATTTGGCTCTCACATTGGTTAATAAGTTGTTAAATCATTATTTATCAGAAACTTAAGCTCTTCAGCTTCTCTTTTTCCGCTTACGAAATCGTTTTCTCTCACAACCTATGTAAGAGATCTCTCACACTACACTCTCCAAAATGCCATTCGCCAAATTAGCGCACTCAACGTATGATGATAGATATATCGTTGTTAAGGATTAAAAATGTTAACTCAAGACGTTACTAAAGAATTAGAAGCGGCAATGGAACAGTTGCAACAACAAGGAAAAGAGCCAACCGTAGCGTTAGTGAAAGCACGCTTGAAAACGCCCGTCCCAATGCCTGCATTAATCACCGCAATAAAAAGTTGGAAAAGTGCTCAGCGTGTTCCCAAGGTTGAAGTCGCAGCACAAGCGCACACCGATAATGATCGTCTTGCAGCGCTAGAAAGCACGGTGAAAAAATTAGTGGCTCGTATTGAAGAGCTAGAAGCCAAGCTAAGTGAGAAATCATCATGAAGTTATGGGTAGATGCAGACGCGTGTCCAAAAGTTATTCGCGAAACCATTGTGCGTGCCGCCGAGCGTACGGGGATTGAATGTACGTTTGTCGCTAACCACGTTGTCCCTGTGCCGAAAAGAGACAACATCCATTCGCTACAAGTCCCTGCGGGATTTGACATCGCAGACAACGAAATCGTCAAGCGTGTAGAAGCCAACGATTTGGTGATCACGTCAGATATTCCGCTTGCAGATGAGGTTATCTCTAAAGGCGCTCAAGCCCTCAGTTCTCGTGGCGAGCTCTATACAAAAGACACCATCAAAGCTCGCCTAAATATCCGCGACTTTATGGAAACCATGCGTTCAAGCGGAATTCAGACAGGTGGGCCCGCCGCGCTTTCTCAAACCGATCGACGCGAATTTGCAAACCATTTGGATCGTATTTTGGCGAAATTTAAGAAGTAACCCTCACTCTATTCAAATTGAGCCAGCAAATAAAAGCCTGGCTCATTCCTGAAAATTCATTCTCAGCATTGCACCCAAAGCGTGCTCTTACTCCCATTTGTTTTGTTCTGTTTATTTTTCATCTTGCTCGCCATAGCTTCAATATGCAACGTGGTTTATTTTGAACGACGTTTTTAATAAGTGTATAGAGAATAATGGGCTTTAACATCGTTTCCAGTGGAAGCTACCTGCCAACGAATCAATGGTCTGATCGAGAGATGGATCGCTTCCTAAAATTAGCGCCAGGGACCTGCCGAAATAAATTCGACGTTGAATATCGTCATGTAGCCAATACAAAAGAGACCGCTATTTACATGGCAATGCAGGCAATAGAGCAGTGTTTAGGAAACACACATACCTTAAGCTCCGTTGATCTTCTTATCTACGCTAGCGGCACACACCACCAGTCTCTACCCTACGACGCCTCAGCGGTTCTCGCCGCGTTAGACGCTCCAACATGGCTAGAAAGCTTTGATTTGAACAGCACCTGTTTATCCTTTCTCTCTGCGCTTGATCTTGCTCAGAGTCTATTCTTAGCAAAACGGTACCGTCGGATTCTTATTGTCACCAGCGAACTCGCCACTGGCATCACACTGAATCGAAATTTTACGCTCAAACCAGAAGTTGCAACCTTATTCGCGGACGGTGCCGCCGCATTTTTGCTCGAAGAACACGACGATGATGGATTGCTCACCAGTCACTTTGAAACGCATCATACCGGGTATTCATTTTGTCAAATTAAGGGCGGAGGTAGTCATATCAATCCGCATACCTCCGAGCATCAAGCCTATTTAAAAAGTTGCCAGTTTGAGATGGAGGGCAAAGCACTCTTTAAACATGTGCGTAAAGCCTTACCAGCGTTTCTAAAAAAAGGGTTTGACGCCTCTCCGGTAACACTCGGCGATATTGATTATTTTCTTCCTCATCAAGCCAGCGCGCATGGATTAAAAAAACTGCCTTCACTCACCGGGCTACCAACAGAGAAAACCGTTAATCACTTTTCGACTTTGGGAAACCAAGTCGCCGCCTCACTCCCAATTAACTTACACTGGCTGCGTAATCAGCCAGAAACCGCAGGAAAACATGTGTTATTAGCTGGCACCGCCGCAGGGTTGTCGCTAGGGATGGGAGTGCTAAAACTATGAAGATATTGGTCACTGGTGGCAGCGGGATGTTGGGTAGCGCAATTCTGAGAATGTTTCACCAGCAGCATGAACTGCATTTTATAGCACGAAATACAGTCATCGCTAAACAACTCGCCGAGCAATTCGATGTTATCCCACATATAGTCGATTTAAGAGACCACTCAGCAGTTCATGCGGTATGCCAAGGTATGGATGCAATCATCCATTGTGCCGCTCTCTCAAGCCCATGGGGAAAGTGGCAGGCGTTTTATCAAGCCAATGTAGATGCCACCAAAAACCTCGTCAATGCGGCTAATACCTATCAAATCTCGCGTTTTATCCATATTTCCTCCACCAGCGTCTACTTTGACCATCAAGACCGTTGGAATATTCGAGAAACCGACGCCATAGCTTCATACTGGTGTAATGATTACGCACACACAAAATACCTATCGGAAATTGAAGCCGTAAAAGGCCAAAGCAAAGCGATCATTTTAAGACCGCGTGGCATTTTTGGACCCAATGATCGCGCTATTATCCCAAGAGTGCTTAAGGCGATAAAAAACAACACTCTGCTTCTGCCATCGGGTAGAAATCCTGTGGTTGATCTGACTTATGTCGATAACGTTGCCCATGCAGCGATGCTCGCTTGCACTCAGGCAGACCGACTTCAGCATGGTGATGTGTTCAACATTTCCAACAACGAACCAATGCCAATTGAGACTGTTCTGCAAGCTTTATGTGAGGGGTTAAACCTAAAAGTAACGTTACAATCATTACCATATGGCGTTGTATCACCATTATTAAAGCTCAGTGAGCAAATACGAAGGCACTTACCACATCAGCCAGAACCAAGGCTCACCTCATACAGCGCAGGATTGTTTAACTATCATCAAACTCTGGATATCAGCAAGGCGAAACAAACACTGAATTACCAACCGCTTTTTTCAATTCAAGAAGGAATACAGCAGTATGCAAACTGGTCTAAAAATAAAAATCTTTGAGGTTGGACACTGCGTACACCCAGGCTTTGTTGTCAAACCAGGTTCTGGTATCAAGCCTAGAGCATTTCCGGCAGCCGTTGCGTTAATTCAGCACCCAACACAAGGCAACATCCTGTTTGACACGGGATATCACGAGCATTTTTTTAGCGCGACTCGTCCCTTCCCTGAACGTTTTTATGCTTGGACAACACCTTGTCGCTATAAAAAAGAACACGGAATTGTTGCGCAGTTAGCAAAAGAAAGTCTCAAGCCTCATGATATTGAACACTTAGTGCTCTCCCACTTCCATGCTGATCACATTGCTGCCGTGTCTGAGTTTTCCCACTCTCAATTGCATTGCCAACAAAAAGGGGTGGATGCAATTACTAAAAGTGGTCGAATTGGAGGCGTAAGAAAAGGATACCTAAAAGCTCTACTTACTCCACAACTTGAATCTAACTTATTCATTCATAGTGACTTTTCTGTATCAATCAGCCAAATTCTTCCTCAGTGCCAAGGTGTTAATTTGCTCTGTAAAGACATGTTCGACGATGGATTTATTTATATGGTTAGCTTGCCAGGCCATGCAGCTGGCCAAGTGGGCTTGCTGGTTAAAAGAGACCAAGGTTGGCTGTTCTTACTCGCCGATGCATGCTGGTTAATCGAGAGCTTGAGTGAAAATATCGATCAACATTGGCTGGCGAACATGCTTTGCGATGATACAAAAGCCTATAAAAACACCCTCTCCGAGTTGAGAAGTTGCTACCAACAAACCCACCACTTTGTTCGCTTCGTGCCTTCACATTGTCAGGAAACTATCCAGCAGCTAATCAAAGAAGGATGGATGAAGTGAGAACGCTTATCTCAGAATTCTGGCGAACCCGCTACCGCCCCTTCGGCTCAAGGGAACAAGTCGAAACATGGCAGCAACAACACTTAACGCAACACTTGGATTGGGTATGCCGTCATTCACCGTATTACCGCTCACTTCAAGGTGCACCACTCAGTGATTTCCCTATCATGAATAAGCAAACCATGATGGAGAACCTTTCAGAGTTGAATACGAAAGGCTTAGATGCTGAACAGCTAATGCAACAAGCACTCGAAGCAGAACAGTCACGCAACTTCGCCGCTTCGAAAGTTGGCGATGTTACTGTTGGGCTTTCTTCGGGCACATCAGGCATGCGCGGGCTGTTTCTTGCTGACAAACAGGAAACGCAACTGTGGGCTGGCAATATATTGGCTCGCCTGTTGCCCAACCTATGGCAAAAGCACCGAATTGCGCTAGCCTTGCGCGCCAACAGCCCACTGTATAAATCCGTCGCGAAAGGCCCTGTCACATTCTTTTATGCGGATTTAACTAAACCTTACCAAGAATGGATAAAAGAATTGGATGAGTTCCAACCCACGCTTTTGGTTGGTAGTGCGCAAGCTCTTCAGCTCTGCGCCCAGTTCAGCGGTCAATTTGGTCAACCCGCAATTCAACCACAGCGGATCATTTCTGGTGCAGAAGTCCTAACTGAGAGTGACCGTCACTTTATTTCTCAACGGTTCGACAGCGAACTCCATGAAGTCTATCAATGTACCGAAGGTTTTCTTGCATGTACTGAACAGCATGGACAAATGCGCTGGAATCAAGATGTTGTTTACATCGAAAAACATTGGCTGAATACCGAACGTACTCATTACAGCCCAATTATCACCGATTTTCGTCGTAAAACTCAGCCCATTATTCGTTATCAGCTCGACGATATTATTGAGAATAAACAGGATAATGGCGTATTTGAACCTCTTGGCGCGATTGCCGGACGATGTGGTGATCGCCTCACGCTAAACGCAAACCACGTCCCAGTGACGGTGTTACCAGATCTCATCTACCGCGCTATAACACTATCCGCCCAAAGTCGCGTGGATTACCGAATCACCCAAACAGGGTCACAAGCCATTCAAATTGAAGCGGATGTTCACCACCATCGGGTTATACATCAAGCCTTGATAAAGTTGTTTGACCAATTGCGGCTTGATCCTGTCAGATTTAGTTACCGCCCTGCGCCTATTTGGACGCCAATGAATAAACAACGACGTGTGGTGAACATATGCGGGTCTTAATCACCGGAGCCCGAGCACCAGTTGCACTAGAGTGGGCAACCATGTGTATGCATCATGGGCATGAAGTAATTCTCACCGATTCGCTAAAAAAGCCTCTGGGATCATTTTTGCGAGGTATCGAGTCTTATATACCCACCGCTTCACCTCGATTTACGTTTCCCACCTATCAACAGCAGATCCTAAAAATCATTACTCAGATGCGTATTGATATAGTGATACCCACTTGTGAAGAAGTTTATTACTTGGCTCATGTTGCCAAACAATGCCCAGAAGTAGATTTTTTTCTGCCCAATGTGGGACTACTCAATGCCCTGCACAACAAGTTGACCGTCTTTGAACAGCTTCAAGGTTTGCCAGAAATCACACTTCCAAAAACTCGTTTGGTCGCTGATAAAAGTGAGATTGAAATTAATAAGAGAACCGTTCTAAAGCCCGTTTACTCTCGGTTTGGCGGGCAAGTCATAAGAGATGTGACGACTCAGTCTATTTCTGCCGCCACGATATCGCCCCTTTTCCCTTGGGTTCAGCAACAAAAAATCCATGGGACTCCGGTGTGTAACTATGCCATTTTTGAACATGGTGACCTTAAAGCACACCAAGCTTATGTGCCGAAATACTGTGTAAACGGCTCGGCCGCCAGTGCTTTTCAGCCGATCTCGTGCGAACGACTAGATAGATTTATCGCAGCTTTTGGTAAACGTCATACTTATCATGGGCAAGTGTCGTTTGACTTCATCAAATCACAAGATCAACTCTACGTGATTGAATGTAACCCAAGAGCCACCAGTGGTTTGCACCTACTCTCGTCTCGATGCAACCAACTGCTTCCTAATATGGAGTTTACCAGTCCTTCCGAGCAGCGATTGCATCATTTAGGTCCAATAACACTCATCGCGGAAGGTGGATTATCCCTATTTAAGGCTCGAACTTGGCAAGATTGGTGGTCTGGAGTGAATGTGATGCAACAGCATAACTTACCGGTCGGGAGCCAAATCCGGAGTATGTTTGAATTACTCCGGTTAGCTAGGCAGAACAAGACGAAGTGGAGCGACGCTTCTACCGTTGATATTGAGTGGAATGGAGAGGCATTGAACCCATGACACTTTCCTCTCAAGAATGGCATCAAACCTTTATCACTCTTATGCAGTCAAATCCTATTGATGAATGCACAGCAAGCTTTGGTTGCTACTATATCGATGATGTTGCCATTCCTTACTCCGTAACACCAAAAATACCAAACAACTGTTATGCAGTCTCCCCTATGACACTGC
Source organism: Vibrio sp. YT-18 (assembly GCF_033337345.1). NCBI lineage: Bacteria > Pseudomonadati > Pseudomonadota > Gammaproteobacteria > Vibrionales > Vibrionaceae > Vibrio > Vibrio sp. YT-18. Next base: position 216,313 of record NZ_JAWOQO010000006.1, on the reverse strand, counting down.
TTAGTGGCTACGCCGAAGAAGAACTTCACAAAGTCAAAAATATGGCTGTTCGATGGGTATGTAAGCGACTTATTAATATGACTAAACCAGTCTTATCATTGGCTGGATTGGATCAAGTCCAAACGCTCAACAATCAGTGCTTGTCCACCAATATGTATAGCGAACAATGGGAATCCTTAAATCTCGATGAACTGCGTCGCGTCGCACTCGATCAATACCCCACCTTTCCCTTGGTGCTTCGCTCCCTCAATCAGCGTCAGCATTTACACTTAATTCAGCGATTGAAGCAGCCAAAATGGCAAAGCTTGGTAACACGACAAGTGTATTTACTTGATGATTGGCAAGCGTTCAGCTTCAACCGAGATTTAACGAAAGACTTCAAACTGCTTAATGATAAAGATTGGCAGTTTAGGCCACTGACCACTGATGAAGAATTTCAGCGTGCCAAAGAGTTATATGACATGCTTTACCTTGATAAATACAGCCTCAATAACATCCAGTTTTCAAGCCAATATTTAAAACAGGCGAGCCAGAACAAATTAGTACATTTAGTGGGACTGTTTTATCAAGAAGAGATGCTGGCTACGTTAGGCATTGTAGAAATTGATAATGATATGACTTGCCCAATTTTTGGCTACGATACCAATAAGCCACAACGCCTCGCATTGTATCGTCGAATATCGGCCTATACCATCCGCCATGCCATGATATACCAGCGTCGCTTTAATATGAGCTCAGGCGCTCCGGCTTTTAAACGCAACAGAAAAGCCCGGCCAGAAATTGAATTTAGCTATGTTTATATTGCGCACTTACCTTGGTACAAACGCATAATTTGGAAAAGCTTGTGCTGGCTCACTCAGCACTTTTATCGCCCTTTGTTGATACGTTTTCAGCTATAAACCGACATCTATAATCAGGTAAGCCTGCGTACACAGTCTCAATCGATAAAAAAGCCTGCGACGTTCGCAGGCTTTTTATAATGGAGCTGTGTGAGGTAACCGTTTTCTACGGTGTGTAGTATGTTGCTGCGCCAGGGCCTACTGGTAAACCAAATACGAATACCCATAGGTAGAACAGCACACTCCAACCTACAATGAAGCAGATTGAGTAAGGTAGCATGGTCGCGATCAGCGTACCGATACCTAAGTTCTTCATGTAACGAGTCGCTACGGCAAGAATCAAACCAAAGTAGCTCATCATTGGAGTAATGATGTTTGTCGTCGAGTCACCAATTCGGTAAGCAGCCTGAATCGTTTCCGGTGCATAACCAACAAGCATCAACATAGGAACAAAAATCGGAGCCGTTACTGCCCACTGTGCCGATGCCGAACCAATCATTAGGTTGATAAAGCCACACATCAGGATGAACGCAAAGAACAACATTGGGCCAGTTAAGCCAATTTCTTGCAGGAAGCTAGCGCCAGCAACCGCGAATACCTGACCGAAGTTAGTCCATTTAAAGAAAGCAACGAACTGAGCCGCAAAGAAAACTAATACAATGTACATGCCCATAGAAGACATAGATTTCGCCATTGCATCAATTATATCGCGATCCGTCTTCATCGTGCCCACAACTTTACCAAACACAAAGCCTGGAATAGCAAAGAACACAAAGATGAATGCCACGATACTTTTCAGGAATGGTGAACCTGCAATTGTACCTGCATCAGAACGTAGGATGCCGTCTTCTGGAACAACCGTCCAAGCAAGCAGCGCTGAAACAACCAGTACAGCAACACCTGCTAGTTTTAGGCCTTTCTTCTCAATGTCTGTTAAGCCACCCATTTTGTCGTTCGACAAATCTTCTGAGGCTTCTTCTTCACTGTATTTGCCAAGCTTTGGCTCAACAATTTTTTCAGTAACAAACGCACCTGTGATTGCAATGAAGAATGTCGACACAAACATGAAGTACCAGTTAACTTCTGGACCAACAGTGTAAGTTGGGTCGATCATTTGCGCCGCCGTTTCAGTAATGCCTGACAACAGCGGGTCAACCGTACCAATAAGTAGGTTTGCTGAGTAACCACCAGATACACCAGCGAACGCCGCAGCAAGACCGGCAAGTGGGTGACGACCTAAAGAATGGAACAGCATTGCAGCCAGTGGAATAAGTACCACATAGCCAAGCTCTGATGCCGTATTTGAAATGATACCCGCGAAAACGACCGTCACTGTTACCATGCGTTGAGATGCACCCATGACTAAGCCACGCATTGCTGCAGATAGCAAGCCTGAGTATTCAGCAATAGCAACACCCAACATCGCAACCAATACCGTACCCAAAGGTGCAAAGCCGACAAAGTTTTTCACTAGATTGGTAACGATTAGCTCAAGGCCATCAGCGTTAAGCAAGCTAACGACATGAATCATGCCATCCGCGGCACGACCTTTTGCACCCTCAGGACGAGGGTCAACTACGGAAACTTCGAAGTATCCTGCAATACCCGACATCACCAGAATGGCTAAACAGAAAATGGCAAATAGTGTGATCGGGTGGGGTAATAAGTTCCCCAAATATTCGACAGTATCCAAAAAGCGCGTAAACAGCGGCTTCTTAGGCGAGTTTTGTTTAATTGAATCAGATGAACTCATCTGTTCCCTCCTTGTTTTTATTCCTATGCAAATGTGACAAAAATGTCAAAAAGCGTGCGAAGGGTACTTGAGTAGAAGGTCAAATAAAAGCCCTAAATGTTACAAACTGTGACGAACAGAGGCATTTATAACCAACATTGAATAAAAATGTAGATATTTCATCCATGTAAGATAATTAACTCAATATTATCAATTAAACAAAACCATAAGTTAGATATATGCAGGTTGATTACTTTTGCACAGCTTTGAATCTCGGGTTCGTTTTACAAATGACATAAAGACGCCCTCTCCGTTTTACAATCTGGCAATCCGGATGACGACTTTTTGCACTTTTTAATGATTTTACTACCTTCATGATTTATTCCTTTTCGCTCTTAAATTGACCAAAACGACGGTTGAAGTTCGCAATGCGACCTTCGGTTTGTACAACGCGCTGTTTACCGGTGTAGTACGGGTGAGAAGCTGACGACACATCTAACGTAAAGTAAGGGTAAGTTTTGCCATCTTTCCATTCTATGGTTCTCTCCGTTTTCAACGTAGAACCAACGACAAAGTACTTATCTACACTGGTGTCGTGGAACACCACAGGACGATATTCAGGGTGGATTCCTGGTTTCATAATACTTTTCCTTTTAATTGAATTGTTATGTTATAACATTTTAATTAATAATCATTATCAACAAGAAAAGCAAGAGAAATTTGTGATACTTTTCATCTCAATGAATTCTTAAAGATGTCCACCATGTATTCCATCGAACCCATCGGCGTCATTGAGACACCGTACAAAGAAAAGTTTGCAGTTCCGCGCCAACCACGCTTAGTACCAGAGGCTAAAGCACGCGTAAAACTGTTAGGTGCAGCAAATAGCCCTGAAGCAGTGCGTGGGCTAGAACAGTTCTCTCACGTTTGGTTGTTGTTTCTATTTGATCAGAATCTGGAAGCTGGTTGGAAACCAACTGTACGTCCGCCACGATTAGGCGGCAATGAACGAATTGGTGTCTTTGCCTCGCGCTCGACTTTCCGTCCAAACGGAATCGGAATGTCAGCCGTTGAAGTGAAAGGAGTCACTAAGCAAGGCGATCAAATCTATCTTGATTTAGGCAGTGTAGATCTCGTGGATGGGACACCGATTGTGGATATTAAGCCTTATATTCCCTATTCGGATTCTATTTCGGAAGCACAAGGCGGATACGCAGACCAAGAACCAGAAAAGTCACAAGTCACCTTTTCTGCTCAAGCATTAGCAACGATAGAAAATCGACCCGATACTGACTATGTAAGATCAGTCATTGAACAAGTTCTGGCACAAGATCCTCGCCCTGCATATAAGAAAAACAAGCCGGACGACAAAGAATATGCGGTAAATTTGTTCGACTTGAACGTAAAGTTCACAGCAACAAGCAACTTAATAACGGTTACCGCTATTGAAAGCTTTTGACAAACGCAATTGGCTGATATTATAGACGGCTAACAAATTTCCCTTTAGGGAACTCCCATACTCCTGCTTATTCAAGCTTGAGTATCTAACTTAAATAAACGGATAAATTTAATGCGTACCAGTAATTATCTTCTTTCTACTCTGAAGGAGACTCCAAACGACGCAGAAGTAGTGAGCCACCAGCTCATGCTACGTGCAGGTATGATCCGTAAGCTGGCTTCAGGTTTATACACCTGGCTACCTACTGGTCTACGTGTACTGCGTAAAGTCGAAAACATCGTTCGTCAAGAAATCGACAATGCAGGCGCAGTCGAAACTTTGATGCCCGTTGTTCAGCCGTTTGAACTATGGGAAGAGACAGGCCGCAGCGAAAAGATGGGCCCTGAGCTACTTCGCTTTACTGACCGTCATGTTCGTCCGTTTGTACTTAGCCCAACCGCTGAAGAAGTGATCACTAGCCTTGTTCGCAATGAAGTGAGCTCTTACAAACAGCTTCCGCTAAACCTGTACCAAATCCAAACTAAATTTCGTGACGAACGACGCCCACGTTTTGGCGTAATGCGTTCACGTGAATTCTCAATGATGGATGCGTACAGCTTTGACATTGATAAAGACGGCCTACAAAAGTCATACGACGCAATGCACGATGCTTACTGTAAAGCATTCGATCGCATGGGTCTGGATTACCGTCCTGTACTTGCAGATAGCGGTGCTATCGGTGGTAGCGGCTCTCAAGAGTTCCACGTACTGGCTGAAAGCGGCGAGGATATCATCGCATTCTCTAGCGAGTCAGATTACGCGGCAAACATTGAAAAAGCAGAAGCACTAGCTCCAGCCTCTGAGGCTGCGGCACCAACACAAGAAATGACGTTGGTTGATACGCCAAACGCGAAAACAATCGCTGAATTGGTTGAGCAGTTCGAACTACCAATTGAAAAAACAGTGAAAACACTGTTTGTGAAAGCATCTGACGAAGTTGATGCGCCAATCATCGCGCTTATTATTCGTGGTGATCATGAACTGAACGAAGTGAAAGCAGAAAACCTTCCTCAGATTGCAGCTCCACTGGAAATGGCATCTGAAGAAGAAATTCGTGAGCTTATCGGTGCAGGCCCTGGTTCACTTGGCCCTGTTGGCCTTAAACTGCCGTTCATTGTTGACCGCAGCGTTGCGGTAATGAGCGACTTCGGTGCGGGCGCGAACATCGATGGCAAACACTACTTCGGTATTAACTGGGGTCGTGATGTAGAGCTTGGTCAAGTTGAAGACCTACGTAACGTTGTGGAAGGTGACCCAAGCCCATGTGGCAAGGGCATTATCCAGCTTAAGCGTGGTATCGAAGTTGGCCATATCTTCCAACTAGGTAACGCTTACTCCGCAGCGATGAACTGTGGTGTACTGGGTCCTGATGGTAAGAACGTCATCCTAGAAATGGGTTGTTACGGTATCGGTATCACTCGCGTAGTAGCGGCTGCTATTGAACAAAACCACGACAAATACGGCATCATCTGGCCAGATGCAATCGCACCATTCCAGGTAGCGATCGTTCCAATGAACATGCACAAGTCAGAAGAAGTGAAAGAAGCCGCTGAGAAATTGTACGCTGAGCTAACAGCAATGGGCATCGAAGTGCTATTTGACGACCGTAAAGAACGCCCAGGCGTAATGTTCTCTGACATGGAGCTTATTGGTGTACCGCATACCATTATTATCGGTGACCGCTCAATGAAAGAAGGCAACTTCGAATACAAGAACCGTGCTACTGGTGAGAAAACAGCAGTCGCAATGACTGACATTGTTGAGCACGTAAAAGCTCAACTAAAGTAAGCACTAGACGAGTTCGCATTTGAGGTAGTTTCAAATAGTTAAAAAGGGTTGGCTTCGGTCAGCCCTTTTTATTACAGCTCAACGCCCCCCTCCACCTTTTTCGAACTATTCACTTTGTTAATCTTTGGTTCAGCTTCTTGCTATTAAACTGATTTCATCATCTAAAGGAGGTCAGTTATGGATTTAAAAAGTCTTCTAAACCAAGCACTCAAATCAGACTTACTTAAGCAAGGTGCAGATGCATTGGGCAAACAAACCAACAACATCAAATCCTCATCAAATTCAAGTAGCCTAAAAACGCTAGGAGCAGGTGCTGTAGGCGGAGGCCTCATCGGTATGCTGATGGGCTCAAAGAAAAGTAAAAAAATGACTAAAAAAATAGGGTCAAGCGCATTAAAAGTCGGTGGCGCAGCTGCGCTTGGAGCCTTGGCCTACAAAGTGTATAACGACTGGCAAGCCAAGCAATCCGGTCAAGGTGTTCAAGAAACCTTTGACCCCGATGACAGTAAACACAGTGTCTTAATTTTAAAAGCAATGATTGGAGCTGCAAAAGCTGATGGTCACGTTGATGAAGAGGAAATGGCGCGCATTGAACAAGCTCTCGCGGATATGGGCGCAGATGAGCACGTTCGTCACCTCGTTCAGCAAGAGTTAAACAAACCGCTTGATCCTGCTGAAATTGCTAATCAGGCGACCTCTCCTCAACAAGCGTCAGAAATTTACCTGGCGTCTTTGATCGTCGCTGATGAACAAAACTTTATGGAAAAAGCGTATCTGCAAGAACTAGCAAAACAACTTCAACTTTCACCAGAAGTCACTCAGCAGTTAGAAGCACAAATGCAGTGATTAAATCTCGCTCAAGCAAACCTTCAACTTGAGCCAAAACAACTCTGTACTTTGAGTTTCAAATCCGCTGTGTGTATATTGAGATAAGTTATCATTTAGTGGAAAGAAAACATGCAAGTATACGGCTGTTGTGAACTGGTTCGTGAGCTTTATGCTCAGATTGGTAGTGGCGATCAAGCTTATATTCCCCAAGCAATTTCATGTGCAGTTAAAGCACTGAACGATGTTGCAGCGGATGAGTCCCTGCCTAAAGAAGTGCGTGAAAAAGCGGCATTTGCTGCGGCAAACCTACTGATTTCAGATTTTGAGGATAAGTAATGAATCTAGCGAACTTTGAATCCATGGACCCTGTCATGCTGATGAGCATTGTGAATATGAAGCTACGCGATGACTTCGGAGGTGATCTGGACAAACTGGTGGCTTTCTTCGATATCGAGCGCACAGCACTGGAGACAAAACTGGCTTCTGCTGGTTTTGACTTTCTTCCAGAAGCAGGACAATTCCGTTAATCCACACCATGCTTGGCGGATAACCGAAACGAGAATAACCAATATGAAAAAGGGCTTGATGAGTTACCATCAAGCCCTTTTCTTTTATTCGATAGACGTCTCGGTTAGCCAAATGAAGCCCAGATGACTGTCGCCACAAGAATTGGACATACAAACTTCACATACGCAGGCCATAACTTACCAAACCAACCTTGCGTAAACTCCGGGCAACCTTGCTCAAGCTCTTTGATTTTTGAGTTGCGATTCCATACCCAACCACCAAATAAGCAGAATAAGAGCGCAGCGGTTGGTTGTAGATACTGAGTAGCAACCGTCGCGACCATACCAAATAGAGCACCAAAATTATAAACAATCACCACACTGAACAAAGCAATGAGACCACCTAAAACCCAGCTCGTTGCGCTGCGCTTAGTATTGAAGCGCTCACTCACTAAAGCCACTGGACACTCTAACATTGAAATGGAAGACGTTAGCGCCGCAATCGTCAACAATAAGAAGAACACAATAGAGAATAATTGACCAAGCAAACCTAAACTATCAAACATTAGTGGCAATACCGTAAACACTAACGTATCTGAGCTTAAGAGAGAGCCATCTTCTGCATAGATTTGAACGCCCTTTTGCATTGCTACAAACATCGCTGGCATCACCACTAACCCTGCAATGAAAGCAACGGCAGTATCTACCATGGTCACGTTCATCGCCATCTTTGGTAGGTTTTCTTTCTTACTCAAGTAAGATCCGTAAATCAACATTGAGCAGCCACCGATCGTAAGCGAGAAGAAGCCCTGTCCCATTGCAGCAAGAATCAACTTGCGGTCCCATACCTTTTCAAAATCCGGCACTAGGTAATGTTTCAGACCTTCCATCGCACCGTTTTGCGTCATGATGTAAGCAAATAGCAGAGCAAACAAAACAAACAATGCTGGCATCAAACGTGTGGACCACTTCTCAATACCTTGTTTTACGCCACCTTGTACGATGAGAATCGTCAGTACATAAAAAGTAATGGTTCCGAACAAGTTACGTTCAACACTAAAGCCCTTTAGCCATTGAGTTGCAGCTTCTAACCCCATTAGATCTGTGATTGCACCCAGTAAAAAGCAGATCAACCAACCACCAACAATTGAATAAAACGCTAAGACAGCGCTTGGTACGCTTAAACCAATCCAACCCACAATGCCGCCGAGCTTTTTACCGGCAGGGTTATCTGTGATTGCACGCATACTGTCTACAGGGTTGGCTTGACCATGGCGACCAATCGCCATTTCAACCACCAGCATCGGAAATGCGACGATAAGAATCATCACCAAATAAACTAACAGGAAAGCACCGCCACCATTACTGGCTGCTTGAGTTGGGAAGCCCCAAATATTGCCAAGGCCAACTGCGGCACCTGCGGCAGCTAAGATGAACCCGAGACGAGAGCCAAAATGCTCGCGAGGCTGAGAAGAGGTTTGCTGTGTCATACTACTCACACAAAAATATCATTGAACTAGCTAACTAGTACACTATAGCAATATTCACTATTCAACAAGAGCACCTCGGTTAAATCCTCGACAGTTGAAACAATTTGTAGTCATTCAGCTTGTAAATTTTAACGTACATCTCATATTCATCGCTCAAAAGCCTCGCGACTGTTGTTCGTTTTACGTGGCTGAATTTTACCAATCCTTCTGCCGTGAAGTGAGCCGAAAAATAATGAGCTCTGGTGTAAGGGACGAACTGTTCCTCGTGATACTGTGTCGAAAAGCAGAATATTGTGCTTCGCTTTTTCCCCCTAATGTCTATTTATCAGCTAGTTATTACTCTGTTCTCATTTATACCCATGATTCAAGGAGAGGAAAATGAAGGTCACCCTACTTCACGGAGCGATGGTTGTAGCACTCAGCGCCAGCTACCAAGCTCAAGCCTATAACTGTCAAAGTTTACCCGACTGGGACAGCACTGCGACTTATACATCGGGCGCTTTAGTAAAAACGCAAGGAGCCGCTTATGAGGCTGCATATTGGACGCAAGGCAATGATCCCGTGACCAACTCAGGATCTTGGGAAGCATGGAAAGCGTTAGGGCAATGTGATGGTGGAAGCAACAATTTATCACCAACGGTGTCGTTCTCCTCTCCAATAAACAACGCACAAATTCCCGAAGGCAGTGCGATCACTTTGTTAGCCAACGCAACTGACGAAGATGGCCAAATCACACAAATTGAGTTTGTTGCAGGCAACCAAACCGTTGCTGTGGTAACTCAAGCACCATTCGAAGCTTCTTGGACAGCTATTGAAGGGATCTCGCAATTGACCGCAATTGCGACAGATAATGAGGGAGCTGTTAGCACCACGACGATTTCTATCCAAGTTCAACCACAAGTCGAATTACCGCCACCAAGCATTTCATTGACAAGCCCAGTAGGCACAGAAGTGCTTAATGTAGGCGATAACCTAACCGTAGCCGCTCAAGCTGACGATATTGATGGTGTGGTCACACAAGTTGAGTTCTTCGTAAACAATCAATCTGTCGCCATTGATACTAGCGCACCTTACGAATATCAATGGACCGCTAGTCCAGGTACATACTCGTTCAAAGCACAAGCGACTGATGATACAAACCTCGCAACGATGAGCCAAGAAGTAGCGCTGGTTATTAGTAATTCAGAAACCGGAACGGGCGGATGTGCAGATGCAGTACCTTATGTGGCAGGCACAAGTTATCAAGCTGGCGACCTGATTTCTCACTTCAACCAAAAATATCGTTGTGATGTTGCTGGTTGGTGCTCCTCGGATGCGACATGGGCTTACGAGCCTGGTGAAGGGCTATACTGGCAAGATGCTTGGAGTGGCCTAGGTGCTTGTTCGACACCACCGCAAGTTACCATTACGGCACCAACGGATGGACAAGTCGTGCTCGCTGGCAGCAATAACGAAATCACGGCAAACGCAAGCGATGCTGATGGCACAGTCACGCAAGTTGAGTTTTTTGCGAACAACACCAGCTTAGGGGTCACCACTCAAGCGCCATATTCCGTTACTTGGAACGCCACACTTATTGGCGCTAACCAGCTTAAAGCCGTCGCAACCGATAATGATAACAACACGTCAGAGTCCCTGGTTGGTGTGGAAGTCAGCGATAAAGATTTGGTCGTCTCTCTGACTTCACCAAGCAGCGGTCAAACCGTCGGATTAGGCAAAAGTCTCGCATTAAGCGCCGATGCAACGTCTTTAACTTCAGGCATTAAACACGTTGATTTCATGATCAACGGCTCTATTGTTGCAACCGATACCACAGCACCTTACACAGCCAACTGGACACCAACTGCACTTGGTAACTTTACAGTTAGCGCCCAAGCTGTGGATTTGTCAGGAAGCAATGCACTGTCTGACGCCGCAGCAATAACGGTGGTTGAGCAAGTAGAGAAACGCCATAAACTCATCGGTTACTGGCACAATTTTGTAAATGGTGCGGGCTGTCCAATTCGTCTAGCAGATATGGCAGATGCTTGGGATGTGATTGATATTGCCTTTGCTGAAAATGATCGCAACAGTGATGGCACTGTGCACTTTAATCTATATTCAGGCGATATTTACAGCGATTGTCCAGCACTCGATCCAACACAATTCAAGCAGGACATGGCAGCGCTTCAAGCTAAAGGTAAGAAGTTTGTTCTCTCTCTTGGCGGCGCAGAAGGCACGATTACGCTGAATACCGACCAAGATGAAGCCAACTTTGTCTCTAGCCTAACAGGTCTTATCGCTGAGTGGGGCTTTGATGGTCTAGATGTGGATTTAGAGAGTGGTTCTAACTTAGTTCATGGCTCGCAAATTCAAGCTCGCCTTGGTCGTGCTTTGCTTCAAATAGAGCAAAACATGGGTGGAGATATGTACCTAACCATGGCGCCTGAGCACCCTTATGTTCAAGGCGGCTATGTGGCTTACAGCGGTATTTGGGGAGCTTACATTCCTGTGATAAACGAGACACGCAGCACGCTCGACTTGCTTCACGTCCAGTTATATAACAACGGCGGTTTGCCAAACCCATACCTGCCAGGCAGTGCACCAGAAGGCTCTGTGGATATGATGGTAGCGCAATCTAAAATGCTTATCGAAGGTTTTGAGTTGGCCGACGGCACTCAATTTGCACCATTGCGCGATGATCAAGTCGCAATCGGTTTACCTTCAGGTCCTAGCTCGGCAAATTCAGGGCAGGCTCCAACACAGAATATTATCAACGCACTAGATTGTTTAACCAAAGGCACTTCATGTGGCACCGTTAAACCAGCGTACCATTACCCGAATTATGCAGGGGTAATGACATGGTCTATCAACTGGGATCAGCATGATGGCTTTAACTTCTCAAAACCTGTCGGCGATAAACTCACCGAGATGAATGCGCAATAAGCTATCAAAGAATAAGCGAGTAAAACGCAAAGAGAGCACAATAGTGCTCTCTTTCTTTATCTCATCGAGTTTTTGCTTTTTAATGAGTAATTAAATCGTAAATACTCGGTAATCTTTTAGCTCAGGGATTTTCTTCAACAGATCGTTTTCTTGCCCTGCCATGTCATCCAGCGAATCGCACAAGTCTTCTGCTTGTTGTTCTACCTCTTTCGAATGCTCGGCTAAACGCTCTTCTACTTTCGCGCTGAGTTCAGCCATACTCTCTGATAATGCAGTGAGGTTTATCCCTCCCTCTTCCTTCATTTTTTTCGATAAAGCATCCAACGAACTGGCTAAAAACTCTTTATTGAAGATCTCTTGTGCTTTTGCAAAGTCTTCAGTCCACCCTTGTGTCATAGACTCAAAACTCTCCGCAGGCAGGATGAAATCACCATCTTTGTAGTAACGTGATTCAACATCAGCGAAAAAGTCCTTTACTGCGACTTTTACATTATCAAACGCACCAGGTGCATCGAGGCTTTCCGCAACATCATCAATAATATCATTCGCAAGCGCTAAACCATCACTCGCCAATTGCTTTGCTTGTGGAATATACGCGTTCATTTTTTCGCGATAGTCTTCAATTGCCGCTTTTTGGTCGGCATTGAGTTCAATTAGCTCACCTTTGATGAAGAGGTTGTTATCCTCATCCACGACAGCTTTATCACCTGTCGTTTGGCGAATTTCCAAGCTTTGCCCATCCATACGGACTTCATTATTGATGTCCACACGACACTGCGCTGCATAACCAGTAGCACTGACCATCAGCAATGAGAGTGTAAAAAGCTTTTTCATGTCATTCTCTTTTATTTAACATTACTCGTGTTAAACATAACACTGAGTGATACATGAGATGTCAGCAAATCGTCACGACTTCGTAACAAGTTGTTTTATCTCCTATTTTCACGTCAACCTCATCACCCTCTTCTTTCCCGAACAACGCTCGACCCAGAGGAGATTTGGCTGTTAAGACAAAGACTTCCAGAGTCTGATATTGAACAGTCAAACCACCAGAGCAAGGGCCTACAAAGAAGTGCTTTTCGATCAAATTCTCATCTGCGAGAACAACGTAAGCACCAACACCAACAGGCGCATTCTTAAAGTTACGAGTCACTAAAGAACGATATTGACGCAACTCCTCTTCACTATCTTGAATTCGCATGGCTTGTCCATGAGCAAGATACGCGGCTTCAAGTGCCAATGTATCGTACTTGTGCTCGGGAACAGTTTCTTCATCTGTGGCGGCATCGATAGCTCGCTGAGCCGATGAATGGGCAACTTGAAGTTTTTCTTCCAGATGTTGGATGATAATTTGGACTAAGTCAGCTTTGTTCATACTTTTAGGACGCGCGTTTAGTATTCGGGGTGTGTTAATGTAGCCAAGTTTACCATCAAAGAAAGGTTTCCCTATTATGCAAAGTGACTCGCTGCATCAAACACTTCAATCTGTATTTGGTTTTGACTCATTACGCCAAGGTCAGCAACCCGTTATTGAAGCCGTTATGAATGGTTACTCTGCTGCGGCAATCTTTCCTACAGGCTCGGGGAAGTCACTCTGTTATCAACTACCTGCAACCATATTACCCAACCTTACGTTGGTGATCTCTCCGTTGTTGGCGTTAATGAAGGATCAACTGAGCTTTTTACAAAGTAAAGGAATCGCGGCCGCTTCTATCGATAGCAGTCAAAGTAGAGAAGAAGCACAACAGGTCATGGCTGGCGTGAAGAATGGACAAATCAAAATCTTGATGATTTCTGTTGAGCGACTAAAAAATGAGCGTTTTCGTGAATTCATTCGCCAAGTACCAATTTCTTTGATGGTCATTGATGAAGCGCACTGTATTTCCGAATGGGGGCATAACTTTCGTCCAGATTATCTCAAACTACCGCAATATCAACGTGAACTGAACATCCCACAGTCTTTACTTCTCACCGCAACGGCAACGCCTGCAGTTATTGAAGACATGCAAAAAAAGTTCGATATTTCCAGTGAACATATTACCGTTACAGGCTTCTACCGCTCTAATCTGGATATCTCGGTGATCCCGTGTGAGGAAACAAAGAAACAAGAACAGCTCAGTGAGATCATCGCCTCTTCACCTAAACTTCCGACCATCGTATACGTGACGCAGCAGCAAACAGCAGAACGAGTAGCAAAGTCATTAATCCATATTGGCATTAACGCTCACGCATACCACGCTGGCATGAAAAGCGACGTTCGTGAACAAATCCAACAGCAGTTCATGGATGGCCAAATTGACTGTATTGTTGCAACGATTGCATTTGGTATGGGGGTCGATAAATCTGATATTCGACGCGTCATTCACTTCGACTTACCCAAATCAATCGAGAACTACGCACAAGAGATTGGACGTGCAGGCAGGGACGGGCAACGCTCGGAGTGCATTCTGCTAGGCAATACGTCCGGCCTAACGGTGTTGGAGAATTTTGTCTATGGTGACACACCAGAATTTACGTCAATTAACTATGTAGTCGAGCAAGCGAAAGAACATGCTCCACAATGGGAGGTAGTGCCACTGCGTTTGTCGCGTGAAAGTAATATCCGCCAATTGCCACTCAAAACCTTGTTGGTTTATTTGGAGCTACATAACGTCATTGAAGCAAAGTACAGTTACTTTGCGGAATATCGGTTTAAGTTTTTGCACGATCAGCAATTTATTGTGAATCAATTTCAAGGCGAGCGACGTCAATTTGTGGAGGCTATTTTTTCCTGCTCACAAAAAGCCAAAGTGTGGTGCCAAGTTGATCTAGAAGCGCTATGGATGAACTATCAATCGGAACGCAGCCGAGTTGTCGCAGCGCTCGACTATTTTCACCAGAACGGCTGGATAGAACTAGAGAGCAAACAACTGACGGACGTGTACTCAGTTATGCCAACCAAACAGAGCTCGGATGTTTTAATCCAACAACTGTATGAACTGTTCCAATCCAAAGAAAGCAAAGATATCGAAAGAATCCACACCATGCTGCACTTGTTCCAGTCCGAGCACTGTTTGAGCTCACAATTGGCGAACTACTTTGCGGATCACGATGCACCAAAGCAATGTGGTCACTGCTCCGTGTGTCGTGGTCACGTCGCCACATTCACAGCACCAGAACCTGAAGATATTGAACAATCTCAAGTATCGATATGGGCGCGGGAGTTTATTCAGCTTTCCCCATCGGCCATCAGTAATGATGCCGTTGCTCGCTTCTTGTGCGGAATCAGCACTCCTTTGATTAGCCAGCTAAAAGCCTCAAAGCTAGCAGGTTATGGTGCAATGGCAAATGTAAGTTTTGAGCAGGTATTAACGCAGGTAGAAACGGTAAGGGCCTAAAAAAAGCTCAATTGACGCGCTTGGTCTTCGGGCTTGAGCATCACGTTCAAGCCTAAAAGGCGAATTTCCCGTCCATTTTGGCGTTTAAGAATATCTCTTAGCAAGATCTTGAAGTCCTCAAGCTCTAATTGCGGATGGATGTGCTCAATTGTTGTCAGTTGAAAGTCGGCAAATTTGACTTTAATACCTTGTTTAATAATCGACTTATCTGGGCTTGCACGCTCTAAACGTTTCTCGAGTTCAGGATAAAGTTTCTCCTCAATCACTTGCCAACATTCATCATAGGTTGCGATGTTCTGGCTGAATGTCCTTTCCACACCGACGGACTTTCTCTCGCGCTCAACAACGACTTCTCGATTATCAATTCCATGGCTTCGCTGCCATAAGGAGGCACCCTGACAACCAAACTGCCTCAACAACTCTCGATAGTCACTGTTTTTAATGTCCTCACATCGATAAAAACCGGCTTGGTGGAGCTTCTCAAGACTCACCTTCCCCACACCAGGAATGTTCTCTAGCGGAAGACTATCGATAACCTCTTGGACTTTCTCTGGCGGAATCACAAACTGACCGTTGGGCTTGTTCATGTCTGACGCGACCTTGGCAAGAAACTTTATCGGAGCAATGCCCGCCGATGCCGTCAACCCAAGTTCACTCCAGATATCGCGGCGAATTGACTCTGCGATCAACGTAGCGGAGCCACGGCAAGCTGTCGAGTCCGTGACATCGAGGTATGCTTCATCCAATGAGAGAGGTTCAATGATAGGCGTATAACGCTCAAAAATAGCACGAATCTGCTGAGAGACTTGCTTATATACATGCATTCTACCGGGCACAACCAACAAATGAGGACAGAGTTGCAGCGCGCGCGCCGTTGACATTGCACTGCGAACACCATATTTACGCGCATCATAATTACAGGTGCTAATCACTCCACGCTGCTTTTCATGTCCGCCAACAGCGAGTGCAATGCCACGGTAACTGGGGTTATCTCTCATCTCTACGGCAGCATAAAAACAATCCATATCGACATGAATAATTTTTCTAATTCGATCTGACATAGCCATCAAAGCACTGTTCAAAAAAACAGTATAAATCAAATCTACCTGAAGAGAAATGGGCGTGTTTAAGCGAACGTCAATCTCGAAGCATTACGTCCAATTGATCGACTAATTCGGCCCAATCTGCATCTTCTTCGATGGCTTGTTTTAGAAAGTTCGCCTGTGACATCGTCCAAAAGCTAGCTTCATGTAAAGGCGCAGAATCTCTTTTGTGTCGATGTTGATTAATAAAATCTTTCATTTCTTGAGGAGAGCTACCGAGGCCCAGTTGTTGAAATAGCTCAGCCATACCATGTTGATGCATTTCCATACTACTTTCTCCCTACGTTAGCTAAACATAATTATATAACTAAGACAGGAATAATGATGTGATGTTAACGGATGCGTGTCAAACATTTGAGTAGTTGTTCTACTTTTGGTTGACATGTGTTTTTTGATGGCGATAAGTTTAATTTTAGTTATCATTGATTTTAAACAATTAATTTTGGGGACTGCGCTTGAGTAATAAGATTCTGGTTGTTGAAGATAGTCGTGCATTTAAAAACTTTCTTTGCCAAACAATAAGCCAAGCTGGTTATGAGGTCATCGCAGCGGAAAGCTACGCGGAGGCAAAGAACTTGTTATCTTCAGCACAGGACCTCTTCTGTGCGGTTTTAGACTATTGTTTACCGGATGCTCAAGATGGCGAGATTATTGACCTCGTTTTGGAACATGGTCATCGTGTCATTGTTTTAACGGCTCGATTTCAAGAAGACACTCGCGAAAAGATGCTTGCAAAAGGTGTCCTCGACTATATTTTGAAAGACAGCATGGCGTCCGTTTCCTATCTATTACCACTCCTCAAGCGACTAACCAACAATCAACAACACAAATGTTTAGTCGTTGATGATTCACACACCGTAAGAAGACACATTGCCCAACTTTTGGAGCATCAATATATTCAGACGTTGGAAGCTGACAATGGGCAAAAAGCCCTAGAGCTTGTCGAGCAAAATCCAGATATCACTCTCGTTTTAACCGACCATGATATGCCCGTTAAAGATGGCATTACTATGGTGCGTGAATTACGTCGGAAGTGGGATAAAAATCAATTAGCCATTCTCGGCTTGTCGGGTAGTAACTCTAAGACCATGACGGCTAGGTTTCTAAAAGCAGGGGCCAATGACTTTTTATACAAGCCATTTAATCAAGAAGAATTTTTTTGCCGTATTCACCAACTGTTAGATATCAAAGACGCAACATCTGAACTGTTTAAAATGGCAAATCAAGATGCGCTAACGGGCTTATGGAACCGCCGCTTTCTGTTTGAGCAACCCCATGTAGAAAACGCTCAAAGAAACATCGCGATGCTTGATATCGATTTCTTTAAGCAAGTAAATGATACACACGGACATGAGGGCGGCGATGCAGTGTTAGTCATGATAGCGAATATTCTAAAAATCTATTTTCCAAATGATATTGTCGCTAGGCTTGGTGGCGAGGAGTTTTGTATTCAAGCCAGTAGCGACTATGACGGCTTTCTAACACGCTTAGAACAAATGAGACAGCGCATAGAAAAAACGCCAATAACTTATTTGGACAAAAACATTCTTGTGACCGCGAGTATTGGTGTAAGCAACATCGAGGGGGAGCTGGAACAACAAATAAAAGTGGCGGATGAGCGACTTTACATGGCCAAAGAGAACGGACGTAACCAAATCATTTCTTCGTCCTAATGACTATCAGTGTGGTCTTGCTCTGTAACATGAGAGAAAGAAACAACAAAACACGGTATTGGGCTCTTTCTCGGACATCTGAGCTTTGGTTAGCTGCCTAAAAATAAAGCTCAGCAGAACGCTGAGCTTTATCACTTTCTTAGTACGATTAACCAATACTAAGCAATTCTATCTTTTTCCCACGCCGCCAATTTCTCAGCACGCGCAGCCTCGCGCGCTTCACGTTTTTTACGCGCATCGCAGGGTTCTGGACAATTACACACTTTTTCGATGCCAACTGCCCCTAAGCCACCACAGCTACCTTTCACGACTTTCTTTTGGAAAATGTATCCGACAGCCATTGCAGTGATTACCGCGACAAACACAGCAAAGGTAATTAGAAATGTATTCATAAAAACATGCTCACTTCTGTTGTTATTTCTTCATGAATGGCTTGTATGCTTCCGAAGCCAACTCTTTAAAACCATCTTCCGTTTTCACAATCATGAAAACAGGAATATTATTTTCGTTCGCAATTGCCATGCCTTTGTCTTCACCTAGCACCATAAGACCAGTTGCAAGACCATCAGCAGTCATCGACGATTTATCTAATACCGTTACAGACACCACTTTATGATGAATTGGTTTGCCTGTTCGTGGATTAATAATATGAGAGTATCTCACACCATTACTCTCAAAGTAATTACGATAGTCACCACTTGTTGCAATTGCCATGTCGCCTGGTTCAATAATTTCTTGAATTGAACGTTCATCAACGGTCGGTTTTTCAATTGCGATACGCCAAGGCACACCTTCACGATTGACACCTTTGAGACGCATTTCACCGCCAACTTCGACCATAAAGTTCTGTACCCCTTCAGATTGAAGGTAGTCAGCAACCACGTCAACCCCCCAACCTTTCGCAATCGTCGATAGGTCGACGTACAAGTTAGGAAGGTCTTTGGACAGTGTATTACCATCAACAGATAGGTGGTGAATACCGGTATTTGCTTTGCGAGCAGCGAGTTCTTCATCGGTTGGAACTACATCTGGACGAGCTTCTGGACCAAACCCCCACAGGTTAACTAGAGGGCCGACCGTCACATCCAATGCACCTAAAGTAAGACCGTTAAGGCGAATTGCTTCTTTCACTACCGTTGCAGTTTGTGTCGAAACTGTAAATGGCTCGCTCGTTTGATGCTGATTAAAACGACTTAACTCTGAGTCGTCACGATAGGTCGACATTTGGTCATTAACCTCTTCCAATAAGCGATCAATTTCTGTCTGCATCGCTTTTGGCGTTGGAATACCATCTTGCTCGATATACTTGATGTTGTAAGAAGTCCCCATGGTAGGGCCACTTAAATGAATTTGATCGGCAGGCTGCTCACAGCCAGCCAAAATCAATAGAGAAGCAAATGCAACAAGCCACTTTTTCACTTGTTAACTCCCAATGTTGTTGAATTGATATGGGAAATAGGATCAATCCTTTCAATCCGATTACCTATATCAACTGTTGAGTATCAGTTTTATGTCTATAAAAAATAATGGCTAGCTCTCTTGGAGAGCTAGCCATAGATTCAATCACTTGGAGGAATTAACCACCGAAGTCATCTAGTAGGATGTTTTCATCCTCTACACCTAGATCTTTTAGCATGCCGATTACAGCAGCGTTCATCATAGGTGGACCACACATGTAGTATTCACAGTCTTCTGGCGCTTCGTGATCACGTAGGTAGTTCTCGTAAAGAACGTTGTGAATAAAGCCAGTGTAACCATCCCAGTTATCTTCTGGAAGTGGATCAGACAGTGCACAGTGCCATACGAAGTTGTCATTCTCAGCTTGTAGCATATCGAAGTCTTCTACGTAGAACATTTCACGCTTAGAACGTGCGCCGTACCAGAAAGACATCTTACGCTTAGAGTGCAGACGCTTAAGTTGGTCGAAGATGTGTGAGCGCATTGGAGCCATACCAGCACCACCACCAACGAATACCATTTCTGCATCTGTATCTTTCGCAAAGAACTCACCAAATGGACCAGAAATAGTACACTTGTCGCCTTCTTTTAGAGACCAGATGTACGAAGACATGATGCCTGGTGGTACGTCTGGGTTGTTCGGCGGCGGAGTTGCGATACGAACGTTAAGCATGATGATACCGTGCTCTTCTGGGTAGTTAGCCATAGAGTATGCACGAATGGTCTCTTCATTAACTTTAGACTCGTAACGGAAAAGGTTGAACTTCTCCCAGTCTTCACGGTATTCCTCAGGAATATCGTAGTCTGCGTATTTCACGTGGTGAGCAGGAGCTTCAATCTGGATGTAACCACCAGCACGGAAAGGTACTGATTCGCCATCTGGAATTTGTAGCTTAAGCTCTTTGATGAATGTCGCTTTGTTATCGTTAGAGATAACAGTACATTCCCACTTCTTAACGCCGAAGATTTCTTCAGGAAGCTCGATATCCATGTCAGTTTTCATTGCAACCTGACACGCTAGACGCTCACCTTCACGCGCTTCACCTTTAGTAATATGGTCAAGCTCGGTTGGTAGGATGTCGCCACCACCTGATTTAACTTTTACGCGACACTGACCACATGAGCCACCGCCACCACAAGCAGAAGATACGAATACGCCAGCACCTGCTAGAGCACTCAGTAGCTTACCACCTGGTTGTGTAACGATCGCCAGAGAAGGGTCATCGTTCACAGAAATTGTAATGTCACCTGTTGGTACAAGCTTAGACTTAGCGAAAAGAATCACTAGTACTAGTGCTAGTACGATCAGAGTAAACATCACTACACCAAGAATAATGTCCATTGACTATTCCTTAATTGTTGCGGTTTACCCGACTTACAGTTGAACACCAGAGAAAGACATAAAGCCTAACGCCATAAGACCTACAGTGATAAATGTGATACCAAGACCACGTAGACCTGGAGGTACGTCAGAGTACTTCATCTTCTCACGGATACCTGCAAGAGCAACGATTGCTAGCATCCAGCCCACACCAGAGCCGAAACCGTAAACGATCGATTCAGCAAAGTTGTAGTCACGTTGTACCATGAAAGATACACCACCGAAGATTGCACAGTTTACTGTGATCAGCGGTAGGAAGATGCCTAGCGCGTTGTACAAAGGTGGGAAGAAACGGTCTAGGACCATCTCTAGAATCTGTACAAGTGCTGCAATTACACCGATAAAGGTGATGAAGTTTAGGAAGCTAAGGTCCACGCCCTCAACTAACGCGTTCTCTCTCAGAACTAGGTTGTATACTAGGTTGTTCACAGGAACAGCGATAGTCAGAACTACCACAACTGCAACACCTAGGCCGAAAGAGGTCTTAACCTTCTTAGATACGGCAAGGAAAGTACACATACCTAGGAAGAAAGACAGAGCCATGTTTTCGATGAAAATCGATTTAACTAACAGACTAATGTAATGTTCCATGACGTCCTTACTCCTTCGCTTCTACTTGTTCTGGTTTCAGAATACGGATTACCCAGATAAGGAAGCCGATTAGGAAGAATGCTGATGGTGCTAGTAGCATTAGGCCGTTAGGCTGGTACCAACCACCGTTGCTCACTAGAGGTAGAACTTCTAGACCAAATAGTTTGCCTGAGCCAAATAGCTCACGGAAGAAACCTACAGTGATAAGAACGAAGCCGTAACCTAGACCGTTACCAATACCGTCAATAAGAGATGGTACTGGCGCAGACTTCATTGCGAATGCTTCAGCACGACCCATTACGATACAGTTAGTGATAATCAGACCAACGAATACAGATAGCTGTTTAGATATATCGTATAGGTAAGCTTTTAGCACTTGGTCTACCACGATTACT
This sequence comes from Vibrio sp. YT-18, assembly GCF_033337345.1. Classification (NCBI taxonomy): domain Bacteria; kingdom Pseudomonadati; phylum Pseudomonadota; class Gammaproteobacteria; order Vibrionales; family Vibrionaceae; genus Vibrio; species Vibrio sp. YT-18. The sequence continues at coordinate 194,729 of NZ_JAWOQO010000006.1, read as the reverse complement.
AACGATGCGATGATTGCCATCTGAACGATGATACGCACACTGTTAGGAATGTGGTTACGGATCAATGAAACAGAGAAGTTAGACAACGCAGTTACAAATGTTACCGCTAGTGTCATTACAAAAGCTGTTTCTAGTTTAGTTGTTACTGCAAGAGCAGAACATACACCAAGAACTTGTAGCGCGATTGGGTTGTTATCCAATACTGGCGCTAGAATGCTCTTTTTAACGTTTTGTGCACTAGACATTAGTTAAGTTCTCCGTCACGAACTTTTGCTAGGAAAGGACCAAAGCCCATATCACCTAACCAGAAGTCAAATGTGTGTTGAACACCATTACTAGTGAGCGTCGCTCCTGATAGGCCATCAACACCGTGCTCAGAACCTTGCGGTGCGCCGCCTTTCACGACCTTAATCGCTGGCTGGTGATCTTCATTGTACAATTTCTTGCCAATGAATTGATCGCGCCATGAAGGGTTCTCTACTTCACCACCAAGTCCAGGAGTTTCACCTTGCTCGTAGTAAGTAATAGCAGACACAGTGTTACCATCAGTTTCAACGGCTACAAAGGCATACATCATCGACCATAGTCCTTTACCGTGCATAGGCAGGATAACTTTTTGGACTTCATCTTGATCTTTTACAAGGTACACCACTGCTGTATTCGCGCGACGACGGATATCAGCTACGTCTTCTTCTGGTGTCAATGCGATTGAACGTTCTGCATCTTTTGATGCTTCACGTTGATCGTACGTAGATGCATTACCCTCAGTAAAGTTACCTGTTTCAAGGTCTACTAGACGAGGTTCGATGTACTCAGCAAATAGCTCTGGTACTTTCTTACCGTTTGCGTCAATGCCTGCAACTTCAACGATCTTTGATTGCTTATCTAGGACAGCGTTAGCTTTTTGCTTATCACGCAGACCTACTGCTGCTGTTGATACGATGATTGAACAAACAAGGCTCAACCCGATAACAACACCCAGCGTCTTTTTAATGCTGTCGTTATTACTTGCCATAGCGTGCTAGTCTCCGCTTGATGTTCTTCTCAATCACTACATGGTCGAACAGAGGTGCGAATAGGTTCGCGAATAGAATCGCCAGCATCATACCTTCTGGGTACGCTGGGTTAACTACACGGATCATCACACACATTGCACCAATCAGGATGCCGTACCACCATTTACCTTTGCTAGTAAATGACGCTGATACTGGGTCCGTTGCCATGAAGAACATACCGAATGCAAAACCACCTAGAACTAGGTGCCAGTGCCATGGCATATTAAACATTGGATTAGTGTCAGAACCGATCACGTTAAACAGAGTCGATACTGCGATCATACCGATCATTACCCCCGCAATGATGCGCCATGAAGCGATTCGCATGTAAACGATCATCGCTGCACCGATCATTAGAGCTAGAGTCGATACTTCACCAATTGAACCAGGGATGTTACCGATGAACGCGTCCATCCAAGTGATAGGAGCGCCAGTTACTGTGTTAACTAGAGCACCGTTACCACCTTGAGCCCATTGGCTAAGAGCAGTAGCACCAGAGAAGCCGTCAGCTGCAGTCCATACTACGTCACCCGAAATTTGCGCTGGGTAAGCGAAGAATAGAAATGCACGACCTGCAAGTGCAGGGTTAAGGAAGTTACGACCTGTACCACCGAAGATCTCTTTTGCTACAACAACACCAAATGTGATACCTAGCGCCGCTTGCCATAGAGGTAGCGTTGGTGGAACGATAAGTGCGAATAAGATAGAAGTTACAAAGAAACCTTCGTTAACTTCGTGCTTACGCACCATACAGAACAACACTTCCCAGAAACCACCAACAATAAATACTGTTGCGTAGATTGGCAGGAAGTAAGTCGCACCTAGTAGCATCTTACTGCCAACACCCGCTTCCGCACCGATAGTGCCGCCAAGCATTTCTGTTAGCCAGTAGTGCCAGTTACCTGCGATAACTGTCGCTAGTTGGTCACCAGCGTACATGTGGTTAAGTGCTGCAATAGCTTGGCCACCTGCGTTGTACATACCCCAGAACATTGCTGGGAATACCGCAAACCAAACCATGATCATGATACGTTTTAGGTCAACGCTATCACGAACGTGCGAGCTTTTATTTGTTACGATACCTGGCGTGTAAAAAACTGTTGCTACAGCTTCGTACAGGGCAAACCATTTTTCGTGTTTGCCACCAGGCTCAAAATGATGCTCGATGTCTTCAAGAAACTTTTTAAGAGCCATGAAAATTACCCTTCCTTCTCGATAGTATCTAGGCATTCACGAAGTAACGTACCGTACTCGTACTTACCTGGACATACAAAGGTACACAATGCTAGATCTTCTTCATCCAGTTCAAGCGCACCCAGTGCTTGAGCACTGTCTGTGTCGCCGGCACATAGATCACGAAGCAGCAAAGTAGGCTCCATATCTAGAGGCATTACGCGTTCGTAGTTGCCAATTGGAACCATTGAACGATCACTACCATTGGTCGTCGTTGTCATATTGAACAACTGACCTTTGAATACGTGACCAAGGAAAGAGCGAGTTACCGAGAACTTATTCTTACCAGGCATTGCCCAGCCAAATAGTTCTTTTTCACGGCCTTCACGTAATACAGAAACCTGTTGATGGTAACGGCCAAGGTATGCGTGTGGACCAGTTGCATGTGTACCTGTTAGTACTGAACCAGAGATCACACGAACTTCGCCAGGCATCAGCTCGTTATCTGTTAGGTCATCTAAGCTTGCACCCATTACGGTACGAACTAGACGAGGGTTATTCACAACTGGGCCAGCTAGAGACACAACACGATCTGTGCATAGCTCACCAGTTAGGAACAGCTTACCGAACGCGATAACGTCTTGGTAGTTGATGCTCCATGCCACATTCTCTGCATTTACTGGGTATAGGAAATGCATGTGGGTGCCAGCAAGACCTGCTGGGTGAGGGCCATCGAAGACGTGTTCTTCTACGTTAGACTGTGAAGAGCGTGGCAAGCTAGTGCCAGATTTACATACGTAAACCTTGCCTTCTGTCAGGGCTGAAAGAATGTCTAGACCAGCAATGAATGCTTCTTGTTGCTCATTAATGATCAACTCAGGCTTAGCTGCTAGTGGATTAGTATCCATTGCAGTTACGAAAATAGCCTTAGTAGAAGACTCGATTGCAGGAACCTTGCTAAACGGACGAGTACGTAAAGCGGTCCATAAGCCAGAGTCAACCAACTGAGTCTTGATCACTTCACGATCTAGACCTGAAAGTTGAGCGGCTTCGAACTTATCAAATGTCACCTGCTCTTCACCTGCCACTTCAATCACTACAGATTGAAGGACACGTTTAGCGCCACGGTTAACTTCGATCACTTTACCGGCTGCTGGTGCAGTAAATTTCACGCCTGGGTTCTTTTTATCTTCAAAAAGAACTTGCGCTTTTTTCACTTCATCACCAACGCGGACATGCATGGTAGGTCGCATGCCAACGTACTCTTCGCCAAGCAAGGCGACTTTTTTGATGGTCTTACCATCATTAATCACCTGGGATGGAGTTCCTGCGATAGGAAGATCCAAGCCCTTCTTTATTGTAATCATACGCACTTGCACTACTTTTATCGGGAAAAAGATTCTTTTGATTGCGTAACTTTTAGACACGACATCAGTGTCCGGTTTTGATGTTGTTTTAAACATCAAAATCGCAACATCCTATTAAAAATCTCGTCACAAGGAATACGCGAGATTTATCAGGTGCCGTAGTCTAGCATTTTTTAGGAACTTGATGCCATGATCAATCATTAGAATAGAGGGGTTATTTCGGTAGAATCAGGTCTAAAAGGTCAAAGAATAGTCATAACTTTGACCCATCGCACAAATGCCATATTCCATACATATCTTATGGAAAAGTGATATTCATCGCCTGAAATATTCTGCAATTTCCATTCATTTGTTGAAACACTGTTAACACATTTTTTAACCAGAATTTGTGCCACGTTAACGTCCCTAAAGAATGTAAAACGAAAAAAGATGGCCTTAAGCCACCTTTCTCTGCACCTTTATATCTTGCGTTTTTAGTGACCACCACCCATACACATCGGGCTATCAGGGGCGCCATCTTGTTCACGCTTCCACTCTTCATCAGTATATGTATGAATAGCTAATGCATGAATGTGGTTGTCCAGTTCATCTGCCAAAATTTGATGAACTTGACGATGGCGCCCAATCAAACGCTGTCCCGCGAACGAATCACTCACAACAATCACTTTGAAATGACTCTCTGAGCCTGGTGGCACATTATGCATGTAGCTCTCATTAATGACTTTGAGATAGCTGGGTTGCAGCTCACTGTGTAGTTTCTTCTCTATGATTTCTTGGATCATATTCGTTCCTCATTGATGCGAATTCCATAAGTATATACCTAAGTAAAGCAGACATGCATCACTCAAACGTCACTCTCATTATTGACGCACTTTGTAGACATATTGTCTCAAGGCGCTCGACTCCATGAGCATGCCTAGAGAGCAGCCATCACTGAACTCGTAAAATTTGACAGCTTTTTGTATCTCGACACGTCATCATTTGCGACAATAACACTTAATTTCTAAATCAACTTACATTTAGCTATGAAAACCGAACTGAACCTTCACGAGCGAAGCTTAACACTTCATCGTTTCCCAAAACGTAGTAACGAAACGCTACAAGCGTGGGATGCCGGTGATGAGTATCTTATTAATCATGTTGAAGAGCTTGCTTTGCCAGACAATCAAAACATCCTCGTGATTAATGACAGCTTTGGTGCCCTCTCCTGCTGGTTTTCGGAAAAGCACCATGTAACGCTAATGAGTGATTCATTCATCTCACATAAAGGTGCACAGCAAAATCTCGAGCAAAACCAGTGCAATAAAGTAGCGCTTGCCACCACGATGGACCTCGTTCCTGCCAATATTGATCTCGTCTTGCTGCAACTGCCCAAAAGTAACCGCCATCTAGTGTGGATACTAAGCCAATTAAGAAAGGCGCTACCGGCTTCCTGCCCCGTCATTGCAGTCAATAAAGCGAAAGACATTCATACTTCGACGCTAAAACTGTTTGAAAAATACTTAGGCGAAACAAAAACATCTTTGGCCTGGAAAAAGCACAGATTGGTGTTTTCTCAAGCAACAGTTGAGCCTCCGATTGAAGTAATGCCTTTCACGACTTGGCGCGTTGATGGCGAAGATATCGAACTCAAGAACATGCCAAATGTCTATTCAGGAGAAAGTTTAGATTTAGGTGCACGCTTTATGCTGCAGCACCTGCCTCAAGACCCTTCGATAGACAATGTCATCGACCTCGGCTGCGGCAATGGTGTTTTGTCTGTTAAATTTGGTCAGTTGAATCCAAATGCTCGGCTAACATGTGTTGATGAAAGCTTTATGGCGCTTGAGTCGGCAAAACAGAACCTACTCGACAACCTTGGTGAAAATAGAGACATACAGTGCATAGCGAACAATTGCTTGGACGGTTTTAAACACAGCAGCAGCTCTATGGTTATGTGTAATCCACCGTTTCATCAACAACAGGCAATCACCGATCATATTGCTTGGCAAATGTTCTGCGATGCTAAACAAGTATTAAGTGAAAATGGCCGTTTACTGGTTATCGGAAATCGTCACCTCGGGTACGACGCAAAACTCAAACGTCTGTTTGGCGATAAAAATGTGAAACTTATCGCTTCCAACAATAAGTTTGTGATTTTACAGGCTACAAAAAATCCTGCTAAATTAAGCGCAAAATAAGCTTTAGCAAAATAGTTAAAAGGAATAATAAAATGAGAAAATTGGTACTTGCGGCTTCGGTTGCGTTGCTTGCTGCGTGTTCAGCCCCTCAACAACCTCAGCTGAACCTGATGCCAGAAAGCACATTGAGCACCAATCCAATTGTTCAAGGCAAGACTTACAGTTTGACCAGCAAAGATGTACGTGCAGCGCAGTACGTGGCGTTGGTGGATAACGGCCGTTCGAACATTCTTCCTCTTCATGCTAAACAGAATTTACGTATTGCGTTAGAAGAAGCATTAGAGAAGCAATTCTCATCTCAAGGTTTCCATGCGGATCTAAACAGCAACAACGCGATTGAATTGAGCGTTCAAGAAGCGTTGGTCAACGTGAAGCATTCGGTGATGGAAAATGAGATGGATGCTAAAGTTGTGCTGGAAATCACAGCAGAGACACCTGAGGGCAAGCTAGTCAAAACTTATACAGGTACAGCAAAGCGATCTGGCACATTGAGTGCTTCTGATGCCGATATTGAAGAGACATTGAATGATGTGGTGACATTGACGCTTAAAGAGATTGCCAATGACCCTGAGCTTCGTCAATACATGCAGGAGCGTTTCTAATGTTACGCAAAGCGATTCTGTCTTTAGCATTACTCAGCTGCAGCGTTTGGGCTGGACCAAAAGTAGCGTTTGAAACGACACTTGGCTCATTTACGGTTGAGTTAAACGAAGAGAAAGCACCTATCACTGTCGCTAATTTTCTGAAATATGTAGAAGATGGGAGCTACGAAGGTACTATTTTTCATCGTATTATCCCAGGCTTCATGGCACAAGGTGGCGGCTTTAACCAAGATATGCAGATGGTGAAAACATACGCGCCAATCAAAAACGAAGGAAATAATGGTCTAAACAATGACCGTGCTACCATCGCCATGGCACGAACTAATGCACCAAACTCTGCAACTCGTCAGTTTTTCGTCAACTTAGTCGACAATGACTTTCTCAACTATGGCGCTCGACCACCAGGTTATGCTGTATTTGGTGAGGTTACTGAGGGGTTCGACGTTATCCAGAAAATGGCTCAGCAGCCGACCACGACAGTAGGCCGAATGCGTGATGTACCAGAGACGCAAATCGTCATCACCAAAGCTACACTACTTAAATAGCCAAAACGATAAGCCCTTTGAATAATCGAAGGGCTTTCTCTTTCAACGGCTTCATTTTATTGGATTGATTTATGTCTTCATTACCTTCCATCACTTGGTTGGAAACGGTAAAAAGTTACCTCGATAAACGACTCATGTGGGTTTTCATGCTGGGCTGCTCTAGCGGCTTTCCGTGGGTTCTTATCGGTTCAAACATGTCAGGTTGGCTAAAAGATGCCGGCTTGACCCTCTCCGCAATTGGCTATTTTGGTAGCGTTTTTGCGGTCTATGCGATCAACTTTCTGTGGGCACCTCTGGTTGACCGCGTGAAGCTGCCAGTCCTCTTTAGACTGCTGGGGCAAAGACGTAGTTGGATTTTCTTTTGCCAAAGTATCGTACTCGTCGCTACCCTATTTATTGCCGGCGTTAATCCAGCGGAAAACTTGGTGTTTGCGTCACTACTCGCCTTGTGCATTGCAACGGCTTCAGCGACACAAGACATCGCAATTGATGCTTTTCGTATTGATACTTTCCCAAAGTCAGAAGAGTCTAAACTGCCTCAAGCTTCTGCAATGGCGGTCATTGGCTGGTGGACAGGTTATTCACTACCGGGTTATTTAGCGTTTGTTAATGCTGACAGTGTCGGTTGGAATGGTGTGTACTACGGGATGGCGGTGATAGTCGGCATTCTAATGGTCTTTACGATTTTAGTCGGTGAACCGAAGACTCAACGCGAACAACTTCAGTCTGCCGCTGAACAACGCCACAAAGAAGTGGTTGGTTCAAAAGTCGTAGCTTGGTTTACCGTGACTGTTGTAGAACCTTTCCTTGATTTCTTTAATCGCAATGGCGTCCGTGTCGCGATTACTCTGTTGCTGTTCGTTTTCCTATTTAAAATTGGCGAAGCGTTTTTGGGCAGGATGTCGATCGCGTTCTATAAAGATATTGGTTTTAGCAATGAACAAATTGGCTATTACTCCAAACTGATTGGTTGGGGAGCCACCATCTTCTTTACTTTTGTCGGAAGCATGTTCAACGTTAGGTTTGGTATTGTACGTGGATTAATGATCGGCGGTATTGCTATGTCTGCCAGTAACTTGATGTTTGCATGGATTGCTTCGGTAGGCCCAAACGAGCACTTGTACTTAGCCACGATTATTGTCGATAACTTTACGACTGCTTTCTCAACCGTCGCTTTTGTTTCATTTTTGACGATTCTAACCGGGCAAGCATTTTCGGCAACTCAGTATGCGTTGCTTGCCTCTCTAGGAAACTTCGGACGGACGACTCTTGCTTCTTTCAGTGGCGAGCTAGTGGATTATCTTAATGATTGGAGCACATTCTTCGTGCTTACCGCTGTCATGGTCGTGCCAAGCTTGATTATGTTGTACTCGCTACGACATTACTTTGATGCTCTATTGGAAAAAGCACGTCACAAGCATTAACGAAGCATATAAAAAACCACCGAATTCGGTGGTTTTTGTTTTGCGATATATAAGATAAGAGGTCTATGGGTATAACCCTTTACCAAACATATTAAATATACGTGCCACGCCTTGAGTAAAGATCATCGGCTCAGTCAATACGGTTAAACACAAGCAGTCTTCTCCGGCCTTAGTGTAAGGGCTATGCTTCACTGATGCGTCTCTAATCATCAAATCGCCTTCTTCATATTGGCCATCCTCGTCACTAAATCCGCCATGTAGGATCAATGTAGACTCCAGGCCTTTGTGCGTATGTTGAGGAATTTGCACATCTTCCCCGATGTACATTAAGCTGACACGAGCGTCTTCCCCTAGGTCAATCTGAGCACTGAAAACCTTGCCTCCGTAACTTCTCCATGACCCTACGAGGTCAGAGAAACGCGCTAGAGTTTTAGGAAGAGCGAAACTTTTTCCTGCCACATTAACAGCAGCAGGGTCGCGGATCACGATATTATCAGTCGCTGGCTCCGCATTGATGATGTCATTAAACATGTCGTCAAATTCAGAAACATACTCAGAAGGTATGTCACTTACGATGTTCGCTTGACTTGCTTCGACTTGGTTCACATAAGCTCGGCACTTGGTGCATGTTTCTAAATGGGTTGCGACCACAAGACCAGAAACTGCATCAATGCTTCCCGAAGCGTATGCTTCTAACAAGCTGTTATCTGGGTGTTTGTTCATAGTTGCTCCGTATGCATTGAATGCCTTAGCTTTTCTACTGCAAGCCTCAGCCTGGATTTTACAGTACCGAGGGGTATATCAAATAATTCCGCGACCTGTTGATGAGGTAGCTCTTCAAGATATACCGCTTGTAAAACATCTCTCTGGTTTTTCGGTAATATATCTAAAAACTTAACCACCTGTTCTTTCAACATATCTTGCTCTGGTGAATAGTGATCAACAAGATCAGGTGGATAATACTCTGACGGCCAAATGTCATCAGAATGAATGTGTAATTCCTTACCTTTCTGTTTTCTCAGCAAATCAAAACAAAGGTTTCGGATTATGGTATATATCCAAGTCGATAACGCGCTCTTTTCACCATCATAGAGGTGCGCTTTCTGCCAAACTGTCGCCATGGTCTCTTGCACCATCTCCATAGCAACTTGCTCATTACCAACATGTTTGTAAGCGAATTGCTTCAGCTTGGGTGCGTAAAAACGGAATACAAAAGCGAACGCGTCTTTGTCTCGAGCCTTCACTTTATCCATGTAATCGTTCCAATCACTGCGCCCCAGTTTTTTCGGGCTATCACTCATCATAATCGGCCTTAATTTGTGGGAGGAGTTTCCTCCTCCCATTCTTCCTAATCGGTCACGTCATCGACCAACAAGTTGAAACCACCGTTGTTCCCATCATCAATGGCAACGACTTGGTACACAACACCGTTCATTACATTGACTGGTGCTGAGTCAACCGCAACAATACTTGGGTTACCAGCCACTGTTACCGTTACATAATATGTACCTTCAGCGACATATAATCCTTGTACACTATTTTTATACGCAAAATTAGCAATAGTTGGATCACTTCCATCTATTCCTGCACTCGTAGTGAGGTAAATATCCACCATTTCCGCTATAGGATTAGCCGCCGCGTGTGTCACATTCAATGTCGCGCTAGTCGTCACAGCGCGTCTCATATCTTCAACAACCAGAGCTTCGATATCAATCGCTGGGCTAACAACACCGACTGCATAAACACTGTAATCCATTCCACCTGCAACCATTAACCCGTCAACATCTATGATCGGATTGGTTGTTGTGCCATCCACGTAAACATCAATATCGTAATCCCCAGCAGCAAGATCCAAATAACCACGAATCTCTTTGAACGCTAAGTCGGCAAGAGGAGCGAAGGCCGCCCCGTTAACGTTAACATCGACGACTGGCGCTCCATCGACAAGGTGTCCGACTCTTACTTCAGCTTGGCTGCCCATATCTTCAATTATAGAAGAGCCCGAACCGTCCAACACCAAGAGTTTGACAGGTGACGTGCTATTCGAATCTCCTGTGCCGATAGCGGCAATCGTCAAGTTGGAGTTAGCCGCAAGAGGTACTGTGCCGGAGTCAAAAGCAACGCTGTCTCCTACGGCAAGTCGAACTTGATACTCACCAGCTGGGATGTTCAATACGTCGGTAGAAGCTTTGTAAGCAAGGTTAGTTATTGGAGTCGCGCTAGCAAGAGCAACACCTGGCTCAGTGACATAAAGATCAACAGCAGGAACGCCTGAAGCTGCATGAACAACTTGAACATCTAGACTATTGGCATCAGCCATTGAATCGGCGCTGCGAGTCACAACTAAAGGCTCAACTGGGTTTGGCGAACCATCGGCATCGCCAACAACGAACACGTTATAATTGAGGTCGGAATCAAGATCTAGTTCTGTTTTAGGTATTACGGTCGCGGTTTCATTACCTGGGAGCTGAACATCGACCTGAATCGAATTCATCCCCTCTCGCAATTTAACGTAGCCAGATCCCACACCATAATCAACATTCGTTAATGATGGTTTATCGTTGATCCACACATTTGCAAGCGGCGCATCAGAAGACGCGTGCACTGCCTGTAAATTGGAATACTCGATAGTGTCACTGTCGGAGCCACACGCCGCCAGTCCTAATGTCGCAACAATAGTTAGCGCAGCTTTATTAAATCCTTTCATATCCTTGCCTCTTTGTTAGTCGGGGCTTCTATGGCTTCTGTCAGAAATTGCAACGCAGAAATACAGTCCTCTGCGCCGACTAGCTGTTCGAACAGATTGCAGTCTAGGGGTAGTAACTCAAGCCAACGCTGAGTAACCCAAGCAGAGTCATCGTAAAAACGATGCTGGTAGAGGCTTCCAAGTTGAGGAAACTCTTCATAAACATGGGATAACTGCTGGCTTAAAAAGAAGAAATCTGGTGAGTTGTCTAGATGTTGCCAATTGTCTAACCATTCAACCTCTGCATGACGTAAGCCATCCGCATCTGCACGGACGCGTTTGACAACAAAGCGTTGTTTACCAGCAACTGTAATACCAAGAAGGCCATCACTGAGTGTTTCAAAATCAACGATCCTGACCAAAGTTCCGATAGATGAAACGTTACCCACGTCTTTAGGGTCACCTTCACTTCCTACTAGGCAAACTCCAAAACCCACATTTTGTAGGCTGCATTCCTTTACCATTCGCTTATATCGTGGCTCAAAAATGCGCAGATTCATTTTACCTTCAGGGAGTACAACTGAAGTGAGTGGGAATAACATGACTTCTTTCATTCAAACGTCCTCTTTGATTCACGGATACATACGAATCCCTTATCACTCCGATCACTAACGATTTATGTTGGTTAATCGACTGGCTTAAAAAGTCATAAAATCGCTTACGCAAACGATCCAAATCACATATTTACTGCAATAAAATGCAACAAACAAAAAGTTCCGTAAATAAAGATGATTTCGTGATGCAACTCACCAAAAACGTTTCATTTTGCACCCTTTATCACTTTCATTTGGGATTTTTATCGCTATTATTCCCGCCAATTGGAAAGCGCAGCACAGATTGCGTGTTCTGAATCATTACAAACATAGAGAGTCCCCTTATGCGTAAATCACTTTTAGCTCTTAGCCTTCTAGCGGCTACTTCAGCTCCAGTTATGGCGGCAGATTACTCTGACGGCGATATTCACAAAAACGATTACAAGTGGATGCAATTTAACCTAATGGGTGCATTTGACGAACTTCCAGGTGAGTCTTCACACGACTACCTAGAAATGGAATTCGGCGGCCGCTCTGGTATCTTCGACCTTTACGGCTACGTTGATGTATTCAACCTAACTTCTGATCCAGGTAGCGACAAAGCTGGCGCAGAGAAGATCTTTATGAAATTCGCTCCACGTATGTCTCTAGATGCGGTAACTGGTAAAGACCTATCTTTCGGTCCAGTTCAAGAGCTATACGTTGCAACTCTAATCGAGTGGGGTGGTAACTCTGGTGTTAACTCTCAAAAAATCGGTCTAGGTTCTGACGTAATGGTTCCTTGGTTTGGTAAAGTTGGTGTTAACCTATACGGTACTTACGACGGCAACAAAAAGGATTGGAACGGTTTCCAAATCTCGACTAACTGGTTCAAACCATTCTACTTCTTCGAGAACGGTTCATTCATTTCTTACCAAGGCTACATCGATTACCAATTCGGTATGGATGATGATGCTGGTAACAAGTTTGGTTCAACCGCGTCAAACGGTGGTGCAATGTTCAACGGTATCTACTGGCACTCAGACCGCTTCGCAGTGGGTTACGGTCTAAAAGGTTACAAAGACGTGTACGGTATCAAAGATACTGATGGGTTCAAGTCAACTGGCTTTGGCCACTACCTTGCTGTAACTTACAAGTTCTAATTGAACCACTAAGTTTGCTCAAAAATGGCGCCTTTCGGCGCCATTTTTATTTGCTTTCCTTTTTTCCCTCATTATCCTTGCAGCAAACCTTTTTAATGAGAGCGTTTGGTGAATATCCTTATCCTCGGTCCAGGTGCGGTGGGCTCACTCTGGGCAACAAAATTTAAGCTTGCCGGGCACAATGTTTCATTGTGGGGAAGAAGTTCTGAAAGCCAACAATCACTTCAGTTGGATGACACACCCGCAATCGTATTCAGTAATCAAGATATTTCCTCCGTAAATAAAGCAGATCTCATTTTGATCACGGTAAAAGCTTGGCAAATGGAAGACGCCATTCAGCCTTTACTGCCTCATATCAACGCAGACACGATTATCATGCTGATGCACAATGGTATGGGTACCGCCTCTGGCGTGGAGAAGGCTCTGCCAAACAATCCTATCGTGCTCGCCACAACGACGCACGGCGCATACAAACCAGATAACCAACACGTACTGCATACCGGTCACGGAACAACGCAAGTGGGTGGTTATAATGACAAAGGAATGCAGTGCACTTTTCTGAAAGATGTTATGCATAATGCCCTTCCAGAGGCCATTTGGAATCCACACATCCAATCTGCGTTATGGACTAAGTTAGCGATCAACTGCGCGATTAACCCACTGACTGCGATTCTCCAGTGTAAGAATGGTGAACTTGCGAAGCCCGAGTTTAAGATACAACTCGAAAGCATCACTCAAGAACTGGTTGAAGTACTGAGTAAAGAAGGTATTGCTATCGAGTTTCGCTCTCTTTTCGATACGGTAATGCAAGTGGTGAACGCCACAGCTGAGAACTATTCTTCAATGAGACAAGACGTATTCCATCAGCGTCGAACGGAAATTGATTTTATAACCGGATACTTGTTAAAGGCTGCCAAGAAACATCGCATCAATACGCCTGAGAATTTAAAACTTTACCAACGCATCAAACAAATAGAACAAAGCTGGACAGAACAATGAGTAAGAAAATCTTAGTACCAATCGCTCCAGGCACCGAAGAAATGGAAGCCGTCACCGTCATCGACATGATGGTTCGCGCGGGTTATGACGTTACAGTAGCGAGTGCTGCTTTTGATGGCTCATTGACGATGAAAGCTTCTCGCGGAGTCACATTAACGGCAGATTGTAAGCTGGTCGATATCGCTGATGATGAGTTTGATGCCATAGCGCTTTCTGGTGGTGTTGGTGGTGCAGAAATTTTCCGTGATAGTACGGTGATGATAGAAATCCTTAAGCAGCACATCTACGAGGGAAAATTGGTTGCTGCTATCTGCGCATCACCGGCGTTGGTATTGCAACACCATAATCTTTTCCCACAATCACTGATGACCTGTCACCCGAGCTTGCAGTCACATATCCCGGAAGAGAAGTGGCGCAGCAAACGCGTGACCTTTGATATCAACCACAACCTGATCACTAGTCAAGGTCCGGGTACAGCTTTAGAGTTCGCGATGGAAGTAATCATTCAACTCTCAGGTAAAAAACACGCATGGTCAGTTGCTGAACCAATGATCCCTCTGCCTACTCTGCACTACCACAAGCTTGGTGAAGAATAATGTTTGACGTAAATGCTGTACGTGAGCAATTTCCCGCTCTAAATCAATCCGTCAACGATACGCCCTTAGTGTATCTAGATAGCGCAGCGACAACGCAAAAACCGCAATGTGTGATTGATGTCATCAGTCATTACTACAGTGCGCAAAATGCCAATGTTCACCGTGGCAGCCACAGTTTAACGGCTAATGCCACCAGCCAATTTGAAGCGGCACGAGAACGAGTGGCAAGCTTTATTGGTGCAAACAGCTCTAAAGAGATCATTTGGACACGGGGCGCAACCGAAGCACTGAACTTAATTGCTCAAACCTACGCCCGTAGCACGTTACAACCAGGTGATGAGATCTTGATTAGCGAGATGGAGCACCACGCCAACATCGTGCCCTGGCAAATCGTGGCAGAACAAACGGGTGCTAAAGTCATTAAAGTTCCGATGACATCAGATTGTCAGTTCGACATCAGTGCATTTGAGGCGCTTCTGTCTGACCGCTGTAAAATTGTTACTTGCGCACAAATAACCAACGTAACAGGCACACGCCAACCTATCGAAAAAATCACTGAACTGGCGCACAACGTTGGCGCGGTTGTTGTAGTTGATGGCGCGCAAGGCATCGTACATGAGCAACTTGATTTATCGGCATCAGATATCGATTTCTACGTTTTCTCAGGTCACAAACTTTATGCACCAGCAGGCATTGGGGTTTTATACGGCAAGCTTGAACTTTTGGAAGCCATGCCACCATGGCACGGCGGCGGCAAAATGGTTGAACGCGTTTCTTTCGAGAAAACGACGTTTTCTGCACTTCCTGGTAAATTTGAAGCGGGCACACCAAACGTTGCGGGCGCGATTGCTCTAGCGAAAGCCATTGAGTGGTACCAAGGTTTTGACCATCACGAAGTAGAGGCTCATTTCCATGTGCTTCAGGATAAGGCCTACCAAGCACTAAGCGCTTTGGATGACATCCATATTCTAGGCTATCAACCGAATGCCTCTGTACTGACCTTCGTAATGGACGGCGTTCATCACCAAGATATTGCGACGCTGCTCGATCAACAAGGCATTGCGGTACGAGCAGGACACCACTGCGCTCACCCATTGATGGATGCGCTAAATGTGAAAGGCACGGTACGCGTCTCTTTTGGTATTTATAACACGACGAGCGATGTGGAAAGACTCATCGCCGCCGTTGAAAAAGCCGTCGACATGCTATAACGCCAACGGTTTGATTTGGAGTAACCAACAAGGTTACTCCATCTGCCTATCCAGAGTCGCCACGCAATTTCTGCCATTTCTTTTCGCAGCATAAAGCGCTTTATCTGCATGCGCATACAAACGTTTGGTGGTTTCATTTCTGCCTATTTCCACCACGCCTACACTCACCGTGACCGGAATTTCAATCTTTTCAAATTCGAACTGACAATTTTGAATGTGGGAACGTACTTCCTCTCCTACCTCTTTCGCCGCCGACAGAGAAGTTTCTGGCAAAATAATCGCAAACTCCTCCCCTCCGACTCTTGCGAAAATTTCGTCTTTGACGAGTAAGTGAGAAACCAAATCAGCTAACGTTTCTAAGACATGGTCTCCCGCATCATGGCCACGTTTATCATTAATGACTTTAAAAAAGTCCAAATCAAACAATAACAACGCGGAGTGATAGTTCGGCTCTTGAGCTTTAATGACCTCTTCTGTGAGCTTTTCGAAAAAAACACGTCGGTTGTAGATATTGGTGAGAGCATCTATTTGGCTTTGATGGCGAAGAAGGGTTTCAACTCGGTGGCGATTGGAGATGTTGCGTGTAAGAATAAGGACAACGCGACGACCCCGGTATTTTATAGCGAGTGGGCAGATCTTGCCTTCGTAGTATAGGTCGCCTCTTGGCCCACTGTTAGCATCTATTCCCTGAATGCTGTCGGCGCACATCTTGTACTCGATCGTCACAATACTGTCTTGTTTCAGTGACCGCTTTATCTGTTCGATAAACCAGTCAGCTTTATCTTTCTCGAGTACGCTGTGCAGCGTCTCACCTATCAAATTACTTCCATCGTGATAGGCTTTTTTATCTGTTCCTCCAAAAACATCAATATAGATACCATCTTCACTCAGAATAAAAGTGGGGTCTGGCATTCCGGATAAAACGTCTTGCGCATGTTCCAAGGTGAATTGCATATAGGGAGGTTCCTAGCATTTGTATCTAAGTAACCCAATCGCTTCCAAGTGTGTTTCCACATAGGGGAATAGGAGCGGATGGGGCATATGTCTATTATCTAATATAGAAAAATTTTAAATACAATTGAGTTTATAAAAACCAAGTGGGCAATATAATGAACCAGGATCAATAGAATGGTTAATTAACGCTAAAATAGTCGACCATTTGCATACTTTTTATCCATAAGCAAAAAATATCTCAACTCAGATACAAAAAACGCCAAACAGCTAGGCTATTCGGCGTTTTTTAAGAGTTGGGAAAATGACTCGTTACACGGCGATTTGCTTAATCTGCTCTACAATAGCTTTCAAGCCATTACCACGTGACGGGCTTAAATGGGAGACAAGCCCCAGCTGATCAAAATAAGCATCAATATCAAATGCTTGAATTTGATCGGCCGTTTTACCGTCATAAGCAGCCATTACCAAGGCAATCAATCCACGGACGATACGCGCATCGGAGTCCCCACAAAAATGCCAAACGCCATCTTGCTCTTGGCTCACTAACCACACCAAGCTTTCACAACCCGAAACGGTAACTTGTTCTGATTTCAGCTCTTCTGGCATTTGTGGCAGCTTTTTACCCCACTGAATAACCTGACGGTAACGATCTTCCCAGCCTTGAAGTTGCTGCATAGTCGCTACAATGTCTTCGCTGGTGATATCTGTACCAAATGGAGAAACGGGAAAATCTGTCATGATGCGCTCTTCTTCTAGTTTACTTCTTATATTTTGAAATCAACTTCTCAACGATTCGCGATACCGCGACAAAGCCAAACGTTGCAGTTACAACAGTCGCCGCACCAAAACCGCTAGCACAATCCATACGTTTTGGGCCTTCCGCTGTCGACTTCACACCACACACTGAACCGTCTGCTTGAGGGTACTTCAGCTGCTCGGTTGAAAACACGCAATCAATACCAAACTTACGAGCCGGATTCTTAGGGAAGTTATGATGACGACGCAGGGTGTCTTTGATTTTCTTCGCTAGAGGATCTTGGATCGTTTTCGTTAAATCAGCGACCATGATCTGCGTTGGGTCAACCTGACCACCAGCACCACCCGTGGTGATCACTTTGATCTTGTTGCTGCGGCAATACGCCAACAAAGACGCCTTCGCTTTTACGCTGTCAATCGCATCTAGCACGTAATCAAATTCTTTGCTTAAGTACTCATGTTGATTGTCTGGCGTGATGAAATCATCAATCAGATTGACTTTACACTCTGGGTTGATCAATTTGACACGCTCGGCCATCACTTCAATTTTGCTTTGGCCAACGGTGCCCGTCATCGCATGAATTTGGCGGTTAATATTCGTGACACAAACATCGTCCATATCAATCAGAGTCAACTCACCGATCCCCGTACGAGCCAGCGCTTCCACCGCCCATGAACCTACGCCACCAATACCAATCACACAAACGTGTGCAGCGCGAAGAATGTCTACTTCACTGTTGCCATAAAGACGACGAGTGCCGCCAAAGCGTTGATTGTAGCTGTCAGATGCTGGGGTATCGAGTTCACGCATATTGAAGTCCAGATGATCGATAGAAAAACAAAGAGTGCGATTTATACGCACTCTTTGATGAAATGTCTAGATAAGAGAGTGTTCCTCTTTCTTGGGTCGCTATTGTAGCTTTTCTGGCGGCAAAGCCCAAGGCGCTTGAGTTGGTGAGTTTTCCAGCCCAAGTTTCCAAACTCGACCAAAATGCTTGTAGTGCCCTGCTTCCGTTCCTGCTCTCGCACCAATGCCATGATACAGATCCAAATGGTTCTGTTTTACCGCACCACCAGTGTCTAAAACGATCAGCATTCGCAGTTGATGCGCACCGCTCCACGTACCATCCGCATTCAGCAATGGTACTTCCGCCAAGATTGGTGTCCCCATTGGTAAGATAGAACGGTCACCCGCGACCGCCGCCATTGGCAACAAAGGAATACCAGCCGACCCCGTTACTGGCGCTTCCGCTTTTGGTGCAAAGAAGACGTAAGAAGGGTTTTGCTCCAACAACTCGCGCACTGTCGCATCGTCGTTGTCCATCACCCACTCTTTGATTGCTTTGAGGGACATTTTTTCACGCGGCACTTCACCACGTTCAATCAAAATGCGGCCAATACTAACGTAAGCTTTATTATTTTTCCCTGCGTACGCGAAGTACTCCAACGTATCATCATCTTCAAAATGCACATAGCCACTGCCCTGCACTTCCATCATAAACGGGTCAATACGATTAGGCGCATAACCTAGCACTAAACCTTGGCCATCTAATGCCCCGTTGTAGATCTCCGCGCGAGTCGGACAATCTGATGAGCAGTTTGGCTTGCCATAAACTGGGTACTTAAAAATGTCGTTTGGTGTATGACGCAGCTCCATCACGGGAGAAAAGTATCCGGTAAACAGTACATTACCTTTTTGATCACCACCGCCTAATTGCGCAGCTTGAATGCCAAACGCACTCAACGCGCTGGTGTCTCCGCTTTGTTGCGCCCACTCACTTAATCGTTGATATAGCGGTTGGTAAATCTTCGCCATGGATGGTGACTTTATCACCACTTGCTCTGCTTGCTTGTTAAATTCAGTAAAATCGCGTGGTTTGTTAGACTCAACTACGTCCACTTTATTGAGGATCTGAGGAAACTCACCATCAAGATATTGCTGAGCACGATCATTTTGTTGAGCACAGCCAAAGAGTAGGCTCAAAGAGATAATAGGAAGGAGTTTTTTTAACACGTGTCTTTTCCGTAAAAGAGAATAGCAAAAGGATGGCAAACAAATGAATACGACGCAATTGAAAAGCAACGACAAAATGTTTCAACGCTAAGCCAATCCGTTTACTCGTTGTAAATTCATTCAGTTAATGCAACATGATAACAGCGGAAGAATTACGGAATTGTCCGGATTATGTTTGAAAGTAAAATTTACTGATTGAGAGATGAAGTTGTGATCATCCATGTGACTCACAGACGAAAAAGCTGTCAGCTTAAGAGACAATAATAAAAACGACTATCTTACCGCAATCCTTGCACGCCCCTCTAAACGGAATACAGGTAGATAATGTGCATTAGCATCCAGCTTCATTTCTGCATGCTGCTTACCCACAAAATTGAAGTGCCGCTCATTTGAACCCACTCGATACGAAAACGAATCCCCATCGAATTCAAAACTGGTCGCCACTGTAGAACCATTTACGGTAACACCGCGCTCACTCAACACAAATTCTTCACGAGCATAAGGCGCAACATCTTGCTCAACCCAGCGACCATAAATTATCGATTTGGGAATGGGCGGATTAATGGTTCGAGTAATCAAATCACTATACAGCATGCACACGACAACGGTTCCAACTATCGCTATAAGCATGAGAGAACGCTCTAGCCACTTACGAAGCATTGATTTAGATGACGTTTTTGACAGATTTGAAGCAGTGATCGCAGCATTCTTATTAACAGCAGAAGACATGAGGTTCACGTATTGAGGAAAGACGCACCCATTGTAACCTTCCCTTTTAACGGGACCAAGAACCTACCTCAATATGTTTGTGCTTTATTCCAAAATTTCACCTTGCCACCAAGTGAATAAAAAGGCATTATTTTAACATAATTAAACAAGGGAATGGCTGTAGTGAAAATTCGTAGTACTGCTCTCGTAAAAGGATTCCGTCAATCAACACCTTATGTCAATGCTCACCGCGGAAAAACCATGGTGATCATGCTGGGCGGAGAAGCCGTCGCACACAAAAATTTTGGCAATATTATTAATGATATCGCACTCATGCACAGCCTCGGAATCAAAGTCGTGGTGGTGTATGGTGCACGTCCTCAAATTAATCAGCTGCTAGAAAAACAAGACCTCACTACGCCTTACCACAAAAATATCCGCATTACGGATGAATCGGCTTTATCTGTTGTTATGCAAGCTGCCGGACAACTTCAGCTTGCGATTACTGCGCGCCTATCAATGAGCCTCAACAACACTCCGATGGCAGGCACCCAGCTCAATGTCGTTAGCGGAAACTACATCATTGCTCAGCCACTCGGCGTTGATGATGGTGTGGACTATTGCCATAGTGGACGCATTCGCCGCATTGACACCGACGCGATTAATCGCACGCTCGACCAAGGCTCTATTGTGCTACTTGGCCCCATTGCTAGCTCTGTGACTGGCGAGTGTTTTAACTTACTTTCTGAAGAAGTCGCGACACAACTGGCGATAAAGCTGGGTGCGGATAAGCTGATTGGTTTTTGCTCCGAACAAGGTGTCATTGATGACAACGGCAATGCTGTCGCCGAATTACTGCCAATTGAGGCGGAGCATGTCATCAAAACGCTCTCTGAAAATACGTCTCCTGATCTAGATTACAACACAGGAACACTGCGCTTTCTTAAAGGCTCTATTGCCGCTTGCCGTGCCGGAGTACCTCGTAGCCACTTGATCAGTTATAAAGTAGATGGCGCCTTAATTCAGGAGTTGTTCTCTTTCGATGGCATCGGAACCCAAGTTGTTATGGCGAGTGCTGAACAAGTGAGGCAAGCTAATATTGACGATATTGGCGGTATCTTAGACCTCATTCGTCCTTTAGAAGAACAAGGTGTACTCGTTAGACGCTCTCGAGAGCAGCTAGAGCAAGAGATTGGAAAATTTACCATCATCGAAAAAGACGGCTTGATTATTGGCTGTGCTGCCCTTTATCCATACCCAGAAGAGCGCAAAGCTGAGATGGCTTGCGTAGCGATTCACCCTGACTATCGTGATGGAAACCGAGGTTTGTTACTGCTCAACTACATGAAACATCGTTCTAAATCCGAAACCATTGATCAGATTTTTGTCCTCACGACACATAGTTTGCATTGGTTTAGAGAGCAAGGTTTTTACGAAGTCAGTGTCGACTATTTGCCTGGAGCCAAACAAGGGTTATATAACTTCCAGCGTAAGTCAAAAATCTTAGCGTTAGATTTATAGCTTAACCTTAAATCAGGGAGCGAAACTTAACGTTCCGCTATACCAAAACCTCAAGGTGCGGGATTCAGCTCATTAACGCTCAACCCTGCACATCGAGCTTGTTTAGGAACGAGTTTGTTTAGGAGTAAGGCCACACATAAACCCTACTCCGGACTAGCGGGTCATCATGTAAACCCAACTTAGAAATGCGCAAACCATTGCTTGATTTTTGTTCCAATTTTATCTTTTAAATATACATTTGGTTGGCTATACTCTGCTCGCTAGTGATTGGTTTTTAACCAATACGAATGGATCTAGGTGATGTAATGTAGCCTTCACCCTAAAATACTGGGCAATTGAAAAACTAGTTAGCTCCGTATTGCACACCAAGGACAGTTGTTAATCTGACTTTCAATAAGCCGAGACGAGCACTGTTATGAGAACAATCATTTGTAATTCGCTTCAAAGTTTCTGGGATATGGCTGACAATCAGTTTTTAGAAGGCCTAGATGTTCACTGTGTTTTTCCGGTGAATGACGCCATTCGAGACTTTATCCTTACTTATCAACAGCAATACAAAATACGCAGCGTGTCTTTTACCGATGCCTTTGCACAACGTACATAAAAGAAGACCGAGCCATAAGCTCGGTCTTCTTGTTTTAGTTAGTAAGCCGATGTACTAATCCACTCGCGCGAGTAGTTTTCACCTTAATGCCTCGCTTCAGAACATTGAGTTCGGCGTAAAGAGCTAAACGCTTTTTCGCGCGGGTAATGCCTGTGTAAATCAACTCACGGGTTAATATCGGGCTAAAGTCTGGTGGCAAAATCATCAGGGTGTAATCAAATTCACTGCCTTGCGATTTATGGATGGTCATGGCGTAAGCCGTTTCATGTTCAGGTACTCGGCTTGGCAAGACCGATTTCACACTGCCGTCAGGTAACTCGAAAAAGACTTTCAAACGCGGTTCTTCTTCACTGTCATCTCGCATACAAATACCAATATCACCGTTATACAAACCTAAACCGTGATCATTACGCGTAACCATGACGGGTCTGCCGTGATACCAAATTTCATCCTGAACTTGAATGAACTTGCGCGCCGCGAGCGCTTTCTCGATGCGTTGGTTTAGCCCAGCCACACCGAAGTCACCTTCACGGATCGCGCACAGCAGTCGGCATTGGTTGAAGGTATCTAACACCGCTTTGGCTTTGTGCGTTAGCGACTCTGGCTCTCCGGTTTTAGGATCGATTTCTTGTTGTCCAATGCGTTTGAGGTAACGACCGTATTCCTGCACCAACGTCTGCATCATTTGGTTGTAATGCTGACTACTTAGGGCGAAATGTTCGATATCGGAAAAGTCACGCGCCCAGACATTATCTACGCTCGCAGCAGAACCGGAATTAACCGCTTTTGCCAACTGACCAATGCCTGAGCGAGCGTCAAATCGGTAGCTCTTTTGCAGCATACATAAGCTATCGGCAATGCTGGAGGCACTGTTCCCCGTATGGGCTAAAGTATCGAAACCCGTCAGTTTTGCGATGGCTGACGCCTGCTCTTTGCCATAACCCAATGCATGGAACGAACAGATATCACCCAACACAGCCCCTGCTTCAACTGAGGCAAGTTGGTCTTTATCACCTAACAAAATCAGCCGCGCATGCTTCGGTAAGGCATCGACCACTTTGTACATCATTGGTAAATCAACCATCGACGCTTCGTCGATAACTAAAATATCCAAATGCAGTGGGTTTTGCTTGTTGTGACGAAATTCTGCGCTATTAGGAATCGCGCCCAGCAACCTATGTAAGGTACTCGATTCAGTCGGAATTTTAGCTTTTAGCTCCGGAGAAACTGGCAGTTCTTGCACTGCTTTACCAATGGACTCGGTTAATCGCGCCGCCGCTTTCCCCGTCGGGGCCACCAGCTTGATGGTTAGATTTTTCTCGTGCGTCGCCTGTTCAATCAAAGCAGCAAGCAATTTGGTTACTGTCGTCGTTTTACCCGTACCTGGGCCACCAGAAATCACAGCAAATCGACGAGTTAACGCAACCGCCGCCGCGACTTTTTGCCAGTTCACACAAGCTGAGAGTGGCACGAGTTCATCCAGTGTTTGCAAATCTTGAACCTTGCGCGCATTGCTAAGCACGGCATCAATCGCGGGCCAATCCAGCGATTCGCTTGCGACCACGTCAAGGTGGTCACACACCAATTGCTGGCGCAACACTTGGTTGCTGCTTCCCACTTCTACTGCTTTGCCTAACGCGTTAAACAGAAAATGGTATTGGCGCGCAAATAGATGGTTGAGCAACTCGGATAATCGCGCTAACTCTTGCGGCTGCAAGTTCACTACAGCACCCAACTGATTAAGCTTTTCCGCCAGTGTCACTTCATAATGCCAATAGCGGTGCAGATACAGACGCTCGCCATCGAACATCAGCGGTAAGGCTTCTCCTTGCGCGCCGACCACGGTGGAATTTTTTAATACTTGAATCCAGTCTATGCCTTGCAACTGTGTGTTGAGCGCCAATGCCGACTCACCAAACAGCCCTAGCTTACTGGCTAAATCCGTAGATTGCCCTTGTGCATCGAACAGAGGCAGACAGATATGTCCTTTGCCGAGCTCACTACTGACAACACCCGCGATAAACGCCAATGCTTGGCTGTCCGACGATTCATCATGCGTTTGAGAATCAATAAAACAGGCGAATTGGTAGTCGAGCTGACGAATAGCGCCTTTGTGCGCCAAGCGTTCCAGCACTACCAATAGACTATCTTGGCCAGAATGAAGATTGTGATTTGTCGTCATTAAAGTAGCTCCATCTGCCCGGCTTGAGTTGAGCGCGCTTCAAGTGCTTGACCATCAATCAAACGATCCATCTCTTGTAAGAACTCGAAAGTTGGTTTTGCGGCGAAAATGCCGTGGTCACTCTGCCCATCCATACCGCGCAAGAACAAGTAATACACGCCACCGAAGTGATGATCATATTGATAATTCGCCAATCGGCTGCGTAGGAAACGATGCAGGGCTAACGCATAAATCTGGTACTGCAAATCGTAGCGGTGATCTGCCATCGCCGATTTCAGAGCCTCACCATGGTAGTGCGTCACATCGTCGCCAAGATGATTCGATTTCCAGTCAAGCACGTAGTATTTACCTTGATGTTCAAACACCAAGTCGATAAAACCTTTGAGCATGCCTTGCACGGTTTGGAAACCTAAATCCCCCGCTTTCGCCGACAACGGATCGTGACGTTGAATGACTCGGTTTAACGCCGGTGCAGACAACACTTCAATCGGCAGCAAAAATTCCATCTCCACCAAACGTTGCGACGGTGCTTTTTGATTCAGCAGCAAAGACTTACCATCCAACGGCGTTGCGAGTACGGTATCAATCAATTGCTGTAAAATGGGTAACCACTCTTCATCGAGCTGTTCGCTTTCCATCAAACCAAGGATGATTTGTGTATTCTCTTCCGTCGCGGCTGGCTGAGTAAATTCAATTTCCTCAAACAGGCTGTGCAGGAACGTACCCGGACGCGCACCACGAGGGAAGGTAAAAATAGAACGCTCTGGCTCCACCAAATCCGCTTCGTCTTGCTCTTCAGATGAGTCGATATCAAAACCTGTAATCTCAATCGTGGCATCATGCTCGGCGTGATGAGAGCCTTGCTTGACCAAGCCAGAATAACTGGTGATGCGCCAGTTTCTGTCGATAGGGTTTTGCAGCTCTTTCGCGCTAAGATCGTATATTTCTTCTTGTGGCGCTACGTACTTCTCTTCGAGTTGCTGCGGCGGATCGGCCACAACGACACAATCAAGCTCGTCTTGTTGCTTTGTTAAACCTTGGTGCAAATCGTTAATACCACCTTCTTGACCATTTTGAATCAAATAGCCAATCGCACTGCGGTGTACACCAGTTGGCTCTTTGGTCGAACGGCCATTACGCAACGGTGAGGCACCGATAAAACACGCATACACAGCTCGCGTTAATGCCACGTATATCAAGCGTAAGTCTTCCGCCAAACGCTCTTTATCCGCTTGCTTCATGGACGCATCGTTGCCAGTGATATCCAGTACCGTGCGGTCATTGGCTGCATCGTAATATTTGGCTTCACTGGCTTCTCGATAGCTGAACACAAACGGTAGAAATACGAGGTCATACTCCAAGCCTTTTGATTTGTGAATAGTCACGATCTGTACTAAGTTACGTTCCGATTCTAAACGTTGGATTTGGTCATCACTGCCGCCCAAACCGTTTTCCGCATCACTGATAGACTGAGCGAGCCAACGCAGCAGACCGTGATCGCTGTCCAGTTCATTACTGGCTTGTTGAAGCAGTTCACCGATGTGCATTAAATCGGTAAGTACTCGCTCACCATTTTCACCCTGTGAGCTTGCACCCTCTTCTAGTAATCGCTCAGCAATATGGCGTTTGCTGATCACTGCGCGCAGCATCGGTAGCACACCACGCTGAACCCAAAGTTTGCGATACTCTTTGAATTCGTTAACAGCGTTTTCCCACACGACTTCATCGTTATTAAGCGCATCCAAACTTGCTGCATCGAGGGCAAACAGCTCAGAGGCAAGACTTGCACGCAGCGCACGATCATTTTCTGGAGTCAGCACCGCTTGCAGCAAACGCTGTAAATCCTGCGCCACTGAACTGGTAAACACACTGTCTCGGTTAGACAGGTACACGCTGGCAATGCCTTGGTTTGCCAGGGCTTGTTTGACCATTCGACCTTCACTACCTGTTCGAACCAACACCGCGATATCGCCCGCTTGAACCGCTTTCTGATTTTCGCCATTCACCAGACACGCTTGCCCCTGTTGAGCCTGCGTCAAAATGGTTTGGATTTGGCTTGCGGTCGCCTCTGCCATTCGAGTCAAATACTCGCCTTTTGGTAGCGGTTTATCGTCCGCTTCTTGCAACCAATAAGTCAGCGCTGGTTGCTTTTGGCCACCCATAGTCCAAATGCGTTTTTCGGCATTGGGACTGTACTTAACGGGTAAGAACGGAATATCCGAATCGTAGATAAATGGACTGTCTGGCAAAGCAAATACTTGGTTTACCGCCTGCACCATATCTGCGCTAGAACGCCAGTTGGTTCCTAACGTGTAGTGGGCACTTACTTGGTTACGCGCTTTGATATAAGTGAAAATGTCTGCGCCACGAAAGCCATAAATCGCCTGCTTGGGGTCCCCGATCATAAACAAACCACATTCCGGGTTGTTCAGATAAATACGGCTGAAAATACTGTATTGAAGCGGGTCGGTATCTTGGAACTCGTCAATCATTGCGACAGGATACAAAGTACGAATACGCGCCGCTAAAAGCTCGCTTTCGTCCGTATCGATAGAAGCAGAAAGTTGTGTCAGCAAATCATCGAAAGAGAGCCACTGTTTTTGATTTTTCGCGTTGGCCAGCATCACACGACAATGCTCAATCGCATGAGCAAGCAGTGGCGCTTTTAAGCTGATTGGGTTAGCAAGAAATGTTTCAATGGCTTCAAATACCGCGTGCTGCGGCGCACTGCCTTTCGGTGTTTTTTCCAACAAGACGTTTTGCGCGAATTTCTCCAGCTTGTCTGGATAATCGTAACCTGTGGTTTCCGTTGCTGCCCAAGCGTTTACCGCCTCCAACCACGTCGGCAGAGACTTTTTGGTGTAGCTGCGTTTGCTAATATCTGAATCTGAAATCAGCGTCAAGAAGTCATCTTGGCTTTCTCGCCACTGTGCTTTTAATTCATCAATTTTTTTCAAATTTTCAGTATGAAGATCAGCCAAACTGCCTTTCATTGCCGGAACAGAAAGGCTTAACGGCGCACCAGTTAAGTAATTGCTGATGTCAGACAACAACGCAGATGGAGAGCCCCATAGCTGGCGAATTTCTCCAGCCAAAGTAAATGGCAACGGGTAGAAATTGCGGCGCCAGTAATCGGCTACAACTTGCGCTTTTAGGTGACTTTCATCGGTCACAAACTCGTTATTAAATCGGCTGCCAGATTCAAACGCATTTTGCGTTAGCATACGTTGGCAAAAACCGTGAATGGTGTAGACTGCCGCCTCGTCCATCTGACGCTCTGCCTGCAATAAAATTTCTGCGGCTTGCTTGTGATCGTCAAACTCATTAAGCAAAGGTTGGATCACCGGATCGGAACTCTGTCCACGCGCAAACGCGATTCGCGCATCATGGATTCTTGCCCTGATACGATCGCGTAATTCCGCAGTTGCCGCTTCGGTAAAGGTTACGACCAGAATTTGGTCGACCGTAAGCGGTACGCGATGTCGAGTTTCCGCGCTGCCGTGACCAAGCAAAAGGCGCAGATATAAACCTGCAATAGTGAAGGTTTTACCTGTACCTGCTGATGCCTCGATTAACCTCGCACCATGCAGAGGAAACGTCATCGGTTCTAGTGGCGTTGGTTGAGGTTGCTCTGTGCGGTCTAATGTATGTAGAGGACACTCTGCACCTGACATTTGATCCATAACGCTGAATCTCTCCGGATTATTTACTAGGACGTATCACCTAATAAATGTGATCTATAGTTAAAAATTCTATTAATATGTTTAACAAGTTGGATAATTTAGAGCTTTGTGAGATCTTTCTCACGGTTATCCATAAGACGTACCGTTAGTATGCGCCCCACGAGATAAGCCAAACCTTTTTGGCGGCACAACTCAAATGAATTAAACAAAAGTATCATGGTCCCTCTGACCTTGTGGCCGTACAGCGAACGCCCTACAAAAAATAATGATTTTCTGGCGGCCACCCTACTCTTCCTTCTCTTTATCCAGCTGTCTTTATTACGCTTTTACATCATCAGCGTCTTGAACCGCTAAGCGCGCACCTTGCAGTACTAATGCTGTCAGCAAACGAACTTCTGAGGCCAACTCATCATTCCAAGCAGGCCAAATTCGAGAGATGTACGCATTACTGCCTTCGCCCGGGCTCATGAAGCCATCATTGAATGCGTCAGCCATTTTCTTCAAAGATTTCTCTTCGTCATCGACCCACTGACCGCGGCTAAAGCCCGCTTCAACACAAGCCAACGCCGTTTTCGGGAAATAAGGCAAAGGCTTAGTCATGCCTTCGAAAAATAAGCGAACTAATTCAGTCAGTAGCTGTTTGGCATACTGCGCATCGGCAATTTCTGGGTAGATCAAATGCAGCGCGCCTTCTTTACGATCGTAACCAATGATGTGAGTTTTCTTAGCATGACCCGACGCCGACATGGCAAGGTGATCGATCCACGCTGCAAGGTAATCCTGCGATCGAATCTTACCGCTTCGATAGCGAATCAAACCGGATTGGTAGCATTGAGTTAGCCAACCTGTTAGGCGAACGTTTTTCTCTTCGCCTTCATTTCGCTCAAACAAGGAATCAAACGTCAGGTCGATTTCCAAATCGTCTTGAGGCGCACCAGATAAAAACGCCAGTTTATCCACCAGCTCTTCCGCCTGAACTCGGTTGGTTTCAAATTCGATATCACCAAACGCCCCCACCGGCAGTTTGCCTTGCGCGCGCTGTTGACTCATAAAGTGTTTAAGCACCTCTGTTTTTTTCTCTGGCGGCATCAATGTCGCTTCAAGCAAGGTTTCTAACAGCTCATCACGCATTTGATAGCTTTCCAAACCACCTAAAACAAAGGGTTCGTCGTCTTCCATCACCGGTAGTGGCGGTTCAAAGATTACTTTTAAACGACGATTGAAAAAATACTGCACTGGTAAACGCCAGAAACGTTGCAACTCGACTAAGTCGAGCTCAAGCGGGAACGTCGCTCCTAACAGATAGTCGTCTAATGCCCGATTAAAATCACGACGAACATAGCCTTGCGATTGACTACTTTGAGTCAATGCCGCTGGAATCCACTCTTTCGCGTAGCTGGCGTGCATGCCTTGGAACGCCCTTGGGCTAAACGGCACCATGGCGTGGGTATTCACCAACGCATTTAATAAGTTGTCGCCAGACTCATCAACGGGCAACGCTTCATCACCACTTAAACAATAGTTTTGGTGACAGTATTCCATCAGCTCAGAAACCAGAACCGAAGGCACTCGCTCGGTGTTGTCTTGGATTGAACGGCCAACATAACTGATGTAGAGCGTTTGCTGTGCAGACAACATCGCTTCGAGGAATAGGTAACGGTCATCATCTCGGCGCGAACGGTCGCCCGGCTTGGTTCTTCCCGTCATCAAGTCAAAGCCTTCTGGTGGCATGGAGCGTGGGTACACGCTGTCATTCATCCCCAGTAGACAAACGGTTCTAAACGGAATAGAGCGCATCGGCATCAGAGTACAAAAGTTCACTTGACCAGCAAGGAAGCGCTGGCTGACTCGTGTGCCAGATAATTTGTTTTGAAGGTATTGGCTGATGATCGACGGCGATAACGCATCATCAAATGCGGCATCAGCTAATTGCTCTTTGAGTTGGCTGAGCGTATCGCGAATGGATTTGAGCGCCATTTCGCCTTCTAACTCAACAGAGAAGAAATCATCCAGCAGTGAAACCAAAGTCTCTCGCCAACCATCGATAGTTTGAACATGAGAAAGTTTGCTTCGATAAGTGCTAATTTGTTGGATAAAGTGTGCCAACTTGCCCGCCAGCTCTGCGCCCATGCCTTGCACTTCGTTGTACGGAGACAAACTGCCTTGCTCGGTTTCAAACAAACCAGCGGATTCTGGCATCGCGTAGCCAAGCAACATTCGTTGAATACCAAATTGCCATGTGTTTTGACGAGTTTCCGGCAGTTCAAATTCGCGTCCGGTATTGGCATCCAACCCCCAGCGAATTCCCGATTCCTCAACCCATTGTTTGGCTTGTAAGAAATCATCTTCGCTGAGTTCAAAACGCTTTAATATCGCTGGAGTTTCCAGAAGTTCGAGTAGTTCTGATGCCAAACAGCGCGTATTGGGTAAGTTCACCAACTGCATAAATGCAGCCAGAATTGGGCTCTCTTGATCGGCGGTTCGGTCAGAAATCGAATATGGAATAAAACGCTCACCCGGCGCGTTACCAAAGACCGCCTGAATCGCAGGGCTGTAAGCGTTGATGTCCGCGACCATCACGATAATATCGCGCGGTTTTAACGTTGGGTCAGCATCGAACATCGCCAACAGTTGATCATGCAGCACTTCCACTTCACGCATCGGGCTGTGACAAGCGTGTAGGCTCAGTGATTTATCACCCAAGCTAACCACTTGTTTGTGATGACTGTTTTCAATCTGTTGGTCATCTTGATGTTCTTCAAGATTGAGAATATCCGCTTGCAATTGATGGAGCAGACTGTCGCGCTCAACATCAACAAAGGCTTCAATTTCATGAGATTCCAGCTGAGACAACAGATACATATTGTCGCGCCCGAGTTTACCCATGGATGCCAACAGACTGTTTCCGACCACATCGGTGTGCAGCTCATCGATCACATTATCTTCCAGTGATCCTTTCAGTTGCTCAGTTTCACCTTGCGCTTCCGAGTGATCGTCCTGCCACACAACGTGCTGACGATGTTTCGCCGCCAAACGAGCCAGATATTTGCGATCTCGAACTTCACCCCAGTAATAACGACACGGGTTGGTGAACATCAGATGCACGTCGATGTGTTCACCAATTGCTTTTAGCGCATCCATATAGCGAGGCGGCAACGAAGAAATGCCAAAAACAAACAAACGCTTGGGTAAATGGTCAAAATTGCCGTTAAAACTCTCTAACGTGTCGATAAAGTGCTCATAAAGGTTGGCACGGTGATATGGAGACTGTCCTAATGACACAGTGTGATCATACAACGCTTGCCATAAGATCGGCTGCCACGGATGCTCATCTTCCAGCTCTGGCACACTCTGCCCTGCTTCCCAACTTGCGATCCACTCCGGACGATACACCAAGTAACCATCGAAAATATCGGCAATTTTCTCAGCCAGTTGATACAGCTTAGAGTGATCACTGTCATCTTTGAGGTACTGCGCTAACGGCGAAAACACGTCTTGGTTGAGAAGCCCCGGCAGCAGATGCATCAACTTCCAAGTCATCGCTTCTTTGTTAAACGCACTGCGTTTTGGCACGTCTGGCAACACCTGCGTAAACATTTCCCAAATGAAGGTAGCAGGAAGCGGAAAATCAATGTTCGCGGCAACACCAAACTCTTTGGCCAATTCCATTTTTAGCCACTGGGACATGCCCGGACTTTGAACCAGAATTTGTTCTTTTTCGAACGGGTTTTCCAGCGGACTGATTCGAATCAGTTCGACAAGGAGTGATTTAAGAACGTCAACTTGGTTGGAGTGATAAACAGTAAACAAATTGGGAATACCGAGCGCCGATTGAAACTGTTAGCTAGCTTAGCACAGCCCCATTTAAACCCGCAGTGATCTCGCGTTCGGAAAAAACAAAAGGTTATATATCACTCAAATAGAGTATGAATCTTCTGAATTTTCACATGTCAATCAAGTCTGACACTTCCATACAAAATGTGACATTCGTCGCAACTATTCCATAATAAAAAACACTGTTTTATACTCCCTCTACCCATAATTTATAAACAAACAAAAAGTATGTTTCGCAAACTGTCTTCCAACAGCGCTTGGCTGATTGCTTTTTTTGCTTGCTTTGCAGTGTACCTGTCGATCGCTTGTTATCCTTTTGTGTTGTCTAACAATCAGAATGAACCGCTAACCTTGTTGCAAGGTTACTATTTGGTTTCGACTCAATATGGCTGGCTGGGCTTGATCGCTCTTCCATTTATGTTGTTGAGTTTATTGCTCTCTTTTCTACCGACTCGAGTATTCAAAGGCATCGTGATCGCTATCGCGATCTGTCTATTGATTATGTTTAAAGTCGATATTCTCGTTTTTCAGCAATACAAACTTCACATCAACGCTCTATTAATCCGTATGTTTTTCGAAGGTGGTGATGATGTCTTCGATATTTCGTGGATGAGTTGGCTAATCTTCATCAGTGAAATTGCCGTTCTGGTGATCGGGCTCGCTTGTACCGTTTGGGTAAGTAATCAACTGGCACAAAGCCGAGCTAAGTTCGTTTTGATCAGCGTCTGGTTTGCTGTATTGCTTAGCACGCAGATGATTCATGCGTACAAAAACGCACTTTACGACGATGAAGTCAGTCAGTTTTCGAATAACTGGCCACTTTACTACCCGCTGACGGCTCGTAAATTTATTTACAAACACGACCTAGTGGATGAGAACATTGCATCGAAGAACCGCGTAGAGTTAACCAACATTGAACGTAGCTCACTCAACTACCCGCTTGCGCCGATTCAAGTGCAAAGCAAAGAGAAACAGCCCAATGTTTTGTTTATCTTGGTTGACGCGTGGCGCTACAGTGATGCGACGCCGGAAGTCATGCCAAATGTCAGCAAGTTCGCCGAAAAAACGGTGAATTTCACACAACATATGAGCGGCGGCAACTCAACTCAAGCGGGTATTTTCAGCCTGTTTTACAGCTTGCCAGCGACCTACTGGGAAAGCTTTTACGCAAGTCAACGCTCTCCTGTGTTTATGGATACGCTGCAAGCAGAAGGCTACCGCATGGGCATTTTTGGCTCAGCACCGCTCACCAGCCCGCCACTTTCTCGCACGGTATTCAAAAAAGTGTCGGACTTGACCCTGAAACAAACTGGAGAAACAACTGTCGAGCGCGATCAGCAGATAACAGACAAGTTCATCGAGTTCCAAAAGCAGGACAGCGACAAGCCGTACTTTGGTTTTCTGTTCTACGATGCCGCCCACGGCACGGTGTTTCCTGAACCTGAATTTGCGAAATTCAAACCATACTGGGAACGCGTTGACCACATTTTGCTCAACAACGATTTTGACGCTTCGCTTTACCACAATCGATACAAGAACTCGTTGTACTACATCGACAGCTTGATTGGTGATGTGCTGAAAAATGTCGACTTAGACAACACCATTGTGGTGATTTCATCAGATCATGGTGAAGAGTTTAACGACCATAAGATGAACTATTGGGGCCACACGGGTAACTACAGTGACGTTCAAGTACATGTGCCTCTTTACGTGTACATGCCAAATCGTCAGCCAGAGCAAGTTGATTACCGCACGACCCATTTTGACGTCGTGCCAACCATGATGAATACGCTGTTTGACGTTCAAGGCACAACGAGTTCATACAGCGTTGGTCATAACCTGTTTGATAGCTCTGCCTCTCGCGATTGGTATATTGCAGGCAGCTACTACAACTATGCATTGGTCGGCAAAGAACTGATGCTTGTGGTCAACCCTGGCGGGCACTCTCAGCAACTGAATCGCCAGTTAAAAGTCGAGAAAGAACAGAAAATTCCTGTCGATATCATTCGTCATTCTCTGGATGAGATGTCGCGATTTTACAAAAAAGGCTAGTGTCCAACATCGACGCCGATTGAAATAAAAAAGCCTCTTGGTTGTAAGACCAAGAGGCTTTTTCCTATCTGCTATTTAAGCGTGATGAGCGTGCATCAAGCGTGGCTGAATCAATAAGTTGTTGATGTATTGTAAAGCCACATAAGAGACAACAAATGTTGCCACAATCAACTCAAGACCAGCTAAGCCTCGCACTTGTTGAACATAGTGCGCAGCCAATCCTTGCAACTCCATCCAATTCGCCATTTTAAACAGCGCCGTCGCACCGATCACCATCGGGAAGGTAAACGCTGCATAGCCTGGGCTAAATGGCAGTCTAAGCAATTTAAAGAACGCGAGATATATGATGGCTGTCATCAATACCGCGATACCAAATAGCATAGCGATGATCACTGGTGATGGTGTCGCAGTGACCGTTAAGTACCCTGCCAATGATAGACTTGCTGGCGCCGCCATAATTGCCATGGTTGGTTTTGCTGCATCCGGAATTTCATGGGTAAACATGAAACGGTAAATCATCATCGGCAACATGATCGCGTACGCCACCATACCAAACATCAATGCACCTTGTGCCACTGGTGCTAACATAGGGTTGCCAGAGAAAGACACATCCGCAACGATGATACCCACAGGCGGTACAAACCAACTAGGAACCATGTGGTGCAATTCAAAATCTTTGGCGCGATGGTAAACAAAGCTCACCAAGAATACGATGTGCAAAACCACCGCAATCAGCCAAAGCGCATCGCCAGCTAATGGGTAAAAATGGCCGAGAGAGTTCGATACCACCATAGTGCCCATCGCAAATGTCGGAACCACGCTGCCCACAACCGGATGAGCAAGATCTTGTCTCAATAGATGATTATGTAGCAAAAACTTGGTTGCCAATATAGCCAACAATATGCTCGCGATACCCGCACTAATCCACTGTCCGTAGCCATGTAATTCGGCGAAGTTTTCCCAACTCCAGCCCAAGCTTGCAATACCAAGAGCCAAACCCGCCATTGGAGTTGGCGCTCCCATTACTTTTGCTTTTGTTCTTTGAATCATGATGACCTCAACCAGACTCACTCTTGATGAGACGTATAATACGCTTGCACTTCGTTCCGATATATCTAATTATTTAAAACAAACGTTCAGAATTACTTAACGGTGGGGTATGGCAAGTCACATTTCTCTTAAACAACTGAAAGTGTTTACGACGATCACGCAGCACAAAACGCTCACAGCGGCTTCTGATAGTCTCTTTTTATCGAAAGCCGCAGTGAGCATGGCACTCTCAGAATTAGAAAAGCAGATCGGCCATCACTTATTTGATCGTGTTAATAACCGACTGATTTTGAACCAAGAAGGTCAAAAACTACTGCCACTGGCGGATGAATTACTCAACCGAGCCAAGGACATCGAGAGCATTTTCGATGGTGACCAAGCGCTATCGGGCCAACTTCGCATTGGTGCCAGCGACACCATTGGCAACCAAGTCGCGCCCTATTTGCTTAGCGAATTTCGTCAGCAAACGAACCATCGTTCTCAAAGTCTGTTCATTTCTAACTCCGCACAAATCTGCGACATGCTGACCGATTACGAGTTAGACATAGCCCTCATTGAAGGCAAAACACTTCACCCTGAATTGCAGTCTACCCAGTTTAGCGAAGATGAAATGTGCGTGATTTGCGCGCCCAATTCCCCAGCCGCGCACGAAGGGCCAGTAAACTTAACCGAGCTAGAAAACAGTGAATGGATATTGCGAGAGGCAGGCTCTGGTTCACGCGAATTTTTTATGCGCGTTGTCGCGCCGCGCTTGGAACATTGGCATGAAGCTTTTCAGCTCAATACCACCGAAGCGTTGATCAACTCAGTATCGGCAGGGTTAGGCTTGGGCTGTTTGTCACGTTTGTCTGCAGAACCTGCTATTCGTGACGGCCGCGTAAAACTGCTCGACATGCCTTTAGATATGAAACGTCGCTTCTGGTTACTGGTTCATAAAGAGAAATATCAAAGCCCATTGCTCAAAACGTTTATCGAATTTTGCCAAGATTGGGAGCGACCAACAAACCTTCCTTTGGCGGACAAATCCGCAAAGTGAAACCAAGATAGTTTAAATGCTAGTCAGTTAGTTGTACGTGTCTCTCATTCTGAGGCTTGTCGCTAGACTTGATTGGTCAAAAACTGTATAAAAAGCCAGTATCAATACACCAAATTAGGGGACCAACCATGGCTGTAATCGTCAAGTACGTGGTAGAACGCAATGGAGAAGAGAAAATGACTTTTACCTCTAAAGCGGAAGCTGACGCATACGACAAAATGCTGGATATGGCAGACGAGTTATTCTCACTGCTGGGTAAAAGTGAACTTCTAGAAGACGAAGGTAAGCAAGAAGATCTTGCAATGTTCCTTGCGCAAAACAAAGAAGAAGTGCTTTACGCTCTTGGTGCAAAACGTAAACCTGCACCAAAAAAAGCAAAGAAGCTTGAAGCTGTTGAAGAAGATAGCGAGCAAGAAGACGCTGCATAAGCCTCTTATTTGTTTAGAAAAAACGTCGCATTATGCGGCGTTTTTTTATTCCTTCCGTTTATCTCCATATATCTCTGAGAATATAAAGAACCGATTTAATATCCCAAATTGCTCTAAATTTCATGTTGCGGATTAGTGTGACTTAGATCTAGTCTAAATGGGTCCGGTGATGGGGTGCCACCGGAATCGAAAGATTCGAACCGCTGTTAAAGCTAATGACTCCTACAGAAACGAAAACAGGTCAGCCCTGTTGGAAGTGCTTTCGCTTATGTTGTGAAAGCGAGAGTTCTGTAGTGAGCAATTCAACTCTTCTCCAACCCCGCACCTGTTTTCTCAAAAATTAAAAAGATATCCAAAATAGTTGTTAACTCAACAAGGCGACAAACGCATGAACCTCCTGAACATAGTTTTCTATTTGATGGAGCGAATAAGAGCAGTCAACGCCGTTGAGACTGACAAATAGGCTGGATATCGTACACTGGGAAAACATTATGCAATATTCACACGAAATCCAATCAATGTGCCCGATTCAACGCGGCGAGCTTCATGCATCTGCACCGATCCCTGTTGAAGGCGCAATGATCAATCCAAAAGACGTTATCGCGATTTCTGGTCTTAGCCACGGAGTTGGCGCTTGTGCTCCTCAACAAGGCGCAGCAAAACTGACCCTTAACGTCAAAAACGGCATCATCGAAGAAGCTTTGATCGAAACGATCGGCTGTTCAGGCATGACTCAATCAGCAGCGATGGCCGCAGAAATCCTAACAGGCAAAACCATTCTTGAAGCACTGAATACCGACTTGGTATGTGATGCTATCAACGTCGCGATGCGCGAAATCTTCCTTCAATTTGTTTACGGTCGTACTCAATCTGCTTTCTCTGAAGGCGGCTTGGAAATTGGTGCGGCACTGGAAGACCTTGGTCAAACTCAACGTAGCCAAGTGGGTACTAGCTACTCAACTAAAGCGAAAGGCGTACGTTACATGGAGTTGGCTGAAGGCTATGTAACAAAACTCGCGCTAGACGAAAACAAAGAAGTGATTGGTTACCAATATCTCAACCTAGGCAAGATGATGAAAGCCATCAACGAAGGCGTATCTGCAGCAGAAGCCGCAGACAAAGCAACGGGGACTTACGGTCGTTTTGACGAAGCCGTATCTACCATCAACCCACGCCAACAATAATTGCCACCAAGAGGAAAGAGATTATGAACACTCCAATTACTGAATCTGTACGTCGCACATTAGGCGAAATGCAACTTTCTTCTCTGGAAGAGGCTTACCAATACTGTATGGATCGTGGTATCGACCCTAAAGCACTAGTGATGGACACTCAACCTATCGCGTTTGAAAGCGCTGCCGATGCCTACACACTGGGCACTGCTTTGGCGATTTTCCGCGGTGCAAAAACAGCAGAAGAAGCTGCAAATATCATCGGTGAAGGTCTTCAGGCGTGCACAAAACCAGGCAGCGTCGCAGAGCAACGCCAAGTGGGTATCGGTCACGGTGCATTGGCGGCTCGTCTATTGAATGAAGAAAGTGGCTGTTTCGCTTTCCTTGCGGGCCATGAGTCATTCGCAGCGGCAGAAGGCGCAATCAAAATCGCATTGAACGTCAACAAATCACGTAAAAATCCGTTGAAAGTTATCCTAAATGGTTTGGGTAAAGACGCCGCTTACCTAATCTCACGCATCAATGGTTTCACTTACGTACGTACTCAATACAACTACCAAACTGGTGAGTTAGTGGAAGTAGAACGTCGCCGTTTCTCCCAAGGTCCACGTGGTGAGATCCTTTGCTACGGTGCAGATGATGTGCGTGAAGGCGTGGCTATCATGCATAAAGAACAAGTGGATGTGAGCATCACAGGTAACTCAACCAACCCGACTCGCTTCCAACACCCTGTAGCAGGTATCTACAAAGCGGAACGTAACCGTGAAGGCATGCCTTACTTCTCAGTTGCATCAGGTGGTGGTACTGGTCGTACTCTACACCCGGATAATGTGGCGGCAGGTCCTGCCTCTTACGGCATGACCGATACCATGGGTCGCATGCACGCCGATGCGCAATTCGCGGGTAGCTCTTCAGTACCTGCACACGTAGCAATGATGGGCTTCATCGGTATGGGCAATAATCCAATGGTAGGTGCAACGGTTGCACTTGCAGTAGAGGTCGGTGAGCTAAGCCTCTAAGTCGATTTATCGCTTTACTACCCAAAGCCAGTAAATCCAACAAACCCAGTGTAGGGGGAGTGACTTCGGTCCTCCCCTTATTTTTTTGCGATGCTCCCTTCTCCCATTTCACTGTGTCTCTGCCCCAAATCGGCCTGATAAGGCTTTTGCGACACATTTCTCATCAGACAAACATATCTCTAAAAAGACAAAAGG
Source organism: Vibrio sp. YT-18 (assembly GCF_033337345.1). NCBI lineage: Bacteria > Pseudomonadati > Pseudomonadota > Gammaproteobacteria > Vibrionales > Vibrionaceae > Vibrio > Vibrio sp. YT-18. The sequence continues at coordinate 155,948 of NZ_JAWOQO010000006.1, read as the reverse complement.
TATCCATCTACGGACTTTCTCCATTTCCCCTCTTTAAACTCCCCAATACTCTCTTTATGATGACTGACAACTTAATTATTTCTTGTCAGTGAACAGACGAGACACAAGACTCAACACATGGAGATCAACTATGGCTTTCTTCTCTCTAGCCTTTGGTACGGCAACTAAAAACCGCGACGGCAAAATCATCGAAGCGTTTTTCCCAAACCCAGTTCTTAACCCAAGCGAAGCGCTTGTTAACGCACTAGCAGCAGTAGCAGGTTACGAGCAAGGCAACCAAGCTATCGAGATCTCTGCAGCACAAAGCGCAGAACTGGCAGCAGCATTTGAAGCAAACGGCGATGCGGCAAACGCATCTTTCGCAGCAAAAGCAGCAGAATCAGCACAACCACTTGTACTGGTTATCCTTGCAACTGACGAGCAGCCACAAAGCGTTGCTGAAGGTTTCCTAAAACTTCAACTTATCTCTAACCGCCTAGTTCAACCGCACGGCACGGTACTAGACGGCATCTTCGGTCTACTACACAACATCGCATGGACTAACGAAGGTCCAATCGACCTACCTGAACTAGCAGAGCGTCAAATCGAAGCTCGCCTAGCGGGTCGTGCACTAAGCGTAGATTGTGTAGACAAGTTCCCTAAAATGGTGGACTACGTGGTACCAACTGGCGTTCGTATCGCTGACACTTCTCGCGTACGTCTTGGCGCACACGTTGGCGAAGGCACAACGGTAATGCACGAAGGCTTCATCAACTTCAACGCGGGTACAACTGGCGTGAGCATGGTTGAAGGTCGTATCTCTGCTGGCGTAGTGGTTGGTAACGGCTCTGACATCGGCGGCGGCGCATCTATCATGGGTACGCTATCTGGCGGCGGTAAAGTTGTGGTTTCTATCGGTGAAAACTCTCTACTAGGCGCGAACGCAGGTCTTGGTTTCCCAATGGGTGACCGTTGTACTATCGAATCAGGTCTGTACGTAACTGCTGGTTCTAAAGTACGCATGCTAGATTCTGCTGGCCAAGAAGTAGAAGTTGTGAAAGCCCGCGATCTTGCAGGTGTTTCTGACCTACTGTTCCGTCGTAACTCTGTAACAGGTCAAATCGAGTGTCTTGCAAACAAGAGCGCGGTTGAACTGAACAGCGAACTGCATAAAAACAACTAATTCATTCGTGAATTAGCCCTACGAAAAATCCCCCAGCAGGAAACTGTTGGGGGATTTTTTAGCTTACAGCAAAATGCGTGATTACTGATTTAAAAAGCTGACCGCTTTATCTGGGAAATCAGTAAACAAACCATCCACTTTTACTTGGTTGTAGTACACATCCATCATGCCTTCAAAGCTGTCAGTGTACGCTGGAATGCGTCCTGGATCGGCGCGGAACGTGTATGGATGCACTTGCAAGCCAGCGTCTTTTGCAGCCTTCATCAACGGCTTGATGATGATATTGTCTTTGGTTGACTTATCATCCACCAGCATCGGCTTCCAAGGTCCAATTCCTTCCGCGTAACTCGCTACTTTCTTCATTCCGTCGGCTTCGAACATCCAGTCATAACTGTATGGTGTTGCCTTGTCGCCTTTGTACACCATAGTTTCGTTCCAGTCCGTGTAAGCCATAAGCTGAACAAGCTTTAAGTCCATGTCCATTGCAGGCATGAGTTCACTGTTGATGCGTTGAAGTTCATTCGCATCAAAACACTGAAGGTAGACTTTGTCGTCTTGAGAGCCGTAACCGTACTGCTTCAAGACTTTAAGTACTGCTTTAGAAATGTCCTTACCTTCATGACGATGGAACCAAGGCGCTTTAATTTCTGGGTAAATACCGATGTCATAACCCAGCGTTTTGTTTAAGCCTTGGATCAGCTCAATCTCTTCAGCAAACGTCGGCACGGTGAAGTCAGATTTCCACATAGGGAATCGGGTTGGATAGCCCGCTACTTTGTTGCCTTTCTCATCGATGTTGAACCCTTCGGTAACTCGCAAGGATTTGATTTCCGCCAGAGTGAAATCAATCGCGTAATAACGACCATCTTTACGTGCACGATCAGGAAAACGCTCCGCAACATCCGTTACGCGATCGAGATAATGGTCATGCAACACGACCAACTGGTCGTCTTTCGTCATTACCACATCTTGCTCTATGTAGTCAGGTTTCATTGCGTAAGCAAGTGCTTTGGCTTCTAGCGTGTGCTCAGGCAAGTAGCCCGATGCACCACGATGCGCAATGACAAGCGGCTTCGCAATCGCACCAGCAGAGAGGCTAAGTGCTAAAAAAGTAAGACATACTGACTTTGTTTTCATTGTTATTTCCTTGATAAAGCGAAGAGGCAGTATTCCACTGCCTCTTTAAATAAATATTACGCTAGCGCTTCCTTCTCACGCTCTTTTTGCTCGTGGTGCGCACGTTCACCTAAGAAGGCGTACATCAAACACACGATAGAAGTAATACAAGAACCCACTAAGATGATAAAGCCACCATCCCAGCCAAAGTGGTCTACGGTGTAGCCCAAAATCGCGTTTGCGGCAACTGCCCCACCCAGGTACCCAAACAAACCAGTAAGACCAGCGGCAGTACCTGCGGCTTTCTTCGGAGCGAGTTCAAGTGCGTACAAACCGATCAGCATAACCGGACCATAGATTAGGAAGCCAATTGCAATAAGCGCCATCATATCTACTGTTGGGTTGCCTGCAGGGTTAAACCAATAAACCATCACTGCAACTGTCACTAACACCATAAATAAGATACCAGCAGGTGCACGACGACCTTTGAACAATTTGTCAGAGATCCAACCACACAATAGTGTTCCTGGAATGCCAGCCCATTCGTATAAGAAATAAGCCCATGACGATTTATCTACCGAGAAATCCTTCGCTTCTTTTAGGTAAACAGGTGCCCAGTCCAGTACGCCGTAACGAATTAGGTAAACAAATGCGTTTGCAATTGCAATCGACCAAAGAAGTTTGTTGTTGAAGACGTATTTGAAGAAGATTTCCTTCGCTGTCATTTCTTGTTCATGGGACTTGTCATAGTCATCTGGGTAATCGTCTTTGTATTCTTCAATAGGAGGCAGACCACAAGACTGAGGGGTATCGCGAACCGTCATCCAAACAAACACAGCAACCAACGTGGCGAAAAATGCAGGAACATAAAATGCAGTGCGCCAATCATCGTTAAATGCCCACAGGCCAAGAATAAATAGTGGACCAATCAAGCCGCCACCCACGTTGTGCGCCACGTTCCAAACCGAAACGATCTCACCACGCTCTTTACGTGACCACCAGTGCACCATGGTTCGGCCACAAGCAGGCCACCCCATCCCTTGGAACCAACCGTTCAAGAAAAGCAAAATGAACATCGCAGTGACGCTACCAGTCGCCCATGGCATAAAGCCAAAGCAAAACATCACTAATGCAGACATCAATAGGCCGCCACTAAGGAAATAGCGAGGGTTGGAGCGGTCTGAAACGCTGCCCATTAGAAACTTAGAGAGACCATATGCAATGGAAACAGCTGCCAAGGCGACACCTAAGTCTCCGCGGCTAAAGCCTTGCTCGATAAGATAAGGCATCGCCAAACTGAAGTTTTTACGAACTAGATAGTAACCGGCGTAGCCAACAAAGATACCGATAAAGAGTTGCCAACGGAGGCGAGAGTAGGTGCTATCGATGCTGCCAGGGGACAGACGATCAATGTGCGCCTTAGGTTTGAATATTCCAAACATAGGAACCTCATTATTTTGTATGCGATGGTAAAAACACAAAAGGAGCGAACGAAACAAAATAAATCTTCGTTCGAAAGTTCATGAATTGTATGGAGTTAGGATTTTATTTCTGTGACAAATGTTGCACATGGATTAAATATAAGTAAATACAGTAAATTATATGAGCATTAATTAGATCATCGTTCAACTTTACTCAAGATTCGTTAATATGAAACTGATATTCAAACCTCTCACTTGAGCATTCCAATTCGAAACCTTTGAAACAAAGGCTCGAATTAGAACATAAACTAACCGTAAAAAGGGCGATTTACGCCTGCCCTACTCGCTCCGAACCAACTAATAACTAAAAAGCTGAAAAACGATCACGTTTAGCATCAAACGAAATAAAAAAAACAATTTTTATTTGAATACAAGCCGAAGCAATGATTCACAAACACAAGACATTAACAGCGTTTATTCTCTTCTCAACTCATCCTATTGGTACCAATGGGATGACGATTTTTTCTAAAAGTCCAAACATGACAGCGTATTTTTTATATCACTGCTATCCCTTGATACATTTGACATTCCGCTACTCCTTTAGGGTTAATTGCTACACAAGTTCTGTGCAATAAGTCTCCAAGCACGTAGCAGCTTCACAAAACTCCTCTTACCAGTTGTGCATTCTTTTTCACATCGGTAATTTGAGCGCTCTCAACACTGGCCTCGTGACAAATAAATTATTTTCGTTGTGTTCTTTTCCGGTTAAAAGATGCGCCATTTAACAAAAACGAAGACTTTGATTAACAAATTTATGCTCAAACGCTCATTTTTAACGCTCGTTTGTTTTCGCAAACGTTTATATATGCACAATAGTATCGTGCTAGACAGGTAAAAATGATCAAAGGACTTTTAACATGACAACGAACAAACACCCCTCTCTGCTTGGAGAATGTTTGGCCGAGTTTATCGGTACAGGACTACTTATTTTCTTCGGCGTAGGCTGTGTTGCAGCCTTAGTTCTAACAGGCGCATCATTTGGACAATGGGAAATCAGTATTGTATGGGGCTTCGGTGTCGCCATCGCTATTTACTGTACGGCTGGCGTCTCTGGTGCACACATCAACCCTGCCGTTACCATCGCACTTGCTATGTTCCATGGTTTTGATAAGGCGAAAGTGGTGCCATACATTATCGCTCAAATGCTTGGGGCATTCTGTTCTGCTGCATTGGTATACAGCTTATACAGCAACCTTTTCACCGACTACGAAATCGCTCATAACTTCGTTCGCAGCAGCCAAGATGCACTAGCAACTGCTGGTATCTTCTCAACCTATCCGCATGCCTCCCTCTCTTTCTTTGGTGCTTTTGCTGTGGAATTCGTTATCACTGCTGTGCTGATGTTTGCGATTCTGGCTCTGGGCGATGAAAATAACGGCGCGGCACGTGGCGCAATGAACCCTCTATTGATCGGTATTTTGATTGCCGTCATCGGTGGTTCACTTGGCCCACTAACAGGCTTTGCGATGAACCCTGCTCGTGACTTTGGACCAAAGCTGTTCGCTTACTTCGCTGGTTGGGATTACGCTCTGACAGGTGCTAAAGACATTCCTTACTTTATCGTGCCTTTACTTGCTCCGATTGCAGGTGCGTGTTTTGGTGGTTGGTTGTATCCAAAAGCGATTGCCGCTTACCTTCCACAACAAGGTCACGGTTGCACGATTCCAAACCAATGTGAGACGGAAGAAGAAACAGAAGAAGCTAGAGCTTAAAACTGACGTAACTCGAACATTTACTAAAATATAAATAACGAAACAAAAGGATTCTTACCATGACTGAGCAAAAATACATTGTTGCCCTAGACCAAGGTACAACAAGCTCTCGCGCAGTGATTCTTGATCATGATGCGAACATCGTAAGCGTCGCGCAACGCGAATTTACTCAGATTTATCCAGAAGCTGGTTGGGTTGAACATGATCCAATGGAGATCTGGGCAACACAAAGCTCTACCTTAGTAGAAGCTCTAGCTAAGTCTGGCATCCGTAGCGACCAATTAGCGGCTATCGGTATTACTAACCAGCGTGAAACGACTATCGTCTGGAACAAAGAAACAGGTAAACCCGTTTACAATGCGATTGTATGGCAATGTCGCCGTACTGCTGATATCTGTGAAGATTTAAAAGCACGCGGTCTCGAAAACTATGTACGTGACAACACTGGTTTGGTGCTTGACCCTTACTTCTCCGGTACCAAAGTTAAATGGATTCTGGACAATGTTGAAGGCGCACGAGAAGACGCAGAAGCAGGTAAGCTGTTGTTTGGTACTGTCGATACTTGGTTAGTTTGGAAGATGACTCAAGGTCGCGTTCACGTAACCGACTACACTAACGCATCGCGTACCATGCTGTTTAACATCAACGATCTATGTTGGGATCAAAAAATGTTAGATGAGCTTGGCATCCCAGCATCTATGATGCCAGAAGTGAAGCGCTCATCGGAAATTTACGGTAAAACCAACATCGGTGGTAAAGGCGGTACTCGTATTCCTATTTCTGGAATCGCAGGTGACCAACAAGCGGCGCTTTACGGCCAAATGTGTGTTGAAGCGGGTCAAGCGAAAAACACTTACGGTACGGGTTGTTTCTTGCTAATGAATACTGGCCAAGAAAAAGTCACTTCGACACATGGCCTTCTAACTACTTTGGCTTGTGGTCCTGCAGGCGAACCAGCTTATGCACTTGAAGGCGCCGTATTCATGGGTGGAGCTTCTATCCAATGGCTACGCGATGAATTGAAAATCCTAAACGGTGCAGAAGACTCTGAATACTTCGCGACAAAAGTGGATACATCAAACGGCGTTTATGTCGTGCCTGCATTTACTGGTTTAGGCGCTCCATACTGGGATGCCTACGCACGTGGCACGATTGTCGGCCTTACTCGCGGTGTGAATTCAAACCATATCATCCGTGCAACATTGGAAGGCATCGCTTATCAAACTCGTGACGTACTGGATGCGATGCAAGCTGACTCAGGCATTAAGCTTGCGAACCTTCGCGTCGATGGTGGTGCAGTAGCGAACAACTTCCTAATGCAATTCCAATCCGATGTATTGAACACAGAAGTACACCGCCCTCAAGTAACTGAGGTTACCGCTCTTGGTGCAGCCTACCTTGCCGGCCTTGCAGTTGGTTACTGGGATAGCATTGATGAGTTGCAGAATAAAGCGGTACTTGATCGCACCTTTGAGCCACACGATGATGAAGAAAAACGCAATCGTCGTTACAAGGGCTGGAAACGTGCAGTGAAATGTGCACAAACCTGGTCTGAACTTCACGACGAAGAAGATTAATCTCATCTCCATAAGAAAAAAAGAGCGCCATTTGTGCGCTCTTTTTGCGCTTTATCCCCGATTCCTGAACTCGCTTACTTCTCACAACGAGCAAATTCGAGCACAATAGAGCTTCGAATTTGAAGCATTGGCCGTTACCAATGCACAAGGGAGTGGTAAGTGAAGCAAATACCTCGACACCAGCAGATTGTTGAGCTGGTGAAAAAACAAGGCTATGTCAGCACGGATGAGTTAGTAGAAAGATTCAATGTCAGCCCACAAACCATCCGACGCGATCTCAATGAACTCGCCGATGACAACAAAATTCGTCGTTATCACGGTGGAGCCACTATTCCTCTCAGTTCTGAAAACACATCTTACAACACGCGTAAAGCGCTCAACTTCAATGAAAAAGATGTCATTGCAGACGAGGTAGTCAAACACATTCCAGATGGTGCCACACTATTCATCGATATCGGCACCACACCAGAAGCAGTTGCGCGAGCGCTCAATAAAAACCATAAACAGTTGCGTGTTGTCACCAACAACATCAATGTTGCGACCATTCTTTTCCCTAACCCTGAAATCAAAGTCATCTTAGCGGGTGGAGAAGTCCGCAGCAGAGACGGCGGTATTGTTGGCGAGGCTACCCTCGATTTCGTTAAACAGTTCCGTCTCGACTTTGGTATTCTCGGCATTAGCGGTATCGACTTCGATGGCTCGCTATTAGACTTTGATTACCACGAAGTCCGGGTCAAACAAGCGATCATTGACAATAGCCGTAGTGTATTTCTTGCCGTAGACCACACCAAGTTCGGGCGCAATGCTATGGTGAAACTAGGCAATATTGCACAGCTCAACATGATCTTTACCAATAAGCAGCCACCAGAAGAAATCTTGTCAATTTTGAAGGAAGCTTCTATCCCACTTGAAGTGGTTGAAGCTAACGAATCAAACTCCGAAAACGAGTAACGTCAATCGTATAACTCCCCCTCAAATGACCTCTGTCTTAATTAGACAGAGGTTTTTTTGTGTCTAAATCACACAAAACGCTCACAAACGAAAATAATAGATGATCACAAACGAAACCTGAGCTAGGATTACATTATGTTCTAAAATGCTCGTTCGCTCACCAAGAGGTCAAATTTATGAGTATACAAAATAATGCTTCCACTACTAGCTCATCCACTACCTTAGACTTGATCGTAATCGGTGGCGGCATTAACGGAGCTGGTATTGCAGCAGACGCAGCTGGCCGAGGTTTGAGTGTTGGCTTATACGAAGCAAATGACTTCGCATCTGCGACTTCTTCAGCAAGTTCTAAACTGATACACGGCGGTTTACGCTACCTTGAACACTACGAGTTTCGTTTAGTTTCGGAAGCGCTCGCAGAGCGTGAGGTTATTCTTCGTAAAGCACCACACGTCGCACTACCAATGCGTTTCCGTTTACCGCATCGCCCATTCCTACGCCCAGCTTGGATGATTCGTTGTGGCCTTTTCCTTTACGATAACTTGGGTAAACGTACGACGCTGCAAGGCAGTAAAACCGTCAACCTTGCGAAATCTGGCTTGCTAAAACCAGAAATGAAAACGGGTTTCGAATACTCTGACTGTTGGGTTGATGATGCACGTTTAGTATTACTGAACGTTCTTGCGGCTCGCGAAAACCATGCTGAAGTGCGTAACTACTGCCGCGTGGAAAAAGCACACCGTGAAGGTGGTATCTGGCATGTTACTATTCACGATGTGATGACAGACCAACGTTTCGAACGTAAAGCGAAAGCGTTAGTCAATGCTGCGGGGCCTTGGGTAAAACAGTTCTTTGATGATGGATTAGAGCAAGCCTCTCCTCGTAACATTCGCTTAATCAAAGGCTCGCACATCGTTGTTCCTCGTATCCACAACGAACCGCAAGCCTACATTCTTCAAAACAAAGACAATCGCATCGTATTTATGATTCCTTACTTAGATAAGTTCTCAATCATTGGTACAACAGATGTGGAATACAAAGGTGACCCACGTGAAGTGTCGATCTCAGATGACGAAGTCGATTACCTCATTGATATCGTAAACCAACACTTTGTCCACCAGTTGACTCGCGAAGATGTAGTTTGGACATACAGCGGTGTTCGTCCTTTATGTGACGATGAATCTGACTCTCCGCAAGCAATCACACGAGACTACACGCTAGAGCTCGATGCGGAATACGACCATGCACCTCTGCTTTCTGTTTTTGGTGGTAAGTTAACGACCTACCGTAAGTTAGGTGAAGCAGCAATGAAGAAACTTGCTCCGTTCCTACCTGAAATGGGTAAAGACTGGACGGCCAACCAAACCCTTCCTGGTGGTAACTTCAGCTGTAGTCGTGAACAATTAGCGAAACAAATTCATGCTAAATACACTTGGGCGCCAGAAGCATTGATTCTTCGTTATGTTACTCAGTTTGGTACCCAAACGTGGAACTTAATGGAAGGTACAACAAGTGAAGCTGACTTAGGACAAACGTTCTCGACACAAGCCAGTGGTGTTTACCAACGTGAGATCGATTACTTAATGAACCATGAAATGGCAATGACCGATGAAGACATTTTATGGCGCCGTACTAAGCTTGGTCTTTACATGAACGAGGAAGAAAAACAGGCCTTAACGGACTATTTAAAGAAAAAGCTACAACAGAAAGTGGTTAATCTTTCTCAAGTTGGCTAACAGCTCCCCTCCCTCCCCCCACAATAAAGCCTGCTTAGTTGCAGGCTTTTTGTTTTGTTGTTTAAGCACAACACCTTGGTGCGCTCCACTCGATTGCAAATAAGAACAACTATTCATAGACATTTGGCGTTAAATACAATCATACTCATTTGAAAAATAATGCATCAATGACTTCAGAGTACCGTACTCAGAGCATTGCCTCTGTATGGCAATGCAATTCTCGCGAAAGAAGTATCTTGAGGTTATTTTGGTATCGGCTCAAACAAGGAAAAGAAAATGGGTTTTATGATTGAACATTGGGACTTCTCAACCCCAGAAGCAACTCAACAATCCACCACGGCAGAGCAAATTCAAGCTAAGCATTGGTACCATTGCGAACGGCTGCATCCTGATATTCGTGGTTGGCTGGAGCAAAACCAAGTACCTCGAGCTACGGTTGATCATCTATTAGCCGACGAAAGCCGACCATCTTTCCATCCTTTAGATGACGAGAACTTCATGTTGATTTTACGAGGCGTCAATATGAACGGCAATGCATCACCAGAAGATATGCTTAGTATTCGAATTCTCTACTTTCAAGGCGCACTCATTTCAACTCGTAAAATTCCATCACGCGCGATCATGGAGATTCGCCAAGCATTAGCGGAACACAAAGGCCCAAAAAGTCTTGCTAGTTTACTTCATCAGATCATTGAAGGATTAAACAGTAAAATAGACATTTACCTTGATACAATTGAAGAAACACTAAACCAGTTCGACGTGAATGATGAATCGACGTACAAACATATGGCGACTCAAAAAGCACTGATTTCTATCAAGCGTTTTATTCGCCCTCAGCAGTACGCTATCCGTGATCTTGTGGAGTCAGAATCAGAATTGATTGCTTTGAGACCTCATCAATATCGCTTCGCACACAATAATATTACGCGCATAAATGAAACACTTGAGTTTTATCTTGGAGAAGTGGCGCTTTTCCAAGAAGAGATCAAACATCATCGTGATGAGAAAACCAATAAAAACAGTTACCTGTTTACTTTGGTAGCAACGATTTTTCTACCAACCAGCTTCTTAACAGGTTTACTCGGTATCAATGTTGGTGGAATGCCAGGCGTGGAATCCACCATGGCATTCACCTGGTTCTGCATCGCCTTAATTGTCATTTTTGGTCTAGAGTGGTGGCTATTTAAACGCTTGGGGCTCACGAATAAAGCGGACGACGAAGACGAATAAACACTAAACCTATAAAGAACAAAAACCAAAAGAGGAGCACGCGGCTCCTCTTTTCTCTACTCACATTAGAATCTTATCCGGGGTGACCATCCACACGAGGGGTCACAAGCATCACACCAAAGCGCCACACAAATAGCCCAAACGCAACAATCCATAATCCGCCGCTGATATCAATCCACAGTATCATGTTCGCTGGATCAAAGATCACGGCGAAACTGCGAACCAAAGCTGCCGCGGTAATCGCTGCAAACGCAAGGCTCATGTTTGGCCCTTTGTAGATCATGCGACCAGTATGTCCCATCGTCACCCGTGCAATCATCGCTAAAATCAAACCGCCTAACGCACCTATCGCAAACAGGTGAATGAGGTTATGGCTGGCAAATGCATCTCCCCAGACGCCTCGCAAAATTAAGCTTAGTGGTAAACACAAATACGCAGCATGCAGCGACCACACTAAAGGCTCGCTCAGGGTTAACCAAGGTTTCCAGCGAACAAAACGCACCAACTGAGCAACACCTGCAAATAGCATCAAAGGACTACCTAGTTCTGCAAACGTCACAGGGAAAAAGCTCAGCACAAATAGCATTACCAACGGCAAGTTCGCGAGCCACTCTAACCAAGCCAATGGTTGCGCTTTTTCGAAATTAAATCGACGCGCAGTAAAAAATGGAATCACACGTCCGCCCATCACTGACAACAGCAAGGTAAACCACCACAGCATTGCTTGCCACACCGCTGAAGAGCTAAACGGCGGCATACCTTTTATCGTTGCGTAGCTTGCAAAGTTCGCAAAGATGGCTAAAAGAAACAGTGGAACGAAAAACAAATTACGCCAACCTTTGGCTCGATACACACGAATGCCCACCTCATAGGCGACAAACAGTAAAAATACCGCTTCGATACTGCTGGTTAACCATAACGGTGCTGGTGTCCAAAGCAATATGCGGGGCACTAACCACAAGCCAAATAAAGCCAGAAGCATGTAATGCTTGGTACCATTAATGCCAGTCCAGTTTTGTACCGCGGTCAGTACAAAGCCAACTACAATGGCCATCGAAAAACCGAACAACATTTCATGTACGTGCCACCACAATGCAGGCACGGCTAATGCGTTTGGCTGTCCGCCTTGGAACATCCACACCCACAACGCAATCGCAACAATGGCGTAAATCGACCCAAACAGAAAAAACGGCCGAAAGCCTAATCGCAGCCATGCGGGGATTTTTTCTTCTACTTTTTTATCGGTGATATTCAGCATTATCTTGCCCTCAAGCGTCTCTCGATGCTGGTTAACTCAACTACATATTGATGCTACCATAAACATGTATAAAAAATACATGTTTATAATTAAGATTATACTTAAGAGGTAAAGTTGTGCTTCAGATGCGGGTTAGGTATAAACATGAGAGGCACAACTATCAGTTAAGGGATGCAACGACAATGTACATATTTGGCTATGGCAGTTTGATTAATTCTGCGTCGCGTAAGTTAACCGGACAAACGGGAGAAGCCATTCCCGTCATAGCACATGGGTTGGTTCGCTACTGGGGGAAGATTGACGACAGCTACAGCCTCTCTCCATTAGTGGTGAACCAAGGCGATGGACAGGTTAATGGCGTTTTACTCGAAGTAAATGAAGAAGCGCTCGCAGAATTCGACCGCCGTGAGCGAGGTTATCATCGTATTCAACTTCAGCCAGATCAAATCGAAACAGATGCGAGTTTTAACCAAGAACATGACATTTGGGTTTACGTAAAAGACGAGCCACTACCACCATGCGAAAAGAGCCCAATCATGCAAAGTTATGTTGATACCGTACTGGCAGGTTGCTTGGAAGTTTCCCACGCGTTTGCAGAGCATTTTGTGCGTCACACCATTGGCTGGCAACACGCGAAAGAAAATGACCGCCACCAACCCAAATATGGCAACCTTGCAGGCGTACAAGATCACCATTATGAGTTGATTGATAATCTAATAAAAAAAGGAGCCTAACGGCTCCTTTTTAGTATCTATGTTTTGCTTACGCGAGCTTAAAACTTGTAATCAACACCAACGTACAGGCTGTCAAAATCAAAATCTTCGCTGCCACCGTTTTCGGCATCAATACTTACCGAAGAAGCACGGTAGCCACCAGATACAACCAAACCTGAAGCGAACTCATAACCAGCCTCAACACCGTAGTTAAAGCCTACATCACGACCATCATCGGTAACAGTGCTAGATGATTTCACTTCATAAGAAACACTCATTACACCAAGGCCAGCAATCGCACCAACATAGAAGCCTGTACCTGCAAATTGGTATTTAGGCTTCGCATTGAAATTGAACGCAGAAGCATCAACACTAAATTTAACCGGCCACCCCATGTAAGAAAATGTTTCTTCAAAGTCGCCAAAGTATATGTACTCACCTTCAAAAGCTAGTTTGAAGTTTTCTGAATATTGAAGCTCTTTACCTACAGCAAGGCTAAGACCTGTCGCAGAAAGATCTTTTGACAAGCTTTTAACTTTAAGATCTGAATTTACCAAATCAGCACCAACATACCAGTTACCTTTTGCTTGAACTGATGCTGAAGCAACCACTGCACCTAAAGCCAATAATGGCAATACTTTTTTCATTATAATTTCCTAATTTTTCATACTGTTAGACAGCTTTTAAAAGCGCGGAGATTATAAATAGAGTTGAATACTTTCCTATTGATTTGTTTATAAAATGAGACACAAAACATAAACATGAACAATAAAACGTTTGCTTGATTAAACTCTAAACAGCTCGAGTCCTATTAAATACTAGAGTTACCACAAGTAGCAAGTTTCCAAACCAGTCGCGTTTTTCAGTATTTTTACAGCAATATAATCCTTACGTTTACGGCTTTATTTATTACTCAATAGAGTCTATTTCATGAAAACAATTTGGCTTGATATGATGATTTAAAGTGTTTAGGACTGTCTTACTAAAGGTTTGTGCATATCTAAGTAGCTGTTTAAAATAGTCAGATTATTGAGCTCACACTTGGGCAGTGCCAACGGGAAATTTACATGGCAAAGCTAAAAGATATCGCCATTGAAGCAGGCGTCTCACTTGCAACCGTATCGCGGGTTTTGAACAACGACCCAACGTTGAGCGTTAAAGAAGAAACCAAATACCGCATTTTGGAAATTGCAGAAAAACTGGAGTACCGCACCAGTAGCTCGAAGAAAGGCATCAAAGAAGCTAAGCAAAAACATCACTTTTTAGCCTTATATAACTACAAACAAGAAACAGAGGTGAATGACCCTTACTACTTATCAATTCGTCATGGGATTGAAACGCAATGCGACAAATTAGGTATTACGCTAACCAATTGCTATAACAGTGAAATTGATGTTGAAACGAAAAAGATAACAGGTGTCCTTTTAGTCGGAAATGTCGACCAAAAGGTAGTAGATAAATTACCTAAACGTCTAGCCGATAGCATTTGCTACATAAACTTTTCAGATCCAACCTGCCCTTATGATTGCGTTGATGTCGACCTTATTCGAATCAGTAGGCAAGTAGTTGATTTCTTTGTACAACGAGGCCACCGCCGCATCGGTTATATTGGCGGTCAAGACAAGCACGACGCAGCTGACACTCGTGAAAATGTGTTTTTGGACTATGGCTATCTAAAAGGCGTGGTCGCAGAACATGATATACACTATTGTGCCTGCTCTAGTTTGTCCGGTTATAACTTAGCGAAAGAGATGCTAGCCAAAGGTGACTTCCCGAAAGCAGTATTCATTGATTCAGACTCCATCGCGATTGGCATAGTACGTGCAATCCATGAATTTGGCTTAAAGATACCAGAGGATATTACACTGATTAGTATGAATGATATTCCTACTGCTCGCTTTACCTTTCCGCCGTTGTCTACAATTCGTATTCACTCTGAGTTGATGGGAACTCAGGGAGTGAACTTACTAGTGGAAAAATACCGAGATGGACGCTTACTCCCTCTTCATGTATACGTTCAAACAGAGCTTAAACTACGTGGTACAACTCAATGATACCTTTTCCATTAATCTCTTTTATGAATTAAATCTGGAACATCCCCCCCTAACCCAAGATATTCATTTTGCACAATCAGTACTGTTTCGGCGTAACGCCGATAACTCAGCGGGTAGTAAGAAGTTCAACAACAAATCACTCTAAGCACCATGAGTGCCCCAAATGTTTATCATTTAGAGGTGATGGTCGAAGAAACCAACTCGCGTAGCCAAATGCCTTTGTCTTCATTGTTTCGGCTGGAATGCCACAGCATGGCAATATCAAAATCCGCAACGGCGATCGGCGGCTTAACAGTAATGAGATCGTCCGAAAAGCCCTCCGCCAACGCCATTTTTTCTGGCACGATGGCAATGAGATCGCGCTTTTTCAATAGATGCCGAATAGTGAGAAAGTTGCGCGACGCCACGGTGACTTTGCGGCTCAAGCCATGTTCTGCGAGCTTTTGGTCTACTTGTGTCTTTAAGCTCCCATCGGGACTTACCAGAGCTTGCTCGATGTTCGCGAACGCTTCCAGAGACAGCTGTGTTTCCCCTTTCAACACCTGTTTATCACACATGCACACGTGTTTTTCGGTGTACAAGTACAAGCTCTCAAAGTTGTCATCCAACACCGGCATGCTGCCAATAATGACATCGAGCTTTTCGTGCTCAGTTAATGCCACGTAGTTGCTACGATTGACGTTAATAAAACTGATCTGCGCCTCTGGGGCGCGCTGGCGTATTTCGTCATAAAGCCGAGGAGCAAAGATAAACTCGGCATAATCCGTTAACCCGATGCGACATACACCCGCGTAATTTTCAGGTTGGAAGGCAGACTTAGTGAGCAAGTCTTTGGCGATAGAATCCAACAAGTGATGCACAGTTGGCGCGATGTGGTGAGCGTGCTCGGTGGGCTCCATCTTGTGCCCTTTTCGCTCAAAAAGCGGGTCGTCAAACAACAACCTTAAACGAGACAAACTATGACTCATCGCCGACTGGCTAACGTAACTTTTCTCTGCCGCGACGCTAACGCTTCGATAGCGATACAAGTAGGAAAACGTCACCAATAAGTTCAAGTCAATGTTGCGCCACTGAATGTCCTCTTTCACTCCAACATCCTCATCCCATTTCATTCATAGATGAAATTAAAATCATCAATTTGAGTCATTTTAGAGCATTCGATAAATTAGCAACAATGCTTTTTAGATAAACAGGCTCGACATGTTCACCATATTCAAAACTTTTTTCTGGCTGGGTTGGTTCAGCTTCGGCGGCCCGGCGGCTCATATTGGTTATTTTCGCCAAACCTTTGTTGAGAAACTGAAATGGCTTGATGACAGCGAGTACGCGCAAATTGTCGCGCTCAGTCAGTTTTTGCCGGGACCGGGCTCAAGCCAAGTTGGCTTTGCTTTAGGCTATAAACGTGGCGGTTTAGGTGGCGCATGCGCAGCATTTGTCGGATTCACGCTTCCTTCAGTGGTCATCATGTTGGCGCTGGCGATGGTGAGCAGCCAAATCACCGACACCGCAGTGTTCCAAAACATCGTTCACGGCCTAAAACTGCTCGCAGTCGTCGTCGTGGCGGATGCGACTTGGGGCATGTACAAAAACTTCTGCCAAAGTAAACTGACCGCGGGTTTGTGCGTCGCGACTGCGATTGCGTTGCTGGTGGCACCAAGCATCATGACGCAAATGTTCGTGTTGATCGCAGCAGGTTTTGTCGGAATGCGATATCTGAAGAAAGACTCCGCGCCATCAGCCGAGTCGTTTAAACCGTCTATCGCGCCATTAGCTCTATTTGCTATGCTTTTACTCGGCTTACCGTTAGTGGCTCATACGTTACCTTTGCTTGGGCTGTTTAGTGATTTTTTCCAAGCTGGTAGCTTAGTGTTTGGTGGCGGTCATGTGGTTCTGCCGCTTCTGCAAAACATTGTTGGCGACCAGCTCAGCCAAGATGCATTTTTAACAGGCTACGCCGCTGCACAAGCTGTACCGGGGCCAATGTTCACCTTTGCTACTTTTATCGGTTATGAGCTTTCGGATACGCCAATTTTAGGCGCTCTGATCGCAACGCTTGGCGTATTCCTCCCTGGGTTTCTTTTACTACTTGGCGTTCTTAAGAACTGGCAAGCACTGGCAGGCAAACCGCTGGTCTCCGGCGCCATCAACGGTGTAAATGCCTCGGTAGTAGGGTTACTACTCGCGGCACTTTACCAGCCAGTATTTAGCAGCGCAGTTGTTGCTCCCATCGACATGGCGTTAGTGATTGCGGGTTTCTATCTACACAAAAAGCTCAACCTTTCGGTACTATGGATGATCGTATTTTTTGTGGCAGCAGGCCTTGTCACGGGCATGATGTAGCCTGCTGATACGCCAACTATTGAATCTAGATAAACCACGGGCACTCAAATACGAGTGCCCTTGCTTAGATTAGATAGTGAAAACGGAACAGACCCCGATAAAAAGAGCATCACAAATTATGACTTAACTTCTCTCGGTTAAGCCATTGTTCATTCTTACCAACTTAACTGCATCATGACGAGAATGGACATTGAGTTTTTTGTACAACTTGTATATATGGCTTTTCACTGTACTTTCAGATAAAAAAAGTCTTGAAGCAATTTGTTGATTTGAAATGCCGTACACAAGTAGCTCTAGAATCTGTTTTTCTCTGCATGTTAACTCATCATGCTGCTGTTCTTCGGACAAATTTGCATGCCGATAATTGAGGACTAACTTCTCTAGGTACATTCTTGGTAGCCACAACCCACCTTTCAGTACGTATTCCGCGCCATCACATATATGTGTCACTGATGCACTTCGGAGCAAAATTCCTTTTAACAACTTCCAATGCAGTAAGTCCGTTTGTACTTTTTCACAAGGGACGTTGTGAAGCATAAAGGACCACCCAAATAGATCAAAATCTGGTAACTTTCCTTGTACTTCAAGCTGACGCATAAAATCGTAATCAATAAACATCAAATCGATACTGAGTGAGTGACTTCTGAACACCACTTCATCTGGTTGCATTATCTTTACATCGACATCATGAATGGAAGACAGCTGTTTTTTTATTAAGTTACTTTGTAAATTACTCTCAGCTAGCAGTATCAAGTGCTTCTTTTCCATAGTCCCACCACATTAACTTACCTGTTTCACCAACCCCCGTTAGAAAATTAATTGGAGGCAGCAAAGAGAATTTATCTTCATTTTAAGTAGAAAATATAGCACTTCAGAATGATATCGCATTGCTTTTCAGCACCGAAAAAGACTTAAAAAGTATGAACCTGTTGTGTTTTTATCCATACTTTTCAACCTGTGTTAGCATAAGGATATGATTTATAATATTAAATAATAAAGATAATAATTGGATAAAATGCCATTTATAAAAAATGGATGACTGCTCCGCTCAGTGCAATAGAACAAATTACTTCTTTATATTGGCTTCATTTCATACTTGATGAGTACTTAAAGTAAATACAAAAAATAACATTATGATTATGTTATTTTTTTCTTTAATACTTTAAATAGACGTACCTAAATACTCCCTTCCAGCCTGAATCATTCTCAATAATGAGAACAGCTTTCACTGATCCTTTCTTATAATTTCATCGCTTCCCACAACATTTGAAGGAAGCAGCAAGAAGTTAAGTGCAGTCATTTTTAATCAGGAATAACAGGAAATGGAGTAATCGTTATGACTCTAAACAAAACAGGGCTTGCTTTAGCAATGTCAGCAATTTTATTTAGTGGCTCTCTAATCGCGAATGAGATCGATGATGGAGACGACAACATGCAATGGACTGACAGCGCTAATACCGATATCGGTTTATCTGGCAGCTTCAATGATAACAGTGACAATAGCGCATCTCTCGGTGTTGGTGATAGCTTCAACGACAACAGCGATAATAGTGCGTCACTAGGTATTGGTCATAGCTTCAACGACAACAGCGACACTGACAACAGTGCAACTCTTGGTGTTGATGACAGCTTTAATAACAACAGCGACAACTCAAACTCGAGCACTAACACAGCTCAAAGCCACAACGACAATAGTACGTCTAACGCTAACGACAACAGTACCAGTGCTGATCTTGATGTGAGCCTAAATAGTGATAGTAGTGACTCAAGTACTAACACAAATAGAAGCCACAACGACAACAGCGACTCTAGTACTACTGTAAGACGTAGCAACAACGACAACAGTGACTCTAGTATCAACAGTAGCTTTAACGATAACAGCGATAATCGTAATCAAAGCGACAACCGTAACCAGAGTGATAACCGTAGCTACGCTGATTCAAGCACAACAAACTCGAACAGCTTTAACGACAATAGTAACTATCAAAGTGACTCGAGCTCAACAAATGTTGATAGCTTCAATCAAGTCCATATGGATACAGATATGGTTGTTGCGAGCTCAAGCCTAATGGGTGGTGTTACAGGTGCATCAGTTATTTATGCAACTAACGCGGATGATACTCGAGTTCGAGTTGAAAACATGAACACCCTTGGTGGTCTTGGTGGTGCAGCTGGTATTACTACCGTTGGTCAAAATGCTGGTTCAAATTCACTTGTACAACAATCTGTTACAACTAATGCAAGTGTGTTTACTGGGGGTGAGTAACCGACTAGTAGGAGAAAGCGATGCGTTTGGCAATCTGTACTTTGAGTATGATAGTTGCCTGCACTGCACTCGCTGATGACATTGCATTATCTGGCGGAGAAGTTAGCTTGGATATCATGAATGAATCAAGAGGTGGACAAAATGTTGAACTCGACTTGGTTTATGCAGAATCAGATATCAATGGTATTTCGTCAGATAATGTCGCGTCAAACACCGTGAGTGGTAACAATATACTATCAAGTGGAGCGTTCGCAGACAGTTCGGGTATATCCAACGTAATTCAGAACAGCGGAAACAACGTTTTAATCCAGAACTCTACCGTCGTTAACCTGACACTCAAGTAAACAATATGAAAGTATTAAATAACTTAATTTGGCTGATGCTCGTTTATTCAGCATCAGCCATTTCATTAGAACTGCTACCTTACCGAGCACATTACTCTGTTCCTGTTAAAAGCTACAAAGAAATAGTGTTCGGTGATGTTTTTCGCCAACAGTATGACTTCAGCTGTGGCTCTGCCGCCCTGGCTTCTCTTCTCACTTTTCATTATGCAACAGAGTCATCTGAACAAGATATCTTCAAAAGCATGTTTGAAAAAGGTGATAAAGAAAAAATCAAAGAGAAAGGTTTTTCTTTGTTGGATATGAAGTTTTACTTGGATTCCATAGGGTTACGTTCTGACGGCTTTCAAGTAGGATTGGAGAAAATTAAAGAAGTCGGCGTCCCTGGGATTACTCTCGTTAATTTCGATGGGTATATGCATTTTGTTGTCATCAGAGGTATAAACAATCACTCAGTTATTCTAGGAGACCCTTCTAGAGGAACCATGATAATGAAACTGGATGAGTTTGAAAAATATTACCAAGGAATTGTGTTACTGGTCCGTAACGAAGCGGAAATGGGAAGGTCTAGCTTTATAACCAATGATAATTTCACCGTATATCAAAGATCACCATTAAAAACAGGAGTGTCTAGAGATTCCTTAGGGGTATTTAGCATTACTCTCCCAGTTTCCGGTGAAAATTAATATAACATTGTTTTAAATAACTTTAAGAACTAAACAACCTGAAAGGCCTGCATTATGAACTACAATAAATTTTTGTTAGTGCTTTGTATGCTAATACCTCATTTTAATGTGAATGCTAAAGATGTTGGCCTGCAAGAACTTACTCCTCTTTCAAATTTATCTTTAGAAGAATATCGAGGTGGCTTCCAAATTACGGACGAGTATATTATTAATATTGGATTAAGCATTACTACGACTATAAATGGCGATGATATTTTGAACACAAACATTGCCAACTTAGTAATTGAAAATGGTAATTTAAAAAACATTAGCGCAAATAGTGAAAATCAAAGTGGAGATATTTTCAACCAGGGTATTGTTAACATCATACAATTTGGTGAAGGAAATATTATTGGAGATGATTCTATAGATTCACCCAAAATGCCTTCGTCTCAAAATCCTAATATAATAAGTTCAGACTTTATAAATTCAAGTATTATCAATATTATTCAAAACACGAAAGATAACAGTATTATTGGACTTAGCACGCTCGTAGACATTGATGCTCAAGTAAATGGGGTAATACGGGAAATCAAAGCAAACCAACAATTAGAAGACGCCTTATTGAACCACCTTCAATGAGCATTTCCATTTTTATCTGAAAAATTGTCACGTTAAGCTTCTTTGATATTAGAAACGACTGATATCTATGATTACATACCAAAAGAAAGGTAGATATATCAATAGGCCACCATCATTTTAAGAATATATACCTACTTTATCCAATATAATCCAATCAATTTATAATGCGAACACTAGGCGCTAACGATAAATTAGGCCCAAGACTCAAGGGCCTAATATCCATTTTACAAATTAAAAGGTACTCGTACTGTTAATTGAAAGTCGGGAGTATCTTCTGTAAGACCAGCTTGAGCACTAACATTGATAGATGAGCGTTCACTAAAGGCATAGTTTATACCAAAAGTTAATGCATCTAATTGAAGCAACTTAGCATCATCTGCCGATCTGCCATTTACTTTGCTTTTTAAAATAGTTTTATGGCTAAGTCCTAAAGAGAATGAAAGATCAGGATTCACCGCAAACCCCATTCCTCCTGAAAGAGAAATAGTGTCTCCAAGTTCAACATCAGCTTTTGTGTCGCCAACTGTAACAGTATCCTCTAAGTTATAAATATAACTTAGACTAGCGAACAAGACCGCAGGATCAACAGGGTGAATAAGAGATAAATTAGGCTCAAAACTCCAAAAACCCGAACCTGTAGGGACATCACTAAATGAGTTGCTTCCATCTTCAATAGAAACATCATAAGGCGATCGTCCTGTATCCGACTTTACTCTAAGGCCACCTACCCAGTATGGCGCAGACTCAAAGTTAAACTGGTGCCTCAATGCGAACTCTACATCACCAAGCCCTCCGCCATCCACCGTTGTGTTTACTACTTCACTGTTTGAACCATCTTGAATGGGGCGCGTAGAAACTTGGTCATTACGATACACATACGGCACTCTAACTTCTAACTCTGTGGCGTTTGTTAAACCGTACCGAGCAGTTAATCCAACGGTTACTGTAGTCCTATCCGAATCACTCACTTCAATTCGCCCAACAATCAGAGTTGGTAAGACTGTATACCCAACAACAGATACTTTGTTTGAAGAGTTTTGTGTATAGCTTAAAGACGAATCAAATGACCATTTACCTTTAGGTGTGAGAACGCCTGGGCGCTCAATAACATCACCAACCGTTTGGGCGCGCTGAGGAATATCATCTCCTTCAGCACCATATGCATTCCCCGCAATGAATAAACTACAAAGATAGGTACCCAGTAAAGTCTTCCGTAACATCACATCTTTCCTTTTGCTGATGATCGTACCCAAGTAATCTCAGGCAATAGCTTGAGGTGAAGCTCCTAACTTTCCAAAGTAAGATTAGTATAGCTACTTCAAAACCACGACATACCTTTAAGTTTGGCGCTTTGAAGAAATTAGGAGACATTTATATTTATCTTCAACACTAAGCCACTAGTTAATAAATAATTAGGATAGATTCTATGTTTTCGCAATATTATTAATAAAATAAATTGCTTACCTGTGCTCTTAGTATGAAGTCGATATGACATAACAGCTGAAAAGCCTGTTCTCTTTTGCGTAGCATCAATCACATTGCTTTTTTAGATCGAGTCGCTCCGACTTCAACCATAACTAACGCTATCTTCCCCACATATTTCATCAAAATGCATTCCCGTGTCGCGATTTAACATGCTAAAGTTAACAATGCGTTAACAATTATAAATACAATGAGAAGACATGGAGTCACTTAAAATGAATCAGCCGAATCTAAATAGCGCTGCTGGTTGCGCTCTCCCACCACCAAATGAAATGATCCTCAAATGGGCTCAAGAGCGTCCAAATGAGGTCTACCTAAAACAAATTATTAACCGACAATTTGTTGAGTACACATTCTCTGATGTTGCAGATCAAGCCTTAAAACTTGTCAGCGCACTACGCTCGCTTGGTGTAAAGCCTGGCGACAAAGTCGCGTTAGTATCTAAAAACTGTGCAGAATGGTTTATTTGCGATCTTGCTATGATGCTTGGTGACTATGTCAGTGTGCCAATCTTTCCTACCGCCGGTGCAGACACCATCGAATACTGTGTGACTCATAGTGAAAGTAAAGCGATCATTGGCGGAAAACTCGATGATCCCAAAGCAACTCAGCAAGTCATTGATGCTATGCCTGAACTCATTAGCATCGCTCTACCTTATGACACGGCACCTAAGTGTAAGCACGAATACCAAGCGATCATTGCTGATGCAGTGCCAAGTGAAGAGCGTCCGCAGCATTACGATGACAAGCTAATGTCGTTGGTGTATACCTCAGGCACATCAGGGTTACCGAAAGGCGCGATGCTAACTTACGGCGCATTCAGTTGGTCTGTTCAGCAACTGATCAATCATATTGGTATCCAAGAAAACGACCGACTGTTCTCTTATTTACCGCTCGCTCATATTACAGAGCGTGTTTATATCTTCGGTTCATCGATTATGGGTGGCGTGCCAACAGCATTTCCAGAATCACTGGACACTTTTATCGAAGATGTGAAGATGCACCGACCAACTCTGTTTATCTCCGTCCCACGATTATGGACGCTATTCCAGCAACGTATTCAAGACAAACTTCCACAAAAGAAGCTCAATATTCTGTTGAAAATCCCATTCGTCAATTCTTTGATCAAGAAAAAGCTAGCAGATGGTCTAGGTTTAGATCAGGCTCGAGTATTAGGCTGTGGCTCCGCACCTGTATCGCCAGCGCTGTTGGAATGGTACCACTCAGTGGGCCTTGATATCACAGAGGCTTGGGGGATGACGGAATCATTTGCCTACAGCACGCTCAACTACCCATTTAGAGCTGACAAAATTGGTAGTGTCGGTAATGCAGGGCCAGGCATTGAGTTAAAAATCGCAGCCGATGATGAAATCATGGTGCGTGGCAAAGGGCTATTTTCTGGCTACTACAAAAATGATATTGCCACCCAAGAGTCTTTTGATTCAGAGGGCTGGCTACACACAGGCGATATCGGCGCTATCGACTCAGATGGTTATCTAACGATTCAAGGCCGTAAAAAAGATAACTTCAAAACCGCCAAAGGTAAATTTGTCTCTCCGGTTCCTATCGAGAAAAAGCTTTTCGAGTACAGTCGCGTAGAGATGATGTGTCTCATCGGTTTAGGGCTACCCGCTCCGATTCTTTTGGTTGTGCCACATGACTTCCCTAACTTTGATCGAGAGCGATACGCACGTACCACACGTAAAGTTATTGCCAGGATGAATCAAGAACTCGCCTCTCATGAGCAAATCAAAGGTGTGTTAATGATTAAAGAACCTTGGAGTATAGAAAATGGCGTACTGACGCCAACGCTTAAAATTAAACGTCATGTGCTCGAACAAAAGTATCATGAGATAGGCCACAATTGGCCAAAAGATGAATTGGTCGTGTGGGAAGAAGACTTGTAATTTTGCTTGCACTCCTCAACACCATTGGGGAGTGCAACTTAACTTTGAGCTTGAATCAAACTCATAAACTACTCTCTCCAGAATGGCTTACTCACTTCACAACTAATCTCCCTTTCACCTAATCCAATATCGTCCCAAAGGTGCTTTGGTAACTCTCTCAAGTGACGACGTGTCTTATAGTTCCTTCTCCAAGCCGCCAGTTTAGAATAAATTAACTGTAACCCGCTCTGATGGGCAGTAGGTATAGTACGCTCACAAGTGTGTGTCATGTTTTCCATTTCAAAGATTCCTATACAATGTTGACCACTTAATAATCAGCGACTACGCTGATATCCTCAAACGATAGAATCTGCCATAGAGTTAAGGAAAACTAATGTGAAAGATCGAATGCCTCCCTTACAGGGCTTGTATTACTTTTTCGTTGCAGCAAAGGAAGGAAGCTTTAAAACGGCAGCAAAAGAACTGTTTGTTACGCCAGCGGCCATTAGTCAGCAAATTCGTCATTTAGAAGAGTTCTTAGGCACGGACCTATTTGTTCGTCAGCACAGAAAAATCGTGCTCACACCAGAGGGAGAGCTACTGTTTAGTCAGGCAGAAAGAGGGTTTGCTCATTTGCAGCAAGGGGTAAGATTAGTCAATCAAGATCCAAACCCGAACCACCTTTCGATATCAACACTCCCCTCTTTCGCTCATCATTGGTTAGTCCCGAAAATTACGGCTTTTCGCCAGCGTCACCCTGATATCGCCTTGCTATTAGAACCAACCAATGATTTGGTGTCTTTTCAAGATAGCCAGATAGATTTATGTGTTCGTTACGGTTTAGGAAAATATCCCAATTTAGAATCACAATGGCTGATGGACGAAGCTTTTTATCCTGCTTGTCATCCGGTGTATCAGAAAGAGCACGGGATCTATAACATCGAGGATTTAAGCAAAGCTGAGCTGATTGAAGATGTTTGGCCTGATCTTGATTGGAATATGTGGTTAGCAACCTTGGGTCACTGCGCAGCAAAGCCTACCTTAAAATACAGTGGATCACATCTCGTGCTTGAGGCTGCACTATCACTTCAAGGCGTGGCATTAGTAAAACACAGTTTAGCTCATCAATATTTTCGTTCTGGCAAATTGGTCCGAATTGGAGATATCGCCATCAAGCCCAATTTTGCGTATTACTTGTGCGCGCCAAAAGGCTACTTAAAAAGACCTAAAGCTCAATTGTTTGCGCAATGGTTGAAGGAAGAAATAGAAATATTTGAAAAGTCAGTGGTGCCAGACTTTAGGACCATTGACCTAAAAGGCAACAGCACTAGAACGGCATCATAACAATCGTCAAAACAAACGCTAAATAGGAATAAAACAAAAGCGCTCTGCGTATAAGACTGCTAGATACAAAAAGCCCCGCACTAAGCGGGGCTTTCAAGTTATAGAGTTAACTTAAGAATTACTTCTTAGCGTTACGCTCTTTAACGTCAGCAATTACTTGCTCTGCAACGTTTGTT
Organism: Vibrio sp. YT-18; assembly: GCF_033337345.1. Classification (NCBI taxonomy): domain Bacteria; kingdom Pseudomonadati; phylum Pseudomonadota; class Gammaproteobacteria; order Vibrionales; family Vibrionaceae; genus Vibrio; species Vibrio sp. YT-18. The sequence continues at coordinate 129,816 of NZ_JAWOQO010000006.1, read as the reverse complement.
GGACATGGTGCGTAGTGTGAGAACTCCATAGAGAACTGACCACGACCAGAAGTCATAGTACGTAGAGTACCGATGTAACCAAACATTTCTGATAGAGGTACATCACCCTTGATACGTACGCCTGTAGACGCTGCTTGTTGGTCTTTGATCATACCACGACGACGGTTAAGGTCACCGATTACGTCACCAACGTGATCTTCTGGAGTGAACACGTCAACTTTCATGATTGGCTCAAGAAGTTGCGCGCCGGCTTTAGGCATAGACTGACGGAATGCACCTTTCGCTGCGATTTCGTAAGCGATAGCTGAAGAGTCAACTGCGTGGAAACCACCGTCGAATAGTTCAACTTCAACGTCTAGAGTAGGGAAGCCAGCTAGAACACCGTGCTCCATCATTGACGCAAAGCCTTTCTCAACTGCAGGCCAGAATTCTTTAGGTACGTTACCACCAACAACTGTTGATTTGAACGTGAAGCCAGAGTTTGGCTCACCTGGTTTGATGCGGTAGTCGATCTTACCGAACTGACCAGAACCACCAGACTGTTTCTTGTGCGTGTAGCTATCTTCGATTGCTTGAGTGATAGTTTCACGGTAAGCAACCTGTGGAGCACCAACTTCTAGCTCAACGCCGTAAGTACGCTTAAGGATATCTACCTTGATGTCTAGGTGAAGTTCACCCATACCTTTCAGGATAGTTTCGCCTGAATCTTCATCAGTCTCAACTTGGAATGATGGATCTTCTGCAACCATTTTACCGATCGCGATACCCATCTTCTCAGAACCGCCTTTATCTTTAGGCTTAACTGCGATAGAGATTACTGGATCTGGGAAGATCATTGGCTCAAGAGTACATTCGTGCTTAGGATCACATAGAGTGTGACCAGTTTGAACGTTCTTCATACCAACTACAGCGATGATGTCACCAGCTTGTGCTGAATCGATCTCGTTACGCTCGTCCGCGTGCATCTCAACCATACGGCCGATACGCTCTGTTTTACCAGTTGCAGAGTTAAGGATTGTATCACCTTTCTTCATCTTACCAGAGTAGATGCGGATAAAGGTTAGAGCACCGAAGCGGTCATCCATAATCTTAAATGCAAGAGCACGTAGTGGCTCGTCTGCAGATACAGTCGCAACTTCACCAGTTGGCTCACCAGTCTCTGAATCAGTTAGAGGCTGTGGATCAACTTCTGTTGGAGATGGTAGGTAATCAATTACCGCGTCAAGAATAAGTTGGATACCTTTGTTCTTGTACGCTGAACCACAGTAAGTTGGGAAGAATGCTAGATCACGAGTACCTTTACGGATACAACGTTTGATGTCTTCTAGAGATGGCTCTTCGCCTTCTTCTAGGTAAGCCATCATTAGATCTTCGTCTTGCTCTAGAGCAGTTTCGATTAGCATTTCACGGTATTCAGCAGCTTTCTCTACCATGTCTGCTGGAATATCTTGAACTTCGTAGTTCTCTGGTTGGCCAGACTCATCCCATACGTAAGCTTGTTGGCTTAGTACGTCTACAACACCTACGAAATCTTCTTCGATACCGATAGGTAGAGTCATAACTAGAGGTGTAGCACCTAGTACGTTCTGTACTTGATCTACAACTTTGTAGAAATCTGCGCCCATACGGTCTAGTTTGTTAACGAAGATCAGACGTGATACGTGTGATTCGTCAGCGTAACGCCAGTTAGTTTCTGACTGAGGCTCAACACCACCAGAACCACAGAATACACCGATACCACCGTCAAGTACTTTTAGAGAACGGTAAACTTCGATAGTGAAGTCAACGTGTCCAGGAGTATCGATGATGTTTAGACGGTGATCGTTCCAGAAACAAGTTGTTGCTGCAGACTGGATTGTGATACCACGCTCAGCTTCCTGCTCCATGAAGTCAGTAGTAGTTGAACCGTCGTGAGTGTCACCGATCTTATGGATCTTACCAGTTAGCTTTAGGATACGCTCTGTAGAGGTAGTTTTACCCGCGTCTACGTGAGCAAAAATACCAATGTTTCTGTATTTTGATAAATCAGTCATTGTCTTACTCTGTTAATAAGGTATAAAGTGCGCGCAGAGTATATCACATTCTGTCAATACTGATACCCTTGCGTGCGGATGGAAGAAAAAAAATTTTAACGTGAAATTTCCGTCCCCAAAGCATAGTCAAACACAGCAATTTATGTACTTTATTCGCATTTTATTGAGGACGGATAGAACAGTTTGTGATTGCACAAATACCATTCTTATGAGCATTACAGCTCGTCAAAAGCCTCTATCGCTTCCGACAATTTCTTAACGCCGTGAATTTGCATGCCAGGGATGCCACCTTTCGGCATGTTGGCTGCTGGCACGATGGCTTTCTTGAAACCATGTTTGAACGCTTCATTCAAACGCTCTTGCCCACTTGGCACTGGACGGATTTCGCCCGCAAGCCCTACCTCACCAAAAATCACCACATCTTTAGGGAGTGGACGGTCACGAAAACTCGATAAAAGCGCCATAACTAAAGCAAGATCAGCGCTCGTCTCCGTCACCTTAACACCGCCAACCACATTAACAAAGACATCTTGGTCTGCCATTTGTAAGCCACCATGCTTATGCAACACAGCGAGCAAAAGTGATAGGCGGTTCTGCTCCAAGCCGACCGCAACACGACGAGGGTTGGCTAACTGCGAGTAATCCACCAGCGCTTGAATCTCTACTAGTAGAGGGCGCGTGCCTTCCCAAACCACCATGACTGAAGAGCCTGATGTTTCTTCTTCACCACGAGAAAGGAAGATCGCTGATGGGTTACTCACTTCCTTCAATCCTTGGCCTGTCATTGCAAATACACCAAGCTCATTCACAGCACCAAAACGGTTTTTATGACTACGCAAAGTGCGGAATCGGCTATCCGTTCCACCATCGAGTAGTACCGAACAGTCGATAATGTGTTCAAGAACTTTGGGGCCCGCAAGGGTACCATCTTTTGTTACGTGACCAACAATAAATACCGCAACATTATTCTGTTTTGCGTATCGTGTCAGAGCCGTCGCAGATTCACGTACCTGAGCAACACTGCCAGGCGACGATTGAACATCAGAAACGTGCATCACCTGAATCGAGTCTATTACCATTATACGAGGCTGCTCTTTTTCGGCGATTTGGCAAATTTTGTCGACGTTCGTTTCCGATAGCATTTTTAAATGATCTTTCGGCAAGCCCAATCGGGAAGCACGCATTGCCACCTGCTGTAACGACTCTTCACCGGTTACGTAAAGCGTTGGCATTTGCGCAGATAAACTACACATGGTTTGCAACAGAAGGGTTGATTTACCTGCACCAGGGTTACCACCAATCAAAATTGCGGCACCTGGCACAACACCACCACCCAAGACGCGGTCAAGCTCTTTAAACCCACTGGTGAAGCGAGGTACTTCTTGCAGATCAATTTCGGATAGCGTTTGAACCGTAGCTTCTGTTGCGGAACCAGCGTAGCCGCTTAAGCGTTCATTGCGAGCAACGGTTGGCGATGCAGCGATACGTACTTCTGTTATCGTATTCCATGCACCACATGCGTTACACTGCCCCTGCCAACGGGGAAAGTCCGCGCCACAATCATTACAAACATACGCTCGTTTTGCTTTCGCCATGATGCCTCAATTTTTTCTACAAATGTGACTAAGCACAGCCAAGTCAGACCTGAACTGAAATGAACTATTGATATACTTAAGTATTACTTCGCTTAGCCGATACAATTTAAAGTAACGACATACTCTAACAGAAATAATGCAGCAATCTGAAATTCTCTCGCTCGCAGAACGACTCATTCCCGTTTACGGTACGAATGACTTTGACTTTGTCCTTGGCCAACTGACCGAGGAAGAGCCGCCTTCGGCCAAAATTTTGGTTAAAATGGAACTTAACCGCTTAATGGCTCCATGCAAAAAAAGTATTGATTTGCGAGGTCGCGTTCAAGGCGAATGTCGCGAGTATATTTTGGATGGTATTCCACATTGGTTGGATGATGTTGCTTTCAACGCTTACCATAAAAACATCAAAAAGTTTGGCTGCTACACGGAAGGAATGTGGGAAGCATTGGTCAACACGCGAAATAACTTTCGCGTAATGAGCAAGCGCCTTACTCAGCAAAAAACGCAATCGTTAACGGATCCTAAAAGCCCGTTCTTAGCAGAACCCGTTCACCTAGGCTACGATTTAAAGCGCCAAGAAAAACGCTTGAAAGTCCAATCTCAAGTTGAAATTTGCCGTTCTAAAGGACAGCTTCTTCATGGATTAAGCATTGATTTATCTAGCTCTGGCGCAAAGTTCAAAGTCCCTAGCGCATTTAAATATAACCTTGGGGAAATTATTCAGGTCACGTTTACTGAATTTGCCAGCAAATCTAACGTTGCAGGTATAGAGAAACCGCTTGCATACCGCATACTCGCGGTTGATGACTGTTACGAAAATGATTCAGTTCGATACCTCAGAACCATACGCTTAACTGACACCAATGTCGTCACCCGAGTGATAGATGAAGCGCTCAACAGTGCTGCTAAAAGGGCTCGTCACGACAATCAAGACAAGATTATTCGAGCTCGAACTCGCGGTTATGAGCATATCGCACTAAAGCACACCAGCAGCTTGCCTCTATTCTTTGATGGTAGTGACCTAAAATTAGCAATGTTAACGCCAAACAATCAAAAGCTTTGGCAATACTGGCACGATGAGAGAAACCAGCAAATGTTTGGTTCCTTATTCAACGAGCAACGCATCGCGTCACTCATTAAGCCTGGTGTTAAAGGAACAACCAATGTCCTTTATTCATTTACTCACGAGCACGAGAATCGAACCTATTTCTATTCGATGTTTCGCCCAGAAGCAACTCGCGAACAGCGCCAGCTATTTTGGCATTTAGGTGGCAAACGAGAGAGTTGGCGCGCCTTTAGAATTTCAATCTTTGAACTATCTGAGCAAGAACAGGAAGACCTAGCAGCTTTCTCTCCAGAGTTAGCAGAAACGTCTCAATCACTGACTCATATTGGTATTTTGCAAGAAATTGCTGACGAAAAGTCAGGGCAGGATTACCTGCTAACTGAAAAGCCGCGCTTACCCGCTAATACGTTAAACGCGTTTCGCCATCCGAGAAGAGTTATCGGCAATCCAAAGGGCATTTACTTTGATGCAAAGTCTCGTCGAAAAGAGCCTCGTTATCGTTTTAAAACACCTTTAGAGTTGTACTCAGGACAAACTAAAACAGGCGGCTGTACTGTTGACCTTTCTAAACGAGGACTCGGAATTAGGCTAAGTGAGCCCACGATGTTACGTTCTGGGCAAGAGGTAAGAATCAACTTTCGAGAATTACAACTCTACGATAAAAAATTGCCGTTAATGTCAGTGCCATATCGAGTAATTCGTGTAAGCCCAGATGGTTGTAGCGTGCAGCTAGTTATTGATGAAAGCAGCCAAACCATGAAGGTAATCGCTTTTTTCAACAGCATTATCGAGCACAATCAAGACAAGCTAATCCCGCAAAAAGAGACGCTACCAAGTAATGCTCTACTTGAAAGGCTGCACTGCATGTTGCTCTCGCGTACGCTGAGCACGCCCATTTTTATCAGTAAGAGTACGTCATCTTCAATAAAAACCCCCGTTATCGGGGTGAACTTGCCGCTACCTAAACACATTGAGCTTTTTGCCCGTCTTGGGCATGATCAACTGTTGTCACTTGAACCTATCTTTAAAGGCCGGACAAGCACATTAATCGCAGAGCCAATAAAACGTGTAGAAGGTGCTCAAGCCAGACATCAGGATATCTACATAAGCGCCGCAAAAGTAGGCAATAAAATTACAGGCATTGAGTCAAAGCTTCATCAAGAGTTCAACAGCGTAAAAGAGCGGATTCAATTTATAAAGAAAGCGCGAATGATGGGTGACTTTTACGTGATTCGCCTTTCTACTGCGCCAATTTTCGATCCGATGACATCATTACTGCAACAAGATTTAAGTGACTTAACCCAATTTGGTGTACATCAAGCAAGCAAGTTAGAAAAAGAGTTGACGGCGCTCGTTGGTTACAGTGAATTTGAAGACATTACTGAAGAGGTAGTAATTAGATTGGAGTTAACCGAGTAAATTCAAAGTCATACCAAATTGAAAAAAAACACCGCCTTTCTGGCGGTGTTTTTGAATGGATGGTTAAGGTTTAGCTTTCCAGCTGACCTTTTGCTGCTTCACCAATGCGCCAGATAAAATACAGAGCACACCGCCCAACCCTGCAAAGCGAATCGCTGATTGCGCTTGAGCTTCCACTTTTGGTTTTGCGTGATACGCAATCCCTAATCCTGCCACCGACATCATCACAAGATCATTAGCGCCATCACCGACAGCAACCGTGTTGTGCTGCTCAATTTCATATTCATCCGCCAGTTCCACTAGAATGTCAGACTTCATCTGCGCCGTTACCACATCACCAAGTACGTTACCCGTGAGTTTGCCGTCAATAATTTCTAATTGATTGGAGCGAGCAAAATCTAAGTCGACTTTATCTTTGATGTAATCAGAGAAGTAAGTAAAACCACCGGAAGCAATCGCTGTTTTCCAGCCCAAGGCTTTCAACGTCGCAATTAGCGCTTCAAAGTCCGGCATGAATGGTAACTGGGAACGAACTTGTTCAAGAATTGATTCATCGGCACCTTTGAGCTTACCAACTCGCTGACGTAAACTTTGCTCAAAATCCAGCTCACCTTGCATGGCACGTTCAGTGACTTCAGCGACCTCATCCCCTACTCCTGCCAGTTTCGCGATTTCATCAATACACTCTATCTGGATCGCCGTTGAATCCATATCAAATACAATCAACCCTTGGGTTGATAGATCGGGCACTTCATTAAGCGAGGCGTAATCTAGGTTGAGACTTTGTAAGATCGTTTCATGTTGAGGAGTCAACTCTCCGGCCATCAGGGCTACTTCATATTGGCCAACTTTCCACGTTTCTAGTATTGGGTTGTAAAAGCCGGTGAAGAAATCAATGTCTTCGAAGTGACTTGGCGAAAGGTACTCAGCAAATACGATCCAGTTTGCTTTTGCTTTATCTAATTGGGAGGCAAATCGAGTCTCGGGTAATCGTTTTAAAAGTGTCGTATGTTTTCTGATAGGCAAGCTTTTTGACGCGTCCATGTATATAATCCCTTATGACTTTGCTAAAACGTTACCTCAACAAACTAAAAAGGCAAGTCTTTGTTTTATTTTAAATGGATGAGTAAAGAGCATGAGTGAATCTTTGTTCTCAGTAAGGAATGCCCTAAGAATTCTGGCACTAATCCTACTGTGTGTGATGTTGTTTATCACAATAAAAAACAGTGTTGTGATCAGTAAGGGTAATGAGAAAATTCAAGCACAACAGCTTGAAACGCTCACCAAAGTTTTGATTTCACAGGCGTCTCTTTCTGCCAGTGAGATGATTTTAACTAAAGATCAAGAACGATTACTTCAGCTAACAAACCAGCTAGCACAAGACCGTTTAGTGTTTGATGCAACAATCTACGATGCACAGGGTGTACGTTTAGCGTCTAGTGAAGAGGCATTATCGGTACGCGAAGTTCTTGGCCTGGATACGCCTTTGGCAACAGCTTCCATTGGTCGCCAGCAGTTGGTTGAACCAGTTTTTGCAGATGGTGCGCTTATCGGTTTTGTTCGCGTGACCTTTGAGACGGGCCGGGTGACGGCTATTTCTGACCACCACTATCGCAAGAGCGATCGTTATATGTACATGATGGTCTTAATGAGCTTTGTCTGTGGTATGTTGTTCATCTTGATTTTACGTCGACAACCGATACGTCGTAAAAAAGCGCCAAACCTGCTGCTAACCAAGTAACTAGGTAGCGCTAACAACTCATATAAAAACAGCCCGCAATGTGTGGGCTGTTTTTTTAGCTCTTGAGAGCGAAAAATAGAATGACTCTTCGTCGCTTACTCTTCGTCACCAAGCAATACTGAATCTAGTGCGATTAGCATCATGTCGTTGAATGTCGTTTGACGCTCGTCAGATGTAGTCTGTTCGCCAGTCTTGATATGATCAGAAACCGTACAGATTGTCAGAGCTTTTGCACCGTATTCTGCCGCAACACCGTAAATACCAGCCGCTTCCATTTCAACACCAACAATGCCGTACTTGTCCATTACATCGAACATTTCTGGATCTGGCGTGTAGAAAAGCTCTGCTGAGAATAGGTTACCAACTTTAACGTCAATACCGCGAGCTTTTGCAGCGTCTTCTGCCGCACGAACCATGTTGTAGTCTGCGATTGCCGCGAAGTCATGACCTTTAAAGCGGATACGGTTCACTTTAGAGTCAGTACATGCACCCATGCCGATCACAACATCACGCACTTTGATGTCTTCATTCACTGCGCCACAGCTGCCAACACGGATGATTTTCTTCACGCCGAAGTCTTTGATTAGTTCAGTCGCGTAAATCGAGCATGATGGGATACCCATACCGTGGCCCATTACCGATATCTTACGGCCTTTGTATGTACCTGTGTAACCAAACATATTACGAACGTCACACACTTGAACGACATCTTCAAGGAAAGTCTCTGCGATGTATTTTGCACGTAGTGGATCACCAGGCATCAGTACGACGTCTGCAAATGCACCCATTTCAGCATTGATATGTGGAGTTGCCATTTTCTTTTCCTTAACCTTTCTCTAGCGCTCCGCGCTTAAGGCGATATAAGCCAGAGTATTCTCATTTCCGACAAGCAGCATTTACATACTGCAAACATAAAACTAGGAGCTATCAAGCTCCTAGTTTTCAAAAACCTAACTAATTATAGGAAGTTCTTACCGTAATCCATTGGAGAAGTACCGAAGTAACTTGCCAATGTTTGACCGATATCTGCGAATGTTTCGCGGCGGCCAAGAGAACCAGCTGGTACTTTTTGACCATAAACCAATACTGGGATGTGCTCACGAGTATGGTCAGTACCTGGCCATGTTGGGTCACAGCCGTGGTCTGCCGTTAGGATAAGCACATCGTCTTCTTCCATAATCTCTAGCACTTCGTTGATACGATCATCGAAGTACTCAAGTGCCGCTGCGTAACCCGCTACGTCACGACGGTGACCGTAAGCTGAGTCGAAGTCTACAAAGTTAGTGAATACGATCGTGTTGTCGCCCGCTTCTTTGATTTGCTCTAGCGTTGCTTCGAACAATGCAGGGATACCTGTCGCTTTCACTTTCTTAGTGATGCCGCAGTTTGCGTAGATATCAGCAATCTTACCAATAGAAACCACGTTGCCTTGCTTCTCATCAACGAGCTTCTGAAGAACCGTTGCTGATGGTGGCTCTACAGAAAGATCACGACGATTACCTGTACGCTCAAATTGACCTTTACCAGCACCAACGAATGGGCGCGCGATAACACGACCAATGTTGTAATCTTCTAGCTCTTCACGTGCGATTTGGCAAAGCTCTAGTAGACGGTCTAGACCGAAAGTCTCTTCGTGACATGCGATTTGGAATACAGAGTCAGCAGACGTGTAGAAGATTGGTTTGCCAGTCTTCATGTGCTCTTCACCAAGATCGTCAAGAACTTGAGTACCAGACGCGTGACAGTTACCTAGGAAACCGTCAAGCCCCGCACGCTCAAGAATGCGGTCAGTCAATTCTTTCGGGAAGCTGTTTGCTTTGTCAGTGAAGTAACCCCAGTCAAACAGAACAGGAACACCTGCGATTTCCCAGTGACCAGACGGCGTGTCTTTACCTGAAGAAAGCTCTGCTGCATGACCGTATGCACCAATGATTTCAGCGTCTGTGTCTAGTCCAGGTGCGAAGCGACCTGTCGATTCTTTATGCGCCATTGCCAAACCAAGTTTCGATAGATTTGGAAGGCGAAGTGCACCTTGGCGATTGTCGTTATCTGCTAAGCCTTTTTCACATTGGTCAGCGATGTGACCTAGTGTGTCTGAACCTACATCACCAAATTCTTTAGCGTCGGCAGTTGCACCGATACCGAATGAGTCTAGTACTAAAATAAATGCTCTTTTCATTGCTCGTTCCTTAGGCCCACTCGGCTTTTTATTATGGTTGAGTAGGCCTTGTGTAATTACTTGTTCTATTAGATATCTTCTGCACGAATTTGGCGGTAAACCTCTGGAGTTGGTGTGTATTCACCACCTACTTTGATTGCACTGCGCAGTGCTTTTGCCGCTTCTTCCCATTGCTCTTCAGTGCGAGCGTGGATGACCGCAAGAGGTTTATCACTGTCTGCGACCTCACCTAGGCGGATGAACTCGTCGAAACCAACTGCGTAGTCGATTTCATCAGTAGCGACTCGACGACCACCATCCATAGCAACCACAGCCATGCCGATAGCACGTGTATCCATTGCAGAGACAATGCCCGTTTCTGTTGCGTAAACTGGCTTGATGATTTCTGCTTTTTCTAAGTAGTTGTCGTAGTTTTCTACGAAGTCCGCAGGGCCGCCTAAGCCAGCAACCATCTTGCCGAAGCACTCAGCTGCTTTGCCGTTATCCAGCACTTCCATCAGTTTTGCGCGTGCGTCTTCTGTGTTCTCAGCAAGCTTGCCAAGTACTAACATTTCAGCACATGAAGCCATGGTCACTTCAAGTAGACGAGGGTTACGGTATTCACCTGTTAAGAAACGAACCGCTTCACGAACTTCTACCGCGTTACCCGCTGAAGACGCCAATACTTGATTCATGTCCGTAAGAATTGCCGTAGTCTTAGTGCCAGCACCGTTTGCTACCGCAACGATTGATTTTGCTAGCTCTTCAGACGCTTCGTAAGTTGGCATAAATGCACCTGAACCCACTTTTACGTCCATCACTAGCGATTCCAGACCCGCCGCCAGTTTCTTAGAAAGGATCGACGCCGTAATCAGGGAGATATTGTCTACCGTTGCGGTAATATCACGAGTCGCGTAAACACGCTTATCCGCAGGAGCAAGGTCACCAGTTTGACCGATGATCGCCACACCAGCGTCTTTGGTTACTTGACCAAAAACATCGTTGCTCGGCGTAATGTTGTAACCAGGGATAGATTCAAGTTTATCCAGCGTACCGCCTGTATGACCAAGACCGCGGCCAGAGATCATAGGTACGAAACCGCCACACGCTGCCACCATTGGGCCAAGCATTAAAGAAGTTACGTCACCCACACCACCGGTTGAGTGTTTGTCGACAATTGGACCACCGAAATTCATGTGGCTCCAGTCGATAACCATGCCCGAATCACGCATTGCACACGTTAAGGCGATGCGCTCATCCATGGTCATTTCATTAAAGAAAATCGTCATAGCAAACGCCGCAATCTGACCTTCAGATACCGTGTTGTTCGCTACGCCTTGAATAAAGAAGTTGATTTCATCGGCGGTTAGGACTTCGCCGTCACGTTTTTTACGAATGATTTCTTGTGGTAAATACATTAGTGCCTCCCAAGCTCTTTTGAGCCATGGTTGTAGTAGGATAGAAGAGGTTTGGTAGCACCCGTTTAGGTGCTACCGTTCAGACGTATTATTGGAATTAGTACGCTGTTGGATCAGCGACGTCGTCCGATACTTCTAATGTATTTAGTAGGTTGGTTAGCAGGCTAGACGCACCAAAACGGTAGTGACGAGCATCAACCCAGTTGTCACCTAGGATTTCGTCAGCCATTGCTAGGTATGCAGCTGCGTCTTCAGCAGTGCGCACACCACCTGCTGGTTTGAAACCAACAGTTTCTGCAACACCCATGTCGCGAATAACTTCAAGCATCATGCGAGCGTATTCTGGTGTTGCGTTTACTGGCACTTTACCAGTTGAAGTTTTAATGAAGTCAGCACCTGCTTCAATACAGATTTGAGATGCTTTCTTGATTAGTGCTTCTTCTTTTAGTTCACCTGTTTCGATGATCACTTTAAGAAGAATGTCACCACAAGCTTCTTTACATTGCTTAACTAGTTCGAAGCCTACTTTCTCATCACCCGCCATTAGCGCGCGGTAAGGAAAAACTACGTCAACTTCGTCTGCACCGTAAGCAACCGCCGCTTTTGTTTCAGCAACTGCGATTTCAATGTCGTCGTTACCATGTGGGAAGTTCGTTACTGTTGCAATACGAACCTCTGGCGTACCTTGCTCACGAAGTGTCTTCTTAGCAATAGGAATAAAGCGAGGGTAAATACAAATTGCAGCTGTGTTGCCTACTGCTGTTTTCGCGTCATGACATAGTGAGATCACTTTTGCATCAGTGTCATCGTCATTCAACGTAGTTAGGTCCATAAGTTTAAGTGCACGTAGCGCTGCTGCTTTTAAATCGCTCATTTCTATCTCCGATCAATATTCAAAAAATTCACTACTCAGCCTTACATCACGTCTTTAACTATAATCAACAAGTCGAGACAATGTGAGTAAATGGCTAAACAGTCTATTAATGAACGGACTTGGTTCCCTGAAGACTCGGCATATACAGCGAAAATTTATCATATGCCAATTGCTATCCTTGTCACCGCACAGTACCAGTTTGGCCTATGGCACAACAATCTATGATTGCGGTGTCTTTAATATCACATCACAAAGCAAAACGCCTATTAGATCTAATATTGCAGGGCAATTCATTTGCCCATCGATTATGTAATATTCATTACGTGATTAAGAATCAAGCTTAACCACTACCCTGTGATTAATACATTATAGAGTTTCACCGCAAAACTGTAGCACCAAATAGAGCGCAAACGGTTTGTATCTCAAAATTTCCTAGCCCCTATTCCATTGACTGCGTAATACCTCGACTAAGGCAAACACCCGATGAAATTTTGGAGCCCGAAAAACGAAAAATGCCCCGCAGCAATCTCTTGCTACAGGGCATGATGTAAAACGGCGTCTATATATTAAGAACCGATTCTAATTATAGTGCTGCAAGGCTTAAGCAGAAGCCTGCAATTGTCGCTGCCATAAGGTTAGACAACGTACCTGCAAGAACTGCTTTAACACCCATGCGAGCGATGTCACTACGACGGTTTGGTGCAAGGCTACCTAGACCACCAAGTAGAATCGCGATAGAAGAAAGGTTCGCGAAACCACATAGTGCGAATGAGATGATAGCTGTTGTCTTCTCAGACATTACTTCACCAGTTGCCGCGATTACTTGAGCGTTTTCACCTAGGTATGGTGTGAAGTTCAAGTAAGCAACGAATTCGTTCACTACGATTTTCTGACCGATGAATGAACCAGCTGTTACAGCTTCTGCCCATGGAACACCGATTAGGAATGCTAGTGGAGAGAACGCGTAACCTAGAATTAGCTCTAGTGTTAGTTCTGGCATGCCGAACCAACCACCGATGCCACCTAGCATACCGTTGATTAGCGCGATTAGACCAACGAATGCGATTAGCATTGCACCTACGTTAAGCGCAAGTTGTAGACCAGAAGCCGCACCGCCCGCAGCTGCGTCGATTACGTTAACTGGTTTGTCGTCACCGCCGTCCATCGCTTCTTCGATACTTTCGTGAGGCTGGTCAGTCTCAGGGTGAAGGATTTTAGCGAACAGTAGACCACCTGGTGCTGCCATGAATGATGCCGCAACTAGGTACTCTAGTGGAACACCCATAGATGCGTAACCAGCTAGTACACCACCAGCAACAGAAGCTAGACCACCACACATTACCGCGAATAGCTCTGATTGAGTCATTTTTGGAACGAATGGACGAACAACTAGAGGTGCCTCAGTTTGACCTACGAAAATGTTAGCTGCTGCTGACATTGATTCCGCACGCGAAGTGCCTAGCGCTTTTTGTAGTGCGCCACCAAGAATCTTGATAACCCATTGCATAACGCCAATGTAGTAAAGAACTGAAATCAGTGCAGAGAAGAAGATCAGTGTAGGAAGAACACGGAATGCGAAGATGAAACCGCCGCCGCCGAATACTTCGAACATCTTGTCAGAAACAAGACCACCGAACAGGAATGATGAACCATCGTTACCGTAGTTGATAACGTTAGAAACACCTGAAGAGAAACCGTTTAGTAGATCACGGCCCCAAGGTACATACAGAACAAATGCACCTAATGCGAATTGGATAGCGAATGCGCCACCCACAGTTCTAAAGTTGATAGCTTTTCGGTTGTTAGAAAATGCCACTGCAATCGCAAGAAGCACTACCATACCGATTAGGCTCATAAACAGGCTCATAGTTTATGACTTCCTTATAAGTTATTTATTGGCGTGTTACAAAATGGAGCTATAAAGCGGGGGCAATTATACTCATGCAGAATCAATTAAAGTAATGCCAGCCTCACACTTTCCTATAAGATTCATGATTGATTCAACCAGCTTTGTGAGTTAATTCACAATAAGCAGGAAAACGTTTTCGATTTCAAACCACATCTTTAGATTTTATTCACATATCGAGAAAGCAAAATTGCTATTTTTCCACAGTTGAGAGGCAATCGATTGCTTTCGGCCGTTATGCAACTCTACGAGCTCATTAAAGACGTGAATGAGTTTGGCTGGGTGATTTGACTCCCCTTGATATCCAAGTATAGGCATATCTGGTGCGTCTGTTTCGATTACTAGGTTTTCGAGTGGTAATTTTTGAATTGCGTCGCGTGTTTTCTTGGCTCTTGGGTAGGTAATCGTTCCTCCTACACCGATAAAAAAACCTAATTTGACCCACTCCATGGCTTGCTGATAACTCCCAGAAAAAGCGTGTAGCACACCACCTCTAGGGAGATTCGCCGCTTTCACCATTTGAATGAGGCGATTGTGCGCTTTTCGGCTATGTAAAATAACTGGGAGTTCGAAGCGTCTAGCCAGCTCAAATTGAACTTCAAGTATCTTTTCTTGCAACTGTGGATCAACATCAATGGCAAAATCTAAACCACACTCTCCTATTGCCACGCACTGCTGCCCTTTTTGATTTAGATAGACTTCTAGCTCTGTAAGGTGCTGCTCAACGTTATCTTCAAGAAAATACGGATGAAAGCCGAGCGCATAATACAAATTGGCATGTTGCTCTGCCAAAGTTTGAATACGAGCCCAGTTTTGCGGACCGACGGAAGGAATCAAAATTCTTGCGACGCCTTGCGTTTGAGCAAGCTCAAGTTGATGCGCAAAGTCATCTTGAAACACATCAAAATCAAAGTGGCAGTGCGTATCAAAGAGCTTCATCTTGACGCTTTTTATCTGTATCTGCGGGCAGAAAATCAGGAGATCGTTGGGCTTCACTCTTCTCTTCAGTTTGGTGGGCAGGGTCTTTTCGATATGGGACGCAACTGCGTTTCTGGTCGGGGGTTAACCCCATTTCTTTACACCAATTGTCGTAACGCTTTAGCCCACGTTTAAACCAGTTCATATCTTATCCTTATATAAAAACGCCCTTGGCTAAGTTTATAGCCAAGGGCGTTTTAAAATCTAGTTTGCGTTAAGGCTTACCCTAACCGCGCAAATTAGTGCTCGCGCGTCGCACGGAAATCAACGTCAGGGAAACGCTCTTTCGCTAAGTTTAAGTTAACCATTGTTGGAGCGATATACGTTAGGTTATCACCACCATCCAATGCTAAGTTCGCTTGATTCTTGCGTTGGAACTCATCCAGTTTCTTCGCATCACCACACTCAACCCAACGCGCAGTTGCAACGTTAATGCCTTCATAAATCGCTTCAACGTTATACTCAGACTTCAAACGAGCCACAACAACATCAAACTGAAGTACACCAACGGCACCAACGATCAGATCGTTGTTCTGTAGAGGACGGAATACCTGTACCGCACCTTCTTCTGATAGCTGAACCAAACCTTTGAGAAGCTGCTTCTGCTTTAGTGGATCTTTCAGGCGAATACGACGGAATAGTTCCGGAGCGAAGTTCGGAATACCAGAGAACTTCAGTGATTCACCTTGCGTAAAGGTATCACCAATCTGAATAGTGCCGTGGTTGTGTAGACCAATGATGTCTCCGGCGTAAGCGTGTTCTGCACGTGCACGGTCACCAGCCATAAAGGTTACTGCATCAGAGATACTCACTTGCTTGCCAAGACGAACGTGGTTCATCTTCATACCTTGCGTGTAAGTACCCGATACAATACGCATGAATGCGATACGGTCGCGGTGTTTTGGGTCCATATTCGCTTGGATCTTAAATACGAAACCAGAGAACTTCTCTTCAGTCGCTTCAACTTCACGTTCAACCGCTTGACGAGTTTTCGGCGCTGGAGCCCATTCAGTTAGACCGTCTAGCATATGATCCACACCAAAGTTACCTAATGCAGTACCGAAGTAAACTGGCGTAAGATCACCGGTTAGGAACATTTCCAAATCAAACTCAGGGCAAGCACCCATAACAAGCTCAAGCTCTTCTCGAACACTTTCCGCAAGGCCTGCACCAACTTTTTCATCAAGCTCTGGGTTATCGAGACCTTTGATGATTCGAACTTCTTGAATCTCATGACCGTGACCTGATTCGTATAAAATCGTTTCATCACGGTGAATGTGGTACACACCTTTAAATTCTTTACCACAGCCGATTGGCCATGTAATTGGCGCACACATCATGCCCAACTCGTTTTCTACCTCGTCCAATACTTCCATTGGATCACGAACGTCACGGTCAAGTTTGTTCATGAAGGTTACGATTGGCGTGTCACGCAGACGCGTTACTTCCATCAGCTTACGTGTACGATCCTCGACACCTTTCGCCGCATCGATAACCATCAAACACGAGTCTACTGCCGTTAACGTACGGTATGTATCTTCCGAGAAGTCTTCGTGTCCAGGCGTATCAAGTAGGTTTACCAGACAGTCATTGTAAGGGAACTGCATTACAGAAGTGGTTACCGAGATACCACGTTCTTTTTCCATTTCCATCCAGTCTGATTTTGCGTGCTGTGCGTTACCACGACCTTTAACCGTACCTGCTTTTTGGATCGCGTTTCCGAATAAAAGGACTTTTTCAGTAATGGTGGTTTTACCCGCATCCGGGTGAGAAATAATAGCGAACGTTCTGCGCTTAGACACTTCGCCTAAAAAAAGGGGATTTGACATTAGTTAATCTTCTAAATTACTTTCATGCTCACAAAATAGGCAAGCATATCTACTATTCGATATTGTGCGGTATTCTCGCTTATTATCGCTGTGCTAGCAAACTGGAAAGATATGAACTGAATTTACTCGGCTCACCAGCCTTTACCTGCAACTAACAAGGGAAAGCCAGCTCCACACAAAGAGATGTAAAAATTCAAAAAATTATTATTACATATTCAAAAGCCTCGAATCCGGATACGCATTTAAAGCATAAGTGTTGATGAGGTAATTAGTAACGGCCTAAAACTAACTCAAAAATAAGTAACTCATGATAATGGCGTCTTCCTTACCATTTCCCGATTTAGCTGGGTAATAGTTGTAACGACGGTCCACTTCATTAAAACCTGCTTGCTCATAAATATGGATAGCTGGGTGATTACTTTCACGCACTTCTAACCAAGCACTCTCTGCTTTGGCTTGTTCACAGTGTTCAATAAACGCGTCCAGCAATTTTTGCCCTAGCCCTCTGCCCTGTTGAGAAGGCGCTACTGCAATATTTAATAGTGTCACTTCTCCAACAATATTCTGTCCATAGAAGTAACCAACCACTTGAGAGCCTTCCAGCATCACATGGTGGCAAGCACCGCGACTGGATAAGTCACGAACCAAAGATTCGGCCCAAGGGTGAGAATGTGCTTGCTGCTCGATTTGCCAAACTTGGTCGAGGTGCTCTGCACGCATCGGCGTAATTTCAATTGTCACGCATTAGCTCCGTTAAGAGTACGAACAGATTTGTTGCCACAATGCGCGGCGCTGTTCGTTATTACCATCAATATCTTGTAATAGTGGCGAGGTCAGGTGCTTTGCCTTGATGCTTTGATCAGCCTCACAGCCTGCAAACCACACCCACTCTAGCTGATGTTCACCCAGCATGGATAAGCGCTCAGGCTCTAGGTGTAGCGCATCATCAAGCGTGAGCTTAATGCTTTTTAATACGCGCTCAAACATCAATGCCGTCTCGTTTTCTGGACATATTGGCGATACCAATAGGAGTTTACATGAACTTTGCAAATCCAATAATGGCGATTGATAGCCTTCCAGTCTTTCAGGGTGTACCAGCTCCCATGTGCTGATCCCCATTTCACGTAAATACTGTTTCTCGTTAATTGACATTTTCCGTCACCTATTTGAACGAGGGCAATCCTATCAAATTATCGCGATTATACCTAAAGGACTTCAAGGAACACCTGAACACAATGAGATGATTTGGATATTCCTGAACATAGCGTTTTGCCAACGGCCACACATTGGGTATGACATATGAGGTACATTATGAAATTCTTAAATACGCTACTGCTTTGCACACTGGTAGCCGCCACCAGCATGAGTGTTTTTGCTAATAACAGCGACGAGTGGGAGCTGATTGCAACGAAAGCCGTTAACTTTCATACAGAAACAGATACCGTGACACCAAATAGCTTATTCCGAAACCGAAGCTTCAGTAAAATAAAACTAAAATGTGTGCAAGGAACGGTAGACATTAATGGTTTAAAAGTCGTCATGACAGATGGTAGTGAGAAAAAGCTTTCCTCTATGGGCGTACTAACAAGCGGATTGTCGACTCGTGCCTGGAGCCTTCCAGGTACAAAAGAAGCCAAGCTAAAACGGATTGAAATGACTTACAGTAGCTGGGGAAGCACAAAACTTAGCCTGCTAGGGGTAAGTAAAAAAGCGAAAATAGAGGTCTGGGGCAAAAAGAAAAGTAACCAGTCATCCTAACCTCCCTATCTCAGTTTTCAGTGAATAAGAAAGAAGCCCACTTAGTCGTGGGCTTCTTTCATTTACAGTTCAGAGAACTCTGGCGCATAGTCTATGCGTCCGGAGCGTCCAGCACATTGACCTTCGACCAACTCTGCGACTCGAAATGCACCTTTAGGGACATCCCAAGCACATTCAAAGCCCATCTCGTCGCATGATTGAAAACCCTGGCGCGCGTAATAATCAGGATCGCCCAACACCACACACACTGGGTAGCCAAAATCACGCAGTGAATCAAAACCTTCTTTGATCAACTCTGCAGCGATGCCTTGGCGACGGTAATCTTCATGAACAGCTAATGGCGCTAGCCCTTGCCATGACAAATCTTCACCATTTAAGGTCACAGGGCTAAATAAAGCATGGCCTATCACCTCTCCCTCATCTGTACACGCGACTAAGGAAAGTGTGAATTTGCTGTTTTCGCGCAAACGCATCACAAGCTCAGCTTCAGCTTCCGTTGGGAAGGCGTGTTTCAATAAGCGGTCAATGGTAAGAATGTCCGCAGGGGCTTCAGTTCGAATAAGCATTCGCTACTCCGGTTGGTTGTGCAGGCGCTTGAACTCCTTTCTGAACAAAATCAGCCAATTGATTCAAAGCGACTTGCATTGCTTTCGGTAACTGCTCTAAGTCGACACTGTCCATTAAGTTTTTCACTTCTAAGCCAAGCTCAGTATCACCTTCAATTGAAAGGCGACGTTGGAAGAACAGTGTGTCAGGGTCTTCTTTACGACCAGCAATCAGTACTAGGTCGTTTAGATTACCACTAAAACTCACATCTTCCTGAACTGGTTTTTCAGCTACCACCAATTTTTCGTCTTGATAGCTGATGTACCATGCTAAGTTCAAGTCTTTAATCGCAACTTTTAACCACTTGTCTTCAAGGAACTCAAAGTCACCATCTTCCAAGGCTTCTTTAAACACCATTTTTAGCCCTTCCAGCAACGCTTTTTGCTGAATTGGCTGTGGTAATAACTGGACTGGAGAACGCAAAATGTTAGCTGCGTTCTTTACTAGTTGACTGCGAATCTTGTTTAACACGTTCATTATCCGTTACTTTGTCATTAGGTTGCTTATATTAAGCAATCGTGGCGATGAGATTACTGTTATGTATCAATAAAGTGCTTATTTTAGATTGGTGGTTTATTGTTCACTAACGCTTCTTTTTTTGAACTTACGTGTATTATTGATGCGAACAGGTGGATAAACACTTTTACAACCGTATTTTCAAAGTTATAGTTATCTGAGCGTATCCATGTGATTGTCGACTGCACAGCTAAAACCGCGAGCCCTTTAATGGCAGGTAACACTTTAGCTTGGTGGTAGACCGCCGCAGGCTTATCAGGGTGTCGCTTTTTATACACGGACGAATAATCTGGCTCATTGGAGATCGGTAATACCCTAATGCCTTCCCAGCAATTAAAACATTGGTTTGCCACGCTAACCTCAAATAGCCCTTTCTTCTTTGCCATTCTTGATAAAAAACACAATTATCGAATGGTAAGTGACCGTTACTGCGATATCGCAGGTTTAAGTCATGAGGAAATCGTCGGCTTAAACGATTGCCAAGTGCTGGGTGAGCAGTTTTATAAGAAGCTTGCACCATACTATCAGCGCGCGTTCAATGGGGCACATGTCGAAGCCGAAATCACGCTCGATGAAACCGACCTTGAAACCAGTCTTCACTTTAGTCTTTCGCCAGTTTTTGAAGGTAACGACATTCGCTTTGTTGTTTTTCACGCTGTCGATACTTCAGAAAAGCAGATACTCGTTCGCTCCTTAGAAGAGTCCGAAAGTAAGTTTGCGAAGTTAACACAACTGCTACCAGACGGCTTACTGCTTATCGAGGATGATATTGTCATCTCTGCGAACCCCGCATCAGCGCGCCTTCTCGGACTTAACTCTCCTCATGAATTGTTGGGCGAAGAGCTAAGTCGTTTATTCATCGATGAAAACAGTAAAAAGGTATTTAGTCATCGATTGAGTACATTAATTTCTGACAAACCTTTTGTCTGCTTAACCAGCGCAAGATGCGGCTTTGAACGGAAAGTTCAGCTACACGCGGATTCCACGGCGATATTAGGTAGCGAATCTCAAATTATCCTAATCCAAGATGCTGATGATGCGCCCAAAAACCTGTCTTCAGCATCGAATGAAGACATACACATTGACTCGCTCACCAAACTCTACAACCGCTTTGGCTTCACCAAACGTTTGGAACAGCTGATCAAAAAGCAAACACCGCTTCTGGTGTTCTATTTGGATATCGATAACTTCAAAAACATTAATGACTCACTTGGTCACCATATTGGCGATAAAGTGATTCAAGAGGTATCGGCCCGTCTTAAACGGTTACTGCCAAACCAAGCGATTATTGGTCATTTGGGTGGCGATGAGTTTGGCGTCATTCTGCCGGAGCCAGAAAACACCCGCATGGCTGAAATTTTGTCCGATCGCATTATCTCGTTGATCAACCAACCTTTCGACTTGCACCACTTCAGTAAACGCCTTGCCTGTTCAATTGGTAGCGTTCGATACCCTGAAGACGGACAAGATGCGCGAATCCTACTACAAAATGCCGATACTGCGATGTATGAAGCCAAAGATCGTGGTAGAAATCGTCTGATCAAATTTAACGATCAAATGAACAAAGAAGCGCGTATGCGTTTGTGGCTTGAAATCGAACTGCAAAAAGCATTGCAGCAGAACGGTTTGGAAGTGTGGTATCAACCTAAGGTTAACGCGCGAGACTTCAGTATCAACGGCGCAGAAGCGCTCGTTCGTTGGAAGCATCCAGTTGAAGGGTACATTAGTCCTGGCTCATTCATTCCTGTCGCCGAGCGCGCTGGGTTAATCGAACACCTTGGACGTGTCGTGATGCGTGATGTTTTCAATACGGTAAAACGTTGGAAACAACAGGGCATACTGCCAGGCCGTGTCGCCATCAACCTCTCTCCCGAGCAATTTGGCAACCCACAGCTGATCGACTTTATGGAAAAGTTGCTTCGCACTACCGAGCTTGATCCAAGCTGCATTACCTTCGAGCTAACCGAAAGTGCCGTGATGAGTGATAGCGAACATACACTGCAAATGTTGAATGCGATTAAAAAGCTTGGCTTCGCTCTCTCTATCGATGACTTTGGTACCGGCTACTCTTCTCTTTCCTACTTAGCGCGTTTCCCTATTGACGAGCTAAAAATCGACCGCGCTTTTATTAATGATATCGACACACTACCGAAACAAGTCACTGTGATTGAAAACATCATTAATCTGGGTAAGTCGCTCGACTTAACTGTCGTTGCCGAGGGGGTGGAAACCCACCAGCAAGCTACTTTGCTCTCTAACCTTCAATGTAATGCGATTCAAGGATTCCATTTTTATCGCCCGCAGCCAAAACATGAAATTGAAGAGCTGTTTGTACAGAATCGTCGTCACAAGAACTAACCCCGACCCGATCCCCTTACTCGCAAGGGGTAAATATCGACTTTATTGAGCTAAACCTAACTTAGGTCAATTTCGCTATTCATAATTCTTCATAAAATGCGGGCACCTTTTTATTCTCAATGATTGTGAGCATATGGAACTCTTGTGTCCCGCGGGTAACCTGCCTGCGTTAAAAACTGCGATTGATTGCGGTGCCGATGCCGTCTACATTGGTTTCAAAGATGATACCAACGCCCGTCACTTTGCTGGCCTCAACTTTAACGGCAAGAAATTAGAAAAAGCGGTGCAATACGTTCATGACCGCAATAAAAAAATTCATGTCGCGTTGAATACCTTCGCTCATCCCAATGGCTTCGAGCGCTGGACGAACGCAGTAGACAATGCAGCGGCACTGGGTGTAGACGCGCTGATTGTTGCAGACATTGCAGTGCTGGAGTACGCGGCTCGCAAATATCCCGATCTGGAACTACACCTTTCAGTGCAAGCATCAGCGACCAACGTCGCTGCCATTGATTTTTACAAACAAAACTTCAACGTAAAACGGGTAGTATTACCTCGCGTTTTATCGATTCATCAGGTCAAACAGCTTTCACGCAACATCACTAGCGATGTCGAGTTAGAAGTCTTTGCTTTTGGTAGCCTTTGCATCATGTCTGAAGGTCGCTGCTACCTATCGTCATATATGACAGGCGAGTCTCCAAACACTGTGGGAGCATGCTCTCCAGCTAAGTACGTTCGCTGGCAAGAAACAGAAAATGGTCTGGAATCCCGCCTTAACGACATTTTGATCGATCGCTACAGCGCCGGTGAAAATGCGGGCTACCCTACCTTGTGTAAAGGTCGTTTCGAAGCAGAAATCGAAGGCGAGAAAAAACGCTACCACGCACTGGAAGAACCAACCAGTTTGAACACCCTCTCTATGCTGCCAGAACTATTTGCTGCAAATGTGGCGTCTGTAAAAATTGAAGGTCGCCAACGTAGCCCAGCTTACGTAGAACAAGTCACTCGAACATGGCGAGCCGCGATTGACAGTTACCAAGCAAACCCAGAAGCTTATCAAGTCGAAGCGGCTTGGGATGCCGCATTGGCAAACGTGTCTGAAGGTACGCAGACCACACTTGGTGCTTATCACCGCAAATGGCAGTAGAGGTTAAGATGGATAATTCAATGAAATACGCGCTTGGCCCGCTGTTGTACTTCTGGCCAAAACAAGACATCGAAGCGTTTTATGAACAAGCGAAATCAAGATCCGCGGACATCATCTATCTTGGGGAAACCGTATGTTCAAAACGTCGAGAAATGAAGCCTTCGCATTGGCTTGAAATCGCAAAAGAGCTGTCTGCATCTGGCAAGCAAGTGGTGCTATCAACGATGGCACTACTAGAAGCTCCGAGTGAAGTAAACATAATGAAGAAGTACATCGACAACGGTGACTTCGCGATTGAAGCAAATGACGTATCTGCTGTTCAATTGGCATCAGAGCATAAAGTGCCTTTCGTCGTTGGCCCTGCAATCAATACTTATAACGCACACACGCTCAACTTATTTTTGAAGCAAGGTATGATGCGTTGGTGCATGCCTGTCGAGCTCTCTCGCGAATGGTTAAACGATACTTTAGTTCAGTGTGACGAGCTGGGTATTCGTAACAAGTTTGAAGTTGAGGTATTTAGCCACGGTTATTTACCTTTAGCGTATTCCGCTCGCTGTTTCACAGCCCGAGCTGAAAACCGAGCGAAAGACGATTGCGAAACCTGCTGTATCAAATACCCTACGGGAATCCAGGTCAGTAGCCAAGAAGGGCAAGAAGTCTTTAACCTTAACGGCATTCAAACACAATCAGGGTATTGTTATAACCTGATCAATGACTTACCAAGTATGCAAGGCCTGGTTGATGTGGTCCGATTAAGCCCTCTCGGTGTGAGTACACTTTCTGAGTTAGAGCATTTTCGCTCAAACGAGCACGGCGACAACCCTGAAAAACTTGAAAGCCGCCAATGCAATGGCTATTGGCATCAGCTAGCTGGCTTAGAAGTAAAAAACATTTAGCTCCCCAAAAAAGAAAAGCGAGGCCCAACCTCGCTTTTCTCTATCAGCCATTGTTAACAGGCTTGCACTGTTGGCTCAGCCGAAGTTTCATTAAGCAGCTTTTTCACATCTCGCCACAACATACTGATCACGACCAAACTCAATGCAATGTTAGACAATGGGAAAGCTAACCAAATGCCTGTCACGCCGAAAAGTTTCGGCATAATGAATAAGAATGGCAACTGGACCAGCATGTTGCCTAGTGTTACAAACATGGCTTTGCTGCCTTTGTTTACTGATTGATAGTACGCGGCCGCCACAACTAAAAAACCATCTAAGAACAACGCAAACATGTGTAAACGAATCCCGATCACCGTGCTATCAATCAACTGTTGGTCTGCATTATTAAACACCGAAACCAGTTCGTACGGGAAAAGGTTCATCAAAACAACGAACGCCACCCCGCCAAGCACAGATGTCCCCATCGCGACCTTTAATAACTTTCTAATGTTATCCTGATTACGTGCACCGTGGTTGAAGCTCACTAAAGGCTGCATACCATTCGCAATTCCTTCGGCTATCAGATAGTAAACCGTCACGATGTACCCCAAAATCGCGTACGCTCCGATCAACATTGCACTTCCGTATTGAGCAAATAACGCGTTGTGCAGTGCCACCATCACAGAGCCGTAGGCGTACATAAAGAAACTTGATGTACCTATCATGATAATCTTTGGTGCAGCATCAACCTGAACTTTGAAGTCGCTGATACGAAGGCGTAATGTTGCTTTTGAAGTAAAGAAGTAACCAATACCGAGCACAGTGACCACTAATTGTGCAAGTGCAGTGGCAATAGCGGCTCCGGTTAACTCCCACTCCAACCAAGCAATAAATACGTAGTCTAATGCAATGTTAATAACGGCACCGATGACCATCAAAATCGTTGCTAAGTTCGGGCTGTCGTCATTGCGTAACAGAAACGGAACCGCGATAGAACCCAACGTGAATACGCACGCGACAATCAGAATATGCAAATATTGCAGCGCAAGTTCAAACACTCGCCCTTCCGCACCTTGCCAGCGAATAAATTCATCCGAAAACAAGAACAATATTGTAGCAACGACCGGCATCAATGCCGCTAACAACGTCAATCCGGTCGTTAGGATCCGCTTAGCGCCTTCATGATCGTTCTCTCCTTGCTTGATCGAAGTCAGTGCACCAGTCCCCACCCCAATCATCATTCCTATACCGAGGATCGAACCGATAATAGGCCACGCAACATTGATCCCAGCTAATCCGTCAGCGCCAACATAACGGCCAATAAAAATGCCATCAACTATTTGATACAAACCGTTCACGAGCATTGCTGCGACGGTTGGAATCGTATATTTCCAAAACTGTCTATAAATTGAGTTTTGCATGACTGTCACCAGTAGTTAGCAAAGCTAACCATTTAATTAGCAAGGCTAACTAAATGGTTAAATTAAATAAAAGAAAGATGAAACAACAAAAACTAAACCATACAGCTGAGGCCTTTGCTTTAGTTTAAAATGACTTATTACTCAATGCTTTATTCAATAAAGCTTGTAACTGTTCAGCTTCTTGCTGATTTAATTGTTGCATCATTTGGTCAGAGATATCTTTGTACACTACCTGCTCCAAAGACATTTTTTCTGCGACTTCTTCCGTAAGCAACACACGCTTAGCACGAGCATCCTCATTACATGCGATGCGTTTCACCAAACCCTTTTTTTCCAAACGCACAACCATTGTCGATGCGGAAGGCTTAGTCACTTGCAGCTCTTCTGCAAGATCGGTTATTCGCACACCCTCAGGGTAAACCTGAATCACACGTAAATAATCGAACTCATTAAAGCTTAGATGTGATAATGGATCTTCTTTGGCATAGACACGCCAAGCTTTGGCGCAAAAACGCTCTAAATCAATCAAGCTTTCTTCTAATGCCATAAAAGCCACCACCACTTAGTTAGCAAGACTAACTATTTTAAATGAGTCACTCATCAAGTTCAATCATAAAAAAGCCGCTCTCATCGAGCGGCTCTAAATCATTCAATTTCCAGCTTCTTGGCAGCCTTTAACTTGGCCAATCTATCTTGCTGTAATTGATCGTAAATTTGCGCCAGCTCCAAGAAAGAATAGCGATGCTCAACATAATCATAAACGTTGAACGAAATCGCGAGCTTATAAAGTGAGATGGCACTTGCGATATCACCTTCAAGCTGATTACGCTTTCCAAGGTAGAAATACGTTTCCGTCAATCGTTCAGCTAGGCGATAGTTCTCTCTCGTTCCATCCATAATTGCTTTAAGCGCGTCTTCGTCCGAGACGTCTCGTAGCATGATGGCAACAAGAACCCATCCCCACTCTTCACTACGATCTCGTAAATAACGCTGTTGAAGATTGGCTTTTGCTTGCTCTGGATTTTGCTCAGCTTCGATGATGTACAGCCATAATGAACGAAAAGGATCCGTTGGCATTTCTTGATAGTGCTTGGTCATATCTTCTAAAGCGAGATCGATTCGACCACCATAATACAGTGCAATCGCACGGTTGCGCTCAGCATAGGTATTATCAGGAGCCAACTCTATGGTTGAGTCAAACGCTTCATATGCCGCATCAAACTCTCCTACTTGGGTAAAGTATACCCCCAAGAGATTGAAGATGTCCGGCTGAGCGGGATTCAACTGCAAAGACTGGTTAAAGTCCAAACGGGCAAGATCACGCAAACCAACGCTGTCGTAGTAGCTACCGCGCTCATAATGCATTTTAGCGCGCACTTCATCACTAAGGTCGGGACGTTGTAGCAACTGCGATAGACGCGCGATTTGTACTTCTTGTTGAACACTAGGCTGAAGTGGCACCGCCATCGGTGGATATAACCACTTTTGTGCTGATTGTTGAGAAGTATTTGCACAACCGGTCAGCGCGATAGCAACACATAAAATTGCGGTTTGAAACCATTTCACTAATTGATACTCCTGTTTGGACCGCTCAAGATTTGTTTCTCTTAATGCAATATAGGCGATAACCTCGTTTGAGGTTAATACATCGAAACAAACCAAAAAAGGGGAGCGAAAATGCTCCCCTTTTATAACATGCTTTCAGGCCCTTAATCTAATAAAAGGCTGAAAGTCTCATTTTGTCTTACTCGTCTTTAGCAGCCGGTGCTTCAGCAGCAGCTTCTTCAGCTGGCTTTTCTACCGCTTCTTTCATGCTTAGACGTACACGGCCTTGGCGGTCGATTTCAAGAACTTTAACTTGAACTTCTTGACCTTCAGCTAGGTAGTCAGACACTTTCTCTACGCGTTTTTCTGCGATTTGAGAAATGTGTACAAGACCATCTTTGCCTGGAAGAACCGTTACGAATGCACCGAAGTCAGCTAGACGTGCAACTTTACCTGTGTAGATACGGCCCACTTCCACTTCAGCAGTGATCTCTTCGATACGGCGGATAGCTTCTTTCGCAGCAGTGCCTTCAGTTGCCGCAATCTTGATAGTACCGTCGTCTTCGATTTCGATAGTTGTACCAGTCTCTTCAGTTAGAGCACGGATAACTGCACCACCTTTACCGATAACGTCTTTGATCTTCTCAGCGCTGATCTTCATCGTGTGAATACGCGGAGCAAATTCAGAGATGTCTTCACGAGCACCAGAGATAGCTTCATCCATTACAGATAGGATGTGCTTACGTGCGCCTTGAGCTTGGTTAAGCGCAATTTGCATGATTTCTTTAGTGATGCCTTCGATCTTGATGTCCATTTGAAGTGCAGTGATACCAGTGTTAGTACCTGCTACTTTAAAGTCCATGTCACCTAGGTGGTCTTCATCGCCAAGGATGTCAGAAAGTACAACGAAATCGTCACCTTCTTTAACAAGACCCATTGCGATACCAGCAACAGATGCTTTGATTGGTACACCTGCGTCCATAAGCGCAAGAGAAGTACCACATACTGAAGCCATTGAAGATGAACCGTTAGATTCAGTGATTTCCGATACAACACGTACTGTGTATGGGAACTCATCAACAGAAGGCATTACTGCAGCAATACCACGCTTCGCCAGTTTACCGTGGCCGATTTCACGACGCTTAGGAGAACCTACAAAACCAGTTTCACCTACACAGTATGGAGGGAAGTTGTAGTGCAGTAGGAAGTGATCTTTACGCTCACCAGTTAGCTCATCGATGATTTGAGCATCACGCTGAGTACCTAGCGTTGCCGTAACGATCGCCTGAGTTTCACCACGAGTGAATAGCGCGCTACCGTGAGTACGAGGAAGAACACCAGTACGTACATCTAGTGCACGAACCATGTCTTTTTCACGGCCATCGATACGAGGGTTACCTGCAATAATACGGCTACGTACTACTGTCTTCTCTAGATCATGGAAGATAGTGTGGATTTCTTTTGTATCTGCTTCAGGATCTTCAGCAAGAAGAACTTCATTTACTTCCGCAGCGATCTCATGGATGCGGTCGTAACGAGCCATTTTCTCAGTAATTTGGTAGGCTTCAACAAGTTTAGCTTCTGCTAGATCAGCAATCTTATTTTTAAGCGCTGTGTTCTCTTCAGGAGCAACCCAATCCCAAGCAGGAGTTGCAACTTCTGCTTTGAATTCGTTGATAGCTTTAATAGCAACTTGTTGTTGGTCATGACCATAAACAACCGCCGCTAGCATTTCTTCTTCAGTTAGGTTGTCCGCTTCTGACTCAACCATCAATACTGCTGACTCTGTACCTGCAACAACAAGGTCAAGCTTAGAAGTTTCTAGTTCAGTTTGGCTAGGGTTAAGTACAAGCTGACCATCGATATGACCAACACGCGCCGCACCGATAGGGCCGTTGAATGGAATGCCAGAGATAGCAAGAGCAGCAGAAGTACCGATCATTGTAACGATATCTGGCTGAACATCTGGGTTTACAGACATTACTGTCGCGATAACCTGAACTTCGTTTTTAAACGCGTCTGGGAATAGCGGACGGATTGGACGGTCGATTAGACGAGCTGTTAGCGTTTCGCCTTCAGAAGGACGACCTTCACGTTTGAAGAAGCCGCCTGGGATTTTACCCGCAGCGTAAGTACGCTCTTGGTAGTTAACCGTTAGTGGGAAGAAGTCTTGACCTGCAACGGCTTCTTTTTTACCTACAACAGATACGAATACAGACGTATCATCCATTGTGACCATAACTGCTGCTGTAGCTTGACGTGCAATAACGCCAGTTTCTAAAGTAACTGTGTGGTTACCGTACTGGAACGTTTTAACAACTGGTTTTTCGAACATTGTTATTCCTTGTTTCTAATCTTCCTTTAGTGCTTAAAGAAATCTTAGATGTGTTAATTGACACTCAAGGCATTACGAATCGCGACTAGTAAAAAGAAACTCGGAAGTTCCTTTTGAATAGTCGCGACCTTTTGGTCGACGTGGTTGACTGTAATGCTATGAGCTTTTGAGAAAACCTCTTACAAGGTTTAGCCGCCAGTATTATAACGGCATAAGTCTAATTTGGCTAAATTTAGGCAACAAAAAAGGGGCATAAAGCCCCTTTTTAGACAAACTGCTATGCAGTCGCTGATTAGCGACGTAGGCCTAGACGTTTGATTAGGTCTTGGTAGCGAGCTAGGTTTTTACCTTTTAGGTAATCTAGAAGCTTACGACGACGAGAAACCATGCGTAGAAGACCACGACGGCTGTGGTGATCGCCTTTGTGCGCTTTGAAGTGACCTTGTAGGTGGTTGATAGAAGCTGTAAGTAGAGCTACTTGAACTTCTGGTGAACCAGTGTCGCCTTCGCCTTGTGCGTATTCTGCAACGATTGCTGCTTTAGTTTCTGCATTCAGAGACATAATTCTCTCCTAATAAGAGTAGGTTTAAAGTTGTAGCAGCCAATCTCTGATTCAGCCGCTACGCGAAGCGCGGATTATAGGGAAATTTCCTATCTCGTGCAATATAAAAATACCGACACTCAGGTCGGTATTTTCAATCATTTACTTGGATGCAACGTCATCTCGGAACACGACCAATCGCTTAGGAGCGATTTTGCCATCTTCGTTCATTTCGCCAACGCCAATAAACAAGCGTTCTTCACCCATAGTAAGGCGAAGTGAGCCCTCTGTCGGAGCACCAAATACTTGAACGGGCTGCCCATGTTGGACCATATCCGCCAGTTCAGGCACCAAGTTGACTTCTGGTAAGTCTTCTACCGCTGTATCCATTGGCAAAAGCAGTGGGTCCAGTAGTTCTCGAGGCGCTCGTTCCTCGCGGTGAGCTTGCTCTAGCAACTCATTTAGTTGCTCAAGTGTTACCATATTCTCGTAAGGGTATTTAGCAACACCAGTACGACGAAGCATAGTTACGTGCGCACCACAACCTAACATTTCGCCCAGATCATCAACGATAGTACGAATATAGGTACCTTTAGAGCAGTGCACTTCCATCTCTACTTCATCGCCTTCAAAACGGTGAAGAACAATCTCATATACCGTGATCTTACGAGATTCACGCGGAACTTCGATGCCTTTACGAGCGTATTCATACAAGGGTTTACCTTGATACTTCAACGCAGAGAACATGGAAGGCACTTGATCAGATTCACCACGGAACTGATCGATGCACGCTTCTAGCTTGTCTAACGTAACATCGACTGGACGCGTCTCTACAACTTCACCATCCGAGTCAGACGTATTGGTACGTTCACCCAGCTTTGCGATCACACGGTAGCGTTTATCAGAATCAAGAAGAAACTGAGAAAATTTTGTCGCTTCACCCAAGCAAATTGGCAGCATGCCTGTCGCTAATGGGTCCAAGGCTCCAGTGTGGCCTGCTTTCTCAGCAAAGTAGATTCGCTTTACTTTTTGCAGTGCATCATTGGAAGAGATACCTGTTGGTTTGTCCAACAGTATAACGCCATTAATTGGACGACCTTTACGACGACGAGCCATTATTCTTCGTCCTCACGACCAGAATCTTTTTGCTTTTGTTTGTCTGAACTAACGACTTCAGACACTAGGTTAGACATACGCATACCTTCAACAAGCGTATTGTCATAGTGGAAGCGGATTTCTGGCGTTAAACGTAGACGAATACGCTTACCTAACATCATGCGAATGTGCACTTCGTGCTCACGTAGCGCTGCTAGACATGATTCAGGTGTTTGCTCACCCACACACAGGAAGGTCACAAATACTTTTGCGTAAGCTAGGTCACGAGAGACTTCTACGTCTGAGATCGTCACCATGCCAAGGCGAGAGTCACGAACTTCACGTTGAAGGATCATCGCTAGTTCTTTTTGCAGCTGCTGTGCAACGCGCTGCGTGCGGCTAAATTCTTTTGACATATCTTTACTCTTATATAGAAAGAATGGGGGGTTGGTCAAAGCCAGCCCCCCATGGTGTATTCAACAACCAATTACTACTTATCTTTCAAAGACAATATTAGTAATTTTAGTCAATTAGTCTAGAGTACGTTTAATTTCAACGATTTCGAAGACTTCGATTTGGTCACCAACGCGAACATCATTGTAGTTCTTAACGCCGATACCACATTCGTAGCCATTCTTAACTTCTTGAACGTCATCTTTGAAACGACGTAGTGACTCTAGTTCACCTTCGTAAATAACAACGTTATCACGTAGTACACGGATTGGGTTGTTACGCTTGATCACACCTTCTGTAACCATACAACCAGCGATAGCGCCCAGTTTCGGTGACTTAAACACGTCACGAACTTCAGCAAGACCAATGATCTCTTGCTTGAATTCTGGAGCAAGCATACCGCCCATTGCTTGTTTCACTTCATCAATCAATTGGTAAATGATTGAGTAGTAACGTAAGTCAACAGCTGCGGCTTCAACAGCACGGCGAGCAGAAGCATCTGCACGAACGTTAAAGCCAAGGATGATTGCGTTTGAAGCTTCCGCTAGTACTACGTCAGTTTCCGTAATACCACCTACACCAGAACCAACGATGTTCACTTTAACTTCGTCAGTAGATAGCTTAACTAGTGAGTCAGCGATTGCTTCTACAGAACCTTGAACGTCTGCTTTAAGTACAACGTTAAGTTCAGCAACTTCACCAGCAGTCATGTTAGAGAACATGTTCTCTAGTTTAGATTTCTGCTGACGAGCAAGTTTCACTTCACGGAACTTACCAGCACGGTAGTTAGCTACTTCACGCGCTTTACGCTCGTCACGAACTACTGTTGCTTCATCACCTGAAGATGGTACACCTGAAAGACCTAGGATCTCTACAGGGATAGATGGGCCAGCCGAAGTAATTTCTTTACCTAGCTCATCACGCATTGCACGAACACGGCCGTATTCTTGACCACAAAGAACGATGTCGCCTTTGTTTAGTGTACCTGATTGAACAAGTACTGTTGCAACTGGACCACGACCTTTATCTAGGCGAGATTCAACAACAACACCAGATGCCATGCCTTCAGCTACAGCTGTAAGTTCAAGAACTTCAGACTGAAGAAGGATTGCTTCTAGAAGACCATCGATGTTTGTACCCTGTTTAGCAGAGATGTGAACGAACATGTTCTCACCGCCCCACTCTTCAGGAATAACGTCGTATTGAGCAAGCTCGTTCTTAACGTTATCTGGGTTCGCGTCTTCTTTATCGATCTTGTTCACAGCAACAATTAGAGGAACGCCTGCCGCTTTCGCGTGCTGAATCGCTTCTACTGTTTGTGGCATTACGCCATCGTCTGCTGCAACTACAAGAACAACGATATCTGTTGCTTGAGCACCACGAGCACGCATTGCAGTAAACGCTGCGTGTCCAGGAGTATCAAGGAACGTGATCATGCCGTTGTCTGTTTCAACGTGGTACGCACCAATGTGCTGAGTAATACCACCCGCTTCGCCAGAAGCAACGTGTGTGCGACGGATGTAGTCAAGTGTTGACGTTTTACCGTGGTCAACGTGACCCATGATAGTAACAACTGGAGCACGTGGAACTGCTTCCGCGTTAGTGTCACGGTCAGATAGTACCGCTTCTTCCAGTTCGTTCTCTTTACGAAGAACTACTTTATGGCCCATTTCTTCAGCAACAAGTTGTGCTGTTTCTTGGTCGATCACTTGGTTGATAGTCGCCATAGCGCCCATCTTCATCATTACTTTGATAACTTCTGTCGCTTTAACCGACATCTTGTTAGCAAGTTCTGATAGAACGATCGTTTCGCCAATTACAACGTCTTGCTTAGCAACCGTTGCTGACTTATCAAACCCGTGCTGCATTGAAGTCGGCTTAGCAAGTTTGCCCTTACGACCTCTACCGCCACGTTGGTTGTTACGGCCACCGCGAGCTTGGTCGTCTTTACCCGAAGCTGCTTTTTTCTTCTTACGACGACCGCCTTCTACTTTGCGATCTGCTTCATCTTCGGCTTCACGTGCGTATTGTGAAGTCGTTACATGGTAATCTGTATCTTCCATATCACCCTTTTTCTCTTCTGCAGCAGACCAACGCTCTTTATTCTTTTCAGCCAATTCGCGAGCTTCTTCAAGCTTGCGCTGACTTTCCTCTTCAGCCTTACGCTTAGCTTCTTCTTCCTGACGACGTTTAAGCTCGTCGGCCTCTTTTCGCGCTGCTTCTTGCTTAATTTTCTCTTCAGCATCACGCTTTGCTTTTTCTTCAGCATTACGTTGTGCATTCGTATCTACGTCTCGCTTCGCTTTTTCTTCAGCTTCACGTTTCGCTTTTTCTTCCGCTTCACGTTTTGCAGCTTCTTCAGCTTCACGTTTCGCAGCTTCTTCAGCTTCACGTTTTGCAGCTTCTTCTGCTGCACGTTTTGCTGCTTCTTCTGCTTCACGTTGTGCTGCTTCTTCAGCTTCACGTTTCGCTTCATCTTCAATTGTGCTGCGCTTCACGTATGTACGTTTTTTGCGCACCTCAACCTGAACATTCTTACTCTTACCACCACCCGCGTTCACACTAAGTGTACTACGAGTTTTACGCTGAAGCGTAAGGCGAGTCGGCTCTGAATCACCTGATTTATCACCGTGTTCTTTCTTTAAATGAGAGAGAAGCTTCTGCTTCTCTTCATCAGTAACATTGTCAGAGCTCGCCTTTTTAATGCCAGCGTCAGCAAGTTGTTCAATCAAGCGGTCGACTGGCGTACCAATCTCATCACTCAGTGCTTTAACTGTTAATTGTGTCATGCCGCTTCCTCCTTGCCGAAAATTATGCTTCTTCGCCGAACCAACAGATGTTACGTGCGGCCATAATTAGCTCACCTGCACGTTCTTCGGTCAGGCCTTCGATACCTTCTAAATCGTCAATACCTTGGTCAGCAAGATCTTCCAGTGTCGCTACACCTTTCGCTGCCAATTTAAATGCCATCTCACGCTCAAGACCTTCAAGTGCAAGTAGGTCCTCAGCTGGTTCTAGACCTTCAAAAGACTCTTCTTGTGCTAGTGCGATCGTCGTTAGTGCATCTTTTGCACGTCCACGAAGCTCTTCGATTAGTTCTTCATTCAAACCATCGATTTCTAGTAGCTCGTTAACTGGCACGTATGCGATTTCTTCTAGCGTTGAGAAACCTTCTTCAACAAGAAGTTGAGCGAAGTCTTCTTCAATATCTAGGTACTTCATGAAGTTTTCAATAGATGCTTGTGATTCTTCAGCGTGTTTCTTCTGAAGATCAGCAACTGTCATAACATTCAGTTCCCAACCGGTTAGTTGAGATGCTAGACGCACGTTTTGACCGTTACGACCAATAGCTTGCGCTAGGTTGTCAGCTTCAACTGCGATGTCCATTGAGTGTGCATCCTCATCAACGATGATAGAAGCAACATCAGCTGGCGCCATTGCGTTGATAACGAATTGAGCTGGGTTATCATCCCAAAGAACGATATCGATACGCTCACCACCAAGTTCGCCAGAAACAGCCTGTACACGTGCACCACGCATACCAACACACGCACCTACAGGGTCGATACGTTTGTCATTTGTTTTGACAGCGATCTTAGCGCGAGAACCAGGATCACGTGCTGCGCCTTTCAGCTCGATAATATCTTCTGCGATTTCAGGCACTTCAACACGGAACAGTTCTGCCAACATTTCTGGCTTAGAACGAGTGATGAACAATTGGAAACCACGTGCTTCAGGCGCGACTTTGTAAAGAAGGCCACGTACGCGGTCGCCTGGACGGAAGTTTTCACGAGGAAGTTGGTCATCACGCAGGATTACCGCTTCAGCGTTATTACCAAGATCAAGCACGATTGTGTCACGGTTTACTTTTTTCACGACACCAGTGATTAGATCACCCTCATTGTCGATGAACTGTTCAACGATTTGTGCGCGCTCAGCTTCACGAACTTTTTGAACGATAACTTGCTTAGCAGTTTGAGTCGTAATACGGTCAAACGTTACTGATTCGATTTCGTCTTCTACGTAGTCGCCAAGCTCGATTGAGTCATCTTCGTATTGCGCTGCTTCTAGTGAGATCTCTTTTGTAGGGTTCTCAACGTCATCAACAACTAACCAACGGCGGTAAGTTACAAATTCACCGGTTTTACGGTCAATGGCAACACGTACGTCGATTTCGATTTCGTATTTTTTCTTTGTAGAAGTTGCTAGAGCAATCTCAAGAGCCTCAAAGATACGCTCACGAGGTACCGCTTTTTCGTTCGATACCGCTTCTGCTACCGCTAAAATTTCTTTACTCATTGTATTTAGCCTCTAAGCTTAAACTTTTTTAGGGAACTAAAATTTAGGGATCAGGTTAGCTTTGGAAATGTTACTTAGAGCAAACTCTTCTTGCTGACCGTCTACAGTAATTGTCACTGTTTCGCCATCAACACCGTGGATAATACCTTTCCACTTACGACGGTTTGCTACAGCCATTTTCAATACGATGCTGACCTCGTGACCAATAAATTGCTCGTAATGTGCTGCTTTAAAAAGTGGTCTTTCTAAACCTGGAGAAGACACTTCTAGGCTGTAAGCAACAGAAATTGGATCTTCAACGTCTAAAACTGCACTAACTTGGTGGCTAACTTCTGCACAGTCGTCTACGTTAATACCATTTTCATGGTCAATGTAGATACGTAACGTTGAGTGCGCGCCTGCACGAATGAATTCTAATCCAACTAACTCATAACCTGATGCCGCTACTGGCGCGTCAAGCATTTCAGTAAGTTGTCTTTCTAAACCAGTCATTTAACCACTCCAGAAACAAAAAAAGGGCTCAGAGCCCAATCAAAAAACCAAGCAGTATCTGAGCTATTTCAAAAAGCTCAGATAACAAAAAACCCCGATAGTCGGGGTTTTATGCTGCTGGACCCTGATACGTTAAGAATAGCCAACAATTGCTTTTCTTAACTCGTAGTGTGGTTAGCACTACGCAAACTTGCCAATCTACGATTTCCTTTTAAAGAAAGAGATTGGTTGCGGGGGCCGGATTTGAACCGACGACCTTCGGGTTATGAGCCCGACGAGCTACCAAGCTGCTCCACCCCGCGTCCGACTTGCTGAGCATTATACTCGCAAACAAGTGATTTACAAGTTTGTAAATACATGGTGCCGAGAGAGGGACTCGAACCCTCACACCTAAGGCACTAGCACCTCATGCTAGCGTGTCTACCAATTTCACCATCTCGGCATCAAAACCTTACAGCTTATTGAGGAATTTCATCACCCGCAGGGGCAGGAACTTCACTCGCTGCATCCTTAACTTGTTCAACAACTGGTTGACCTAACGTTGGGTCTACCCATTGTGATTCAGTCTGGTGCGTAGACATACGACCAAGTAACAAGCTAACGATAAAGAATACGGTTGCTAAAATAGCAGTTGTTCGGGTTAAGAAATTACCTGAGCCGCCAGCACCAAACACTGTGTTTGAAGCACCAGCACCGAACGAGGCTCCCATATCTGCGCCTTTACCTTGTTGAATCAACACAAGGCCAATCACACCAAGCGCTGCCAACAGGTAAATCACAAGTAGAACTGAAAACATTTTTTCCACCTATGTTCCAAATTGTTGAGCCAGCGCCGTTCAAAAGAATAAATCATAATGAACAAGGCTAGCGACCTCCTAACGGGAGGCGGAGCAATACTAGCGAAAGCCAGTAACGCTGACAAGGGAAAATTAGTAAAAAATCAATGCCAATGCGTTAAGCGCTCAAAAAAAGGGCAAAAGACGCCCTTTTCATTCAAGACATGCTTTAACGCAATGATTAACAACTTGCTTTAACAGCCTCAGCGATTTTCAATGCTGAGTGTTGAACTAGTTCACCATCTTCTCCTTCCACCATAACGCGGATCAAAGGCTCAGTGCCAGACTTACGCAGCAATACACGCCCTTTATCACCAAGTGTCGCCTCTACTTCAGCGACAGCATTTAATACAGCTGTAGCTTCAAGAGGGTTACTTTCTCCTGAGAAACGGACATTTTCTAAAACCTGAGGATATAGTGTCATTCCTTGCGATAGTTCATATAAAGACATATCGCTGCCAATTACAGAAGCAAGTACTTGAAGTGCAGCAACAATCGCATCGCCGGTTGTGACTTTATCTAATAAGATCACATGGCCTGAGTTTTCAGCACCAATTTTCCAACCTTTTTCTAGCAGTTGCTCCATGACATAACGGTCACCAACAGCAGCACGTACAAACGGAATGCCTAGCTGCTTTAAACCATTTTCCATACCCAAGTTAGTCATTAGTGTACCAACAACACCACCCTTTAGCTCACCACGACGAAGTGCATCACGAGCGATGATATAAGCAATTTGGTCACCATCAACTTTGTTACCCAAGTGATCGACCATAATGATACGGTCACCATCACCATCAAACGCGAGACCAAGATGCGCTTGCTCTTCAACAACACGCTGTTGAAGAGCTCGTACGTCTGTTGCGCCCACTTTTTCATTAATGTTGATGCCGTTAGGCTCTACGCCCATAGCGATAACTTCTGCCCCAAGTTCTTTGAAGACATTTGGAGCGATGTGGTACGTTGCACCGTGCGCACAGTCTACTACGATCTTAAAGTTCGCAAGGCTCAACTCAGATGGGAAAGTACTCTTACAGAATTCGATGTAACGACCAGCTGCATCATTTAGGCGGGTTGCTTTACCAAGCTCAGCAGACTCCACACATTCAATTTCTTTATCTAACTCTGCTTCAATCGCCAATTCAATATCGTCAGGTAGCTTAGTACCCTCAGAAGAAAAGAATTTAATGCCGTTGTCGTAATATGGGTTATGTGATGCAGAAATCACAATACCAGCCTCGGCACGGAAAGTCTGAGTTAAATAGGCCACAGCTGGAGTTGGCATGGGACCAGTAAATGTTGCTTTAAGTCCCGCAGCTGCAAGGCCTGCCTCTAGTGCAGATTCAAGCATATAACCTGAAATACGTGTATCTTTACCTATGATAACTTTCTTTGTGCCTTGTTTCGCTAGTACACGACCAGCAGCCCAGCCAAGCTTAAGTACGAAGTCTGGAGTGATTGGGTATTGTCCTACTTTACCGCGCACACCGTCAGTACCAAAGTAACGTCTTTCATTCGACATAAACTTTCCTTTATTATTTTTAAATATTGTTTTTCGTCATCTCAACAACTTTCATTGCTTCGATTGTCTCTTCAAAGTCATGCACGCGAATGATCTGCGCGCCTTTCATCGCGGCAATCGTAGCACAAACAACACTTGCGTTCGTACACTCTGCCGCTGGCTTGTCTAACAGTTTGAAGATCATGGATTTACGAGACATGCCAGCCAAAATAGGCAGGCCGAATTCATGAAACTTTTCAAGATGAGCAAGCATATGATAATTGTGTTCGATTGTTTTGCCAAAGCCAAACCCAGGATCGAGAATCAGTTGAGATTTATCAATCCCTGCAGCTTCACACGCCGCGATACGTTCTTCTAGAAAAGCCGACACGTCCCCCATTAAATCATCATAATGAGGGTCAACTTGCATGGTCCTAGGTTGACCTTTCATATGCATCAGACAAATTGGAAGGTTTGCTTCTGCTGCGACTTCCAGAGCACCAGGCTCTTGCAGCGAGCGGATGTCATTGATCAAATCAGCCCCAGCATCAATTGCTTGACGCATCACTTCTGCTTTACTGGTGTCAACGGAAATCCACACATCATACTTTTCACGAATGGCTTTGATTACTGGGACAACACGCCTAAGCTCTTCTTCCAAAGACACATCCGGTGCACCAGGTCTTGTCGATTCACCACCAACATCAACAATACTTACACCAGCCTTTATCATTTTATCAACTTGAGCAAGAGCAAGTTCAATTGAGTTGTATTTACCGCCATCCGAAAAGGAATCCGGTGTCACATTTAGAATGGCCATGACATGTGGACACGAAAGGTCCAAAGATTTGTTATTTGCTGTAATCATCATCATAAACACAAAAACCCCGAGATAACTCGGGGTTTAATATTATCGATACTCTTTATTCAGAGTCTTTCTTTTCAGGCGCTTCG
Organism: Vibrio sp. YT-18; assembly: GCF_033337345.1. Taxonomy (NCBI): domain Bacteria; kingdom Pseudomonadati; phylum Pseudomonadota; class Gammaproteobacteria; order Vibrionales; family Vibrionaceae; genus Vibrio; species Vibrio sp. YT-18. The sequence goes on along the minus strand of NZ_JAWOQO010000006.1, from coordinate 90,064 downwards.
TTAGAAGTTGTTTCAGAAGAGCTAGGCTGTTCTGCATCTTTCGCAGTCTCCGTTGCTTCTTCTTTAACTTCTTGCTTTGCTTGAGGCTTGTCGCTGTCTTCTGGTTTGCTTGCTGAGTTATCACTCCAGCCCGCAGGCTCACGAATTTCAGCTTTGCGCTCCATTAAGTCATCAATCTGGCGAGCATCAATGGTTTCATACTTCATCAGCGCATCTTTCATCGCATGCATGATATCCATGTTCTCTTGAAGAATCTTCTTCGCACGATCGTAGTTGCGGTCAATGATCTGACGAACTTCGTCATCAATCAACTTCGCTGTATCGTCAGACACATGTTTAGTCTGAGTTACACTACGCCCTAAGAACACTTCGCCTTCATCTTCTGCATACAGCAGAGGGCCAAGCTTTTCAGAGAAACCCCATTGAGTAACCATCTTACGAGCAATATCTGTTGCGCGCTCGATATCATTAGAAGCACCGGTTGATACTTTGTCAGCACCGTAGATAAGTTCTTCTGCTAAACGACCACCGTACAAGCTAGAAATCATTGATTCTAGGTGTTGGCGAGACATACTCACGCGGTCTTGCTCTGGAAGGTACATTGTTACACCCAACGCACGACCACGTGGAATGATAGACACTTTGTACACTGGATCGTGTTCAGGAACCAAGCGACCAACAATCGCGTGACCCGCTTCGTGGTATGCGGTTGACTCTTTCACTTCCTCAGACATCACCATTGAACGGCGCTCAGCACCCATCATGATTTTGTCTTTCGCCAGTTCAAACTCAACCATAGAAACGTTGCGCTTGTTACCGCGCGCAGCAAACAGGGCTGCTTCGTTAACTAAGTTTGCTAGGTCAGCACCAGAGAAGCCTGGAGTACCACGTGCGATGAGAGAAGGCTCTACATCACCCGCTAGAGGGACCTTACGCATGTGAACTTTTAGGATCTGTTCACGGCCACGTACATCTGGAAGACCAACTACCACTTGACGGTCAAAACGACCAGGACGCAGTAGCGCAGGGTCTAGCACGTCCGGACGGTTAGTCGCAGCGATAACGATAATACCTTCGTTACCTTCGAAACCATCCATCTCAACGAGCATTTGGTTTAGTGTTTGTTCACGTTCATCATGACCACCACCAACACCTGCGCCACGTTGACGACCTACCGCATCGATCTCATCGATAAAGATGATACAAGGTGCAGCTTTCTTTGCTTGTTCAAACATGTCACGCACACGAGATGCACCAACACCAACGAACATTTCTACGAAATCAGAACCAGAGATAGTAAAGAATGGTACTTTCGCCTCACCGGCAATGGCTTTCGCTAGAAGCGTTTTACCCGTACCAGGAGGACCAACCATTAGAACACCCGTTGGAATCTTACCGCCCAGTTTTTGGAAGCGGCTTGGATCGCGTAGGTAGTCCACCAGCTCTTTCACGTCTTCTTTTGCTTCGTCACAGCCAGCAACGTCAGCAAAAGTTGTCTTGATTTGTTCTTCGCTCATCATTCGAGCTTTGCTCTTACCAAAAGACATGGCGCCTTTACCACCGCCGCCTTGCATTTGACGCATGAAGAAAATCCATACACCAATTAGTAAGATCATTGGGAACCAAGAGATGAAGATAGTACCAAGCAAGCTTTGCTCTTCTGGAGGCGTGCCTTGTACTTTCACGTTTTGGTTAATTAGGTCATCTAGAAGCTTTTGGTCATACACTGGCATGTAAGTGACCATTTTGGCACCGCCGCCACGACGAACAAAGCTAATTTCACCGTCTTTAAAAGTTGCTTCTTGAATCTGGCCTTGGCCAACTTCCTGTACAAACGTGGTGTAATCCACGGTTCTGCCATTGCTTTCTCCAGGGCCAAAGCTCTGGAATACCGACATCAATACGACGGCGATAACAAGCCACAGAATTAAATTTTTTGCCATGTCACTCAAGGTGTAAGCCTCTCGATAACTAATTGTAATTAAAGGTAGGGTACTACAGTTCATTAACTGTAGCTATAGTGTTAACACGCTCTCAAGAGAGCAAAATGGTTAACCTTTGTAACCAGTGGCTACGACGAAGACCTCTCGAGAGCGAGCTCGCGATGAGTCTGGTTTTCTAATTTTTACGGCTTTAAACATGTCTCGGACTTCTTTCACATACTGATCGAAGCCTTCCCCTTGGAAAACCTTTACGACAAAGCTACCATTAGGCGCTAGAACTTGTCGACACATATCTAAAGCTAATTCAACTAAATACATAGCGCGAGGTTGATCAACAGAATTGTTTCCCGCGATGTTAGGCGCCATATCAGACATTACTACGTCTACCATGGAAGGTTGGATCCTTTCTAGCAAAGCTTCCAATACCGCATCATCACGAAAGTCGCCTTGTAAAAAGCTAACGCCAGCAATCGGGTCCATAGGAAGCAAGTCACACGCAATGATCTGACCACTGTCCCCTACTATCTTAGCAGCATATTGAGACCATCCGCCCGGCGCGGCCCCCAAGTCGACGACTGTCATTCCAGGCTTTAACAATTTATCTTTCGTTTGAATCTCATCGATCTTGAAATAAGCACGTGAGCGGTAGCCTTTTTTTCGGGCTTCATTCGCGTATTTATCATCAAAGTGTTCTTTCAACCAACGACCAGAACTAGCCGAATGTTTTTGTTTACTCATTTTAATCCCAACAAGGCACAAATTGGAGCTATTGTTTTAATAGGCGCTACCTATTACTCAATAAATTATAGTCTTCAGCAATAGATGGCGTTAAAATAGCTTTTTTCAACCCTTATTTTAAAGAAAATTGGCCGCGTAATGAACCTAAGCACCAAACAAAAGCAGCACCTTAAAGGCCTAGCTCACAGTTTAAAACCTGTTGTGCTAATGGGCGCAAATGGACTTACAGAAGCCGTGCTAGCAGAAATTGAAATCGCTCTTAACCATCACGAACTTATCAAAGTAAAAGTTGCTTCGGAAGATCGTGAAACAAAACAGCTAATCATCGACGCTATCGTACGTGAGACGGGCGCTGAAAAAGTTCAGACTATTGGTAAAGTGCTTGTGCTATACCGCCAGTCTGAAGAGCGTAAAATCGAAATCCCTCATAAGTAACTCTACTTACGTTGCTGAAGAAAAAAGGTCGCCTGAGGCGACCTTTTTGCGTTTTATCAGAGTAGTAATGCTACTCCAAACGACTTAGATATATTCTACTCGGTCAATTTCGAAGTCTTTCGCGCCACCCGGAGTTTGAATAGCAACTTCATCGCCTTCCATCTTACCAATCAGGCCACGAGCAATAGGTGAGCTCACTGAAATGCGACCTGCTTTGATATCGGCTTCGTCATCACCAACGATTTGGTACGTTTTTTCTTCTTCGGTGTCGATATCAATCAAGGTTACGGTTGAACCAAAAATAACTTTACCCGTGTTCTCCATCTTCGTTACATCAATAACTTGAGCAACTGACAGTTTGTATTCAATGTCACGGATTTGTGCTTCACAAATGCCCTGCTCTTCACGAGCGGCGTGATATTCAGCATTCTCTTTTAAATCACCTAGCTCACGAGCTTCAGCAATTGCCTCTGAGATCTGAGGACGTAGTTTAAGTAGACGATCGAGTTCTGCACGTAGCTTTTGCTCGCCACGTAGTGTCATTGGAACTTTTTCCATTTTATAACCTCAAGCCCAAATGGGTCTTTGGACAAAAAAAGCCCACCCTGTCATAGGACTGGGTAGTGCGCTTAAAGATGTATTTCGTTTAGTGTAAACAAACTCCCGGACGAAATCATCTTAATTCGAAAGACAGCAAGACTATGCCTTTTCGGCATAATGATATAACTCACTTTTAGAGCGGTTCTAGGGCGAATCACCTTCTCAATTTATTGAAAAACAACACTGTTCATTACACCAAAAACCTCAAAAAAGATAAAAACTAATCAATGTCAGGCCAATGTCATCACCAATAATTTCAATTAAAAACAGTAACTTAAATAAAAACAACGCACAATTGAACAGTGTTCATCAGTGGGATTTATATCATTTTACTAACTCATACGGAAACTTTAGCAGTAAAACATGTCCAGCGAGTTGTTAGATCAATGGCTTACAAGTGCGAACTATATCGCTCAATTAGCCAATTTTGGACCAACAACTTGTGAGAGATCACCTCTCCCCCATACAACAATGATTATGGACAGCTAACTAGGACAAATAAGATGAAAAAGACTCTAATTGCTCTTTCTGTATCTGCAGCAGCTATGGCAACTGGCGTAAACGCAGCTGAACTTTACAACCAAGACGGTACTTCTCTAGAAATGGGCGGCCGTGCTGAAGCACGTCTATCTATGAAAGATGGCGACGCTCAAGACAAATCTCGCATCCGTCTAAACTTCCTTGGTAAACAAGAAATCAATGACAACCTATACGGTGTTGGTTTCTGGGAAGGTGAATTTGAGACTGCTCAAAACGGTACTGTAGACGGCGACGACAAGAGCGATCTAGAAACTCGTCTTGCTTACGCTGGTCTTGGCGGTGCTTACGGTGAGTTCGCATACGGTAAAACTGAAGGTGCACTAGGCGTTATCACTGACTTCACAGATATCATGGCTTACCACGGTAACTCTGCAGCAGACAAACTAGCTGTATCAGACCGTACAGACAACATGATGGCTTACAAAGGCCAGTTTGAAAACCTAAGCGTAAAAGCAAGCTACCGCTTCGCTGATCGTATGGAAAACAAAAACACTGGTGAGTACTACGACAACAAACAAGACGGTTACTCTCTATCTGCAATCTACGCTCTAGCTGACACTGGTCTTGAGCTAGGTGCTGGTTACGCAGATCAAGACAAAGCTAACGAGTACATGCTAGCTGCATCTTACACAATGTCTGATCTTTACTTCGCTGGTGTATTCACTGACGGCGAGAAAATGGAAGATTCAAACAACAGTAACACAGTTGATTACACTGGTTACGAGCTAGCGGGTGCTTACACTCTAGGCCAAACAGTATTTACAACATCATACAACAATGCAGAAACTAACAACGAAACTTCTGCAAACAACTTCGCTGTTGATGCTTCTTACTACTTCAAGCCTAACTTCCGTGGTTACATTTCTTACAACTTCAACCTGATTGATGCAGGTGACAAGTTTGGTTCAACTGACACGAGCAAAACAGTTGCAACTAAGATCGATGCTGAAGACGAGCTAGCTCTAGGTCTACGTTACGACTTCTAATTCCGGTCTTTGACTAGAATATCGAATGCCCGCTTTAAGCGGGCATTTTTTATACTTCATTTTAAGCAGCGCGCCTTTCTCTCGTGTCTCATTCATGAAGACATTTGAAGCATTTCTTTAGTTACCTAGCATATTGAAAGGACTTGCGTATACTCAATCACATAACTCACCTTAGAAAGTATCATTATGCGTTTACGTTGGCCCTTGCTCATATTCTCTTCATTACTTTCTGCTTTTTCACAAGCGTACCCTCATCAAGAGGTGTTGCCTGAAGGCGCCCGCATCAGTTTAGTTGCGGAAAAACTCAGTGAAAATGCTGAGCTTGACGGTGTTCATCCTACCGAACAACTGTTCCCACCAGCGAGTACATTAAAAATCGTCACCGCATTAGCCGCAAAGCTAGAACTGGGTGATAACTTCCGGTTTCGAACCAAGCTGGAAACGTCGAACTCAGATGCAGTGATTTACTTTGTCGGCGACCCAACACTCCAAACCAACGACTTAAAATCACTCCTCACTCTAGCTAAGAAAAATGGCTTAAAACGGATTAACGGTGACCTATGGCTCGATAACAGCGCATTCACTGGTTATAACCGTGCGGTGGGCTGGCCATGGGATATCTTGGGAGTTTGCTACAGCGCTCCGGCATCGACCATCACACTCAATAACAACTGTGTACAAGCCTCTATCTATACACAAAAAGATGGTGGAACGCGGGTCTACGTACCAGAGCATCAACCTATTCGTGTCACAAGTACCGTAGAAACAGTTTCTAAAACCATTAAGAAAAGTCGTCATTGTGACTTAGGTTTAGTTGCAAATCCCGATAACAACTACAAGCTAACAGGGTGCTTGGTTGAAAGAGACAAACCATTGCCACTGAAATTTGCGGTTCAAGACCCTGAGCGTTACACCAGTCAGAGGTTGGCGACTTTGCTCAAGGAGCTCAACATTGGGGTATCAGGAAAGATTAGGGTCGGTACGGCGCCAGAAAAGCAGCGAAAGCTCATCGCAATGCATCAATCAAAGGCCTTACCAGACATTCTTGAAGATATGCTCAAAAACTCTGACAACTTGATTGCCGACACATTAACCAAAACACTTGGTGCTAAATTTTTCGTTCAGCCAGGCAGTTTTACTAACGGTACAGAAGCGATCAAGCAGATCATTTTCGCCAACACTGGTATTGATATTCGTAATGCGCGCCTAGAAGACGGCTCAGGACTTTCGCGAAATAACCGGATCTCAGCGACCAAGATGGCTGAAATGTTGCGCTATATTTGGAAGTATGAAAACGAACTCAAATTGATTGCCATCATGCCGAAATCAGGTGAATCCGGCACATTAAAGTACCGACAAAGTATGCGAAAACTTCCAATTAAAGGACAGCTGATCGCGAAAAGTGGCTCTATCTACGGGACTTACAATATGGCTGGATATGGCTTGGATAAAAATGGTCAACCTAACACCATTTTTGTTCAGTTTGTTTCAGACTACTTCCCAGAAAAAAGGGACGACAACACACCTGTCATCGCCCCGATTACACATTTTGAGCAGCTTTTTTACAATGACATTGTGAACTTTAGTCAGGAAATACCTAAGAAATAGTTCACCACGTTAAAGTAAATCCACATTCCTGAAATATCGACGATAGACGCAAGAACTGGACTCACCAATACGGCTGGGTCCAACTTGCAAGCTCGTGCAATAATTGGCAACAGCCCGCCCAATGTTGTAGAAATGGTGACTTGAATGAACAGCGCAACTGCTATTGCCAGTGCGATATCGGTCAGTTCAAAGCCTCCTGTTGATTGTCCTGCACTAAATAACATAATGCGTCCAATCATCACGATAGCGATCGCTAGCGCAATAAATAGAGCGACTCGGCTCTCTTTCCACAAAACTTCTAACCATTGGCGTTTTTTTAACTCTCCAGTAGCAAGAGCACGAATCACTAAAGTTGCTGCTTGTGTTCCTGTGTTACCACCAGCAGCTGCAATCACTGGCATGTACACTGCAAGTAAAACAAGCTGACTAAGGGTGTCCTCATACTGAGCAATGATCAAACCTGACACTATCCCTAAAAGAGCCAGCGCAATGATCCATCCAATACGCTGTTTTACATGCCCTAAAACACTAGTTGATAAATAACCATCGGGTGTATCAACTTCAGACATATGCAGACCCAGTTGGTGAGCATAATGACGTGCGCGTTTGTCATGACCTGCTTGCTCAAGTTGAGCAATAAGACTATTCACATAGCCGACAGAGCAATGCTGTAAAATACCTACAGCCTCATCAATCGGCATAACCGTAAGCAAATGGACTTGTTGCTCTTGCTCGTACTGCAAGAATGCATTGCGAGCTGCACCAATTTCTACTTCAGAAAAGTTTGGTGTTGTTTCAATAAAAGTGTTGTTCATTACCGTCATGGCGAATCTCCCGATTGGCATTGGTAACGACCATCGACAAAGCATGAAAAAGCCACTCTCGCACGCTAAAAGTCAGACAACAATTAAGATGCACAGAGAAAACCAATGCGAATGCACTGTCTATTCAGAATGTATGAAGGAAATAACGAGAAGAAAGTTAGAAAAGATGCCTCACCACTTAGGTAAGGCGGAGATCGCCAATACCGAAGCGGGTTATTTCGCTCCCTTAATCTTACTCACCCAACGACTGGGAGGATGGTCGGTATTGTTCATGTAAATCTCCGATAGCGCTGCCATTATTGGCAGCGCAAGTATAGTAGCAAAGTTCATCAGGTATGGAAGTTTTACTTTGCCGTTTTTGCTAAATTTTCATACAAAAAAAGCGCCCTTCGGACGCTTTCATTTGCAGTCATTATGAATTACTGAATAGTAATACGAGCAAATTTACGTTTGCCTACTTGGAACACGTAAGTACCCGCTTCTGGAGCAAATTTGCTGTCCGCAATTTTTTCACCATCAATCTTCACAGCGCCCTGCTTAACCATGCGCATCGCATCTGACGATGATGGACATAAGCCTGCTTCTTTCAACAGATTACTCACTGGGCGACCTGCGTCAAAGTCAAACTCTGGCATTTCATCAGGAATTTGGTTCTTCGCAAAACGGTTTACGAATTCTTGCTCTGCTGCATCGGCATCGGCTTCACTGTGGAAACGAGCAATAATTTCTTTTGCTAGCAATACTTTGATGTCACGAGGGTTTTTGCCCGCTTCTACATCAGCTTTGAATTGAGCAATCTCTTCCAGAGGACGGAAAGAGAGCAGCTCGTAGTAGCTCCACATTAGGTCATCAGAAATAGACATGATTTTACCAAACATTTCGCTTGGCGCTTCGCTGATACCGATGTAGTTGTTTGCTGACTTAGACATCTTCTTCTCGCCATCAAGGCCCACTAGAAGCGGCATCATCAGTACAACCTGAGGTTTTTGACCGTGAGACTTTTGCAGCTCACGACCCATTAGAAGGTTGAACTTCTGGTCTGTACCACCTAATTCAACATCCGTTTCCATTGCTACTGAGTCCCAGCCTTGTAGAAGTGGGTACATGAACTCATGAATAGCAATTGGCTGACCACCCGCGTAACGCTTTTTAAAGTCGTCACGCTCTAGCATACGAGCAACGGTTTGGTTTGCCGCAAGGCGAATCATACCTTCTGCGCCCAGTTCAGACAGCCACTCAGAGTTAAACTGAATTTTAGTCTTTGCAGGATCGAGAATTTTGAACACTTGCTCTTTGTACGTTTCAGCGTTACGCAATACGTCTTCGCGACTTAGCGGTGGACGAGTTGTGTTTTTACCTGTTGGGTCACCAACCATTGCAGTGAAGTCACCGATTAGGAACGTCACTTCATGACCTAGTTCTTGGAACAAGCGAAGCTTATTGAAAATAACCGTATGGCCTAGGTGAATGTCAGGTGCTGTTGGATCAGCGCCCAATTTAATACGTAGAGGACGGTCTTCTTTTAGTTTTGCGATTAGCTCTTCTTCTGGAATCAGCTCTTCAACACCGCGCTTAATCTCGGCTAGTGCAGCTTCAATGCTCGCCATTCTTGTTCACTCCCACAGATTTGGCAAAAATATAATAGCTGAACATATTACTTGAATAGCGATGCATTTTGAAACACGTTAGACTAGGTAGTTGTCACTTTTTCCGTTTAATTTAGCAATCAAGTACCTCATGCATTCGATTTTTGTCCGACTTCCACTCTTGCACAAAGTATTGATCGGTTTTTTTAGTGCGCTGATTATCTTCGCGCTCTTCTTTTTACCTGATCCGCAAGACCTAGACCCGCAGCAGAGCCGATTAAAAGTTGGTCAACATTATCCTGTGCCAGTTTCCCTCGAACTCAGTGCACTAAATAGTTCATCGCCTGCGGTTCCCGCCGTGCTGCGCTGGGAGACATACAAGGTAAAAAATGGCGAGAGTGCTGCCATCTTATTTAGTCGCGTAGGGCTTTCTGCTCGTCTATTACATGAACTGGTGTCATCAGACAAAGAAGTAGAAAAACAGTTAACTCGGCTTCGACCTGGTGACCGATTGCAATTTGGCTTTGACGAAAATAACGACTTGGTGCAGCTAAGAAGGACACTAAGCGCGTTCGAGACTTTTCGTATCACATTAAAAGACGGCAAGTACGTTTCTGAAGTTGATAAGAAAGAAGTCGACTTCCAGTACAACTACGCAGAAGCCACCATCAAATCAAACTTTTGGAATGCAGGAATATCTTCTGGATTAAATGGTAACCAAATCATGGAACTGGCTGGCATATTTGGTTGGGACATCGACTTTGCTTTAGATATTCGTAAAAACGATAGCTTCCGAGTACTTTACCAAGAGGAAGTGGTAGAAGGAGAAGTAATCGGCCGTGGAAAAATCATTGCTGCGATCTTTAAAAACCAAGGCGATACCTTTACCGCAATATTGGATCAGAAAAGTGGCAAGTATTACGACGAAAATGGGCGTGCAATGAAAAAAGCATTCTTACGCGCGCCGTTGGATTTCCGTCGAGTTTCGTCTAACTTCAACCCACGCCGCTTACATCCAGTGACGGGACGCGTTCGTCCTCATAGAGGCACGGACTATGCAGCACCAGTGGGCACCCCGATTTGGGCGGCTGGTGATGGTGTCGTTCAAAAATCGTCTTACAACAAATTTAATGGTAACTACGTTTTCATTAAACATAGTAATACTTACATTACCAAGTACCTGCACTTAACCAAACGTACTGTACGAGCTGGTCAACGCGTTAAGCAAGGCCAAACCATCGGTACGCTTGGCGGAACTGGCCGTGTAACTGGCCCTCACCTGCACTATGAGTTCCTTGTGAATGGTGTCCATAAAAACCCGCGCACGGTGAATTTGCCACAATCTAAATCCCTGACAGGAAAAGCGAGACAAACTTTCATGGCAAACGCGAAAGTTAGCATGGACAAGCTTGAACGCTACAGCAAACTGCTAGCAATGAAGTAAGGCAAGGTATTGAAAAGGGCAGCTTCGCTGCCCTTTTTGTTTTGTCGATATCATCACGATAAAGCTTACTGTTCGGAGTGATGCTCTCTCCCGAGCATAAGCAAACACGGTGTCAGAACTAACGTTAGCAAAGTCGCAAACGCCAAACCACCCGCGACAGCGGTCGCAAGCTGAGACCACCATTGAGTGCTTGGTGCGCCAAACTCCACTTTCTGATTAACTAAGTCGATGTTCATTTCTAACACCATTGGCAATAAGCCTAACATGGTGGTCACCGTCGTAAGTAAAACGGGTCTTAAACGCTGCACACCCGTACGCAAAATAGCCTCAGATTTTTCTAAGCCACGTTTACGCATCTGATTATAAGTATCGATTAAAACAATATTGTTGTTTACCACGATACCAGCCAACGCAATCACTCCAATTCCCGACATAATGATGCCAAATGGCTTTTGGAAAATAAGTAACCCGGCGAAGACACCAACGGTAGAAAACAGCACTGCACTAAGGATTAAGAAAGCTTGATAAAAGCTATTAAACTGCGTAATTAAAATCAAAGCCATCACACCAAGCGCGACAATAAAAGCATTTTGCAAGAATGCTGATGAGTTTTCCTGCTCTTCATTTTGACCCCGAATCTTATATTCAATGCCTTCCGGTAAGTCGAGCTGTTCCATTCCAGCGGCAATCTTAGGTAACTCAAGCGCCAAATTGTAACCTTCCACCATATCCGCTTTAATATTGATAACTCGATGACCGTCGACCCGACGAATAGTGTCTTGCTTATGATCTGGTTTGATTTGAGCAAAATTCGTAATCGGTACCAGACCAGCTGCCGTTTTCACTCTCAGTTGATCAAATCGACCTATGTCGCGCTTATCTTGCGGATAGCGCACCAAAATATCGACTTCTTCATCCGCATCATCGGGCAAATAATCGCCTATTTTCAAGCCGTTCGTAACAAACTGGACGGTATTCCCGACTAAAGTAGCATCCGCTGCAAAGCGAGAGGCGTCATCTCGCTGGATATCAATTTGCCAATCAATCCCTTCCTTATTAGTGGTATCACTCAAGTTGGTCAGTGCAGGATTACCATCAGCCCAATGTCGTACTTTTTTGGCTGCTTCATCTAACGCACTAACACTCAAATTTCGTGATGACACTTCAATCACGAGATCATGCTCGACAGGCGGTCCTGCGTCCGGGAATTTATACTCAAGTTCAACACCATAAAAGCGGTCTGTCGTCTCTTTTAGTTCCTCAATAATGGTTTTCACTTTGCGTCGATACTGCCAATCCACAGGCGTTATTTGAATCTGGCCAATCTCGTCCCCATTATCGCTCGATCCTGTGCGCGTGTAGACACTTTCAAACTCGTCATGACCGAGCATCACCTTCTCGATTTCGCGCATAACAACATCTTTTTCGTGAATTGACAAGTCACCATAAGAACGAACTTTAACGGTAAAAAAGGCAGGGTCCACTTCAGGGAAAAACTCTGCACCCAAGCCAGCTTTGTTGTAAGTGAAGCCGACACCTGCCGCTAGCAGTATCGCGCTGAGTAAGACTTTCCATGGATGACGAATCGCTACCGACAGAGTCTGGTAATAAAGCTTGGTAATGCCTGTCGCTTTTTCAAAGTTGCCGTTATGCAGCTCAACCATTTCTCGCTGAGCTTTCTGATTGACTACTTGAGGCTTGCCAATGATCCCACCGATGACAGGAACGAACAATAAAGCCATCATCAGAGAAGCGGCCAAAGTAGCAATTAAAGTAAGTGGTAAGTACTTCATGAACTCACCAGTGATGTCTGGCCAGAAAAGTAACGGAGCAAACGCAGCCAATGTGGTTGCTGTGGATGCGGTAATAGGCCAGGCCATTCGCTTTGCGGCATCTCGATAGGCTTCTTTACGTGGCGTTCCTTCTTGCATGCGCCGATCTGCAAACTCTGTCACCACAATGGCACCATCCACCAACATGCCTACTGCCATAATTAAAGCAAACAGTACGACGATATTGACCGTCAGCCCAAATACCGATAACACCAACAACCCAGTCAAGAACGATCCTGGAATAGAAATCCCCACGAGAAGCGCGGTCCTAACCCCCAATATGGCAATAATGACGATAACTACGAGGATAATTGCGGATAAGATATTGTTTTGTAGATCACTGAGCATCAATTTGACATCGTCGGATTGATCCCAAGTGTATTTAACTTGCAAATTGTCGGGCCACTCGGCGCGCTTCTGTCCCTGAGCCAGTATTTCTTTTACCAGCTCAACCGTTTCAATGATGTTTTCCCCTGCCCGTTTTTTTACGTCCAAAACGATGGCAGATTCGCCATCTAAACGAGCAAAACTTTCAGGATCGCGAAATGCACGCCGTACTGTCGCCACATCGCCAAAAGTGATCACCTCTTTGCCATTCACCTTGATCGGTAGTTCAAGCACATCTTTCAGTGAATCAAAAACCGATGGGACTTTTACCGAAAAGCGTCCATACCCAGTATCGACAAACCCCGCAGCCACAACTCGGTTATTCAAGGCAATTAAATTATAGATATCCGCTTGATCGAGACCGTAGCTTTCCATCAATAGCGGATCGACAACTATCTCCACGATGTCTTCGCGATCCCCTGCGATTTCAACTTCAAGAACCTGACGGAAACTCTCCAAACGATCACGTAGCGTTCTGGCAATCTGTACAATGGTCCGCTCTGGTACGGTGCCATATAGAACAACAGTTAAAACAGGCTCTTCAGATGCAAACGTGACTTCATTTACCGTTGGCTCATCACTGTCCTCTGGTAATTTTGGCTTTGCAAGATCAACCGCATCACGCACATCTGTCATCGCTTTATCAAGATCCACTCCGACACTAAATTCCAGCGTCACCGAAGCATGACCTTCTGATGCCACAGAGGTCATCTCTTTTACGCCTTCAATTGAACGCAGCTCTTGCTCTATTGGCCGAACTAATAAACGTTCGGCATCGACAGGAGAAATGCCTTGATGTCCAACAGAAACATAAATGATCGGAATGGTAATATCAGGGCTCGATTCCTTGGGGATTGTGACGTAAGTAATGACACCAGCAATTAATATCATCACCAACAATGTCAGCATAGTGCGAGCGCGAGATAACGCAGCATCAATCAGAGTGTACATAGGTGCTCCTTACTGCTCATTAGCCGCTTCAATAACTACGTCATCAACTTTATTGGCCAGTACTTGATCACCATCTCGCACAAAACCTTGTCCCAGCACGATAATGTCTGCACGCTCTCCTAACCCAGAGAGCCACACACCATCATCCTCGGCCTTAACGAGTTGAATTGGAACAAACTCAACATACTCATTACGCAGTGTCTTGACACCTAAGTTACCTTCTTCATCTAGTGCTAACATGGCAGCCGTAATCTTTACTGCCAACACTTCACTCAAAGGCAGCTGTACTTCTGCGCTCATACCGGCAGGAATTCTTGCGTCTTGATTATCAATTTCGATTTCAATTGGAAATGTATTAGTAGAAGCAGAAGAAACACGTCCAATGTAGCGCACACGACCTTGATGATGCTGTTGGTTAATGGTTCTTACGTCGGCTTCTAGGCCTTCCTTAAGGTATTGTATATGCCGTTCACTGACATCGGCTTCAATCACTAAAGTATCCAAATCAATGACCGTCGCAATAGGATCGCCAATCCCGACAAAATCACCTAACTCAACAAAGTGGTGATCTACGATGCCATCAAATGGCGCTTTAACCTCAGTATTTCTTAAAGCCGTTTGCACGTTACTCAAATTCGCACGTGCATCTACCAACGCTGCTTGCGCTGTCGCAAATGCAACCTCACCTTGCAGTCCACGACTTTTTAGCGATTTAGCTGCATTAAACTCTTTCTCTTTAACCAACAGCATCGCCTGGGCCCGTTTAAGTTGAATGCCAAGGTCGCGCTTATCGATGTTTGCGATCACTTGTCCCTGTTTGACCGCTTGGCCTTTCTTTATGTTAAGACTGACTATTTTACCGGCAACTTCGGCGCCAAGACGCGCTTGACGATTGGGCGCTGTTCGTCCATACAATTCAATGGTTTTACTGGTAGGTTCGGCAAGAAAAGTATCAAACATCACCTTTGCAAGTGGTGTTGTGTTCGTGGATGTTGAAGAGTTAGGATGATCATCCTGTGCTTTGAGTTGGCCGATGGTTAGCCATGCAACAAGAAGTAAGACGAGGATAAGAGATACTAGCCAAGGGCGCTCGACAATTCGGCGTCCAAAAGAAAGTCCAGACATATAAAGTCCTTTTTATTATTTCTCTGCATATCTGCGAGCGTGCGCTTTACGTGACATCCTTCTACATAAAGCACAGGCAGCCATTAGCTGCCTGTTAGGTGTTAATTACACACTGAACGATGCACCACAACCACATGTTGTCGTTGCATTTGGATTATTTACGAAGAAGCGCGCTCCTTCCAACCCTTCTGTGTAGTCAACAATACCGCCAACGAGATATTGCAGACTCATAGGGTCTACAACCAGTGTTACACCACTGTTTACGATTGTCGTATCGCCTTCGTTTACATTTTCATCAAAAGTAAAGCCGTATTGGAAGCCGCTGCAGCCGCCGCCAGTAATGTATACGCGCAGTTTCAATGCTGGGTTTTCTTCTTCAGCAATCAATGCTTTAACGCGAGATGCTGCTGCGTCAGAAAAAGATAATGGTACGTTTACTTCGCTCACGAAGACCTCTCTCACTCGTGTAATGCGTCAAGCCTGAAGCAAGACGTCAAATTTGTGCTAATTGAGACGATTATCCAATACCTGACAAACTCGTTCAAGTATTCGCCGCCGATTCTTTATAACAGATGCGGATATATAAGATTACACTGCGAAACAACACATAAATTAAGCAAAACGTTTCTAACTTGATTATAGCTAGGTACAATGCGCTCCACTTGGTCCGAGCAATCAAAAGAGGATAACCCCATGACCAAATCATCAGAGCTGTATCAAAAAGCTCAGCAAACCATCCCTGGCGGTGTCAATTCACCAGTTCGTGCATTCAACGGCGTTGGCGGCTCTCCGCTATTTATCGAACGAGCAGACGGTCCACTGATTTTTGATGCCGATGGTAAAGCGTATATTGATTACGTTGGCTCTTGGGGTCCAATGATTCTTGGCCACAACCACGCGGTTATCCGCGAAGCAGTAATTGATGCAGCGCAACGCGGTCTTAGCTTCGGTGCGCCAACAGAGCTTGAAATCGCGATGGCAGAATTAGTTTCTGAGCTTGTTCCATCAATGGAGCAAATACGCATGGTAAGTTCTGGTACTGAAGCTACGATGAGCGCGATTCGCCTTGCACGTGGCTTCACCGGTCGCGACAAGATCATGAAATTTGAAGGTTGTTACCACGGCCACGCTGACAGCTTGCTAGTAAAAGCAGGTTCTGGTGCACTAACACTAGGTCAACCTAGCTCTCCTGGCGTTCCTGCAGATTTTGCTAAGCACACGCTAACAGCAACATTCAACGACCTAGATTCTGTACGCGAGCTATTTGCTGCTAACAAAGGCGAAATTGCTTGTATCATCGTTGAGCCAGTAGCTGGCAATATGAACTGTATTCCACCAGTGGAAGGCTTCCACGAAGGGCTACGTGAAATCTGTGATCAAGAAGGCGCGCTACTAATTTTTGATGAAGTAATGACAGGCTTCCGTGTTGCTCTAGGCGGCGCGCAAGCACACTACAACATCAAACCCGACCTAACGACACTGGGTAAAGTAATTGGTGGCGGTATGCCAGTAGGTGCTTTCGGTGGCCGTAAAGAAGTGATGCAATACGTTGCACCTACAGGCCCAGTTTACCAAGCTGGTACCCTTTCCGGTAACCCTGTCGCAATGGCAGCAGGCTACGCATGTTTGAACCTTCTAAAAGAAGAAGGCAACGAAAAGCGCCTAACTTCTAAAACGAAACAACTTGCTGAAGGTTTTAAGTCTCTAGCAGAAAAACACGGTATTCCGCTAGTTGTTAACCAAGTGGGCGGTATGTTCGGCTTCTTCTTCACTGACCAAGAAAAAGTAACTTGCTACGAAGACGTAACGAAGTGCGATGTAGAACGCTTCAAGCGTTTCTTCCACTTAATGCTAAAACACGGTGTCTACCTTGCGCCATCTGCGTTTGAAGCGAGCTTTACTTCACTCGCTCATGGTTCAAAAGAGATTGATGCCACACTAGAAGCTGCTGACCGCTGTTTTGCTGTTCTTGCAGAAGAAGCGAAGTAATCGCTAAAAACGGCGATAACGCATTTAGAAAAGGACCGTAACGGTCCTTTTTTATTGCCAATTCAAAATAACCAATATCGCTAATACCCCAACGACAATGCCAAACCACGGTATTCGCTTAGCTTTTTTCTCGGTTTGACACTTTTTATCACCGTTGCAACAACCCATAGCTCATCTCTTGATTGATAACCGACTGATTTGTAGTCATTATAGCAAGGTACATCGCCCTGCTCTAATTCGGCATTGTCATAAGCTTGAAAGAGTTAAGAGTGCAAAGTAATAAAGGTTACACGCCATCATTGAAGGCATAAACCGTAAACGTCACCTGTAAGTTGGACTAATACCATGCCAAATAATGTAAAAATAACGTCGAGTCACCGAGTACTAATGGTTGCTTTACTCGCCGCTGCTTTTGCTTGCTACTTATTGGTTGAGCCATATATCAATTCAATTGTGATGGCTTTTATCATTTCTTTGCTCATGTTTCCGATACACGAATGGTTTGAGCAGAAAATTCCCAAGCACCCCAATATGGCGGCACTGCTGTCATGTGTCGTCTTGACGTTTATTATTGTTATCCCGCTTTTATTTGTGTTTGCCGCCATTGTTCAGCAAGGCTCTGTTTTCTCACAAAATACATATAATTGGGTTACCAATGGTGGCATCCAAGATATATTCCAACATCCTTTCGTTATCAAAGGCTTATCGATTGTTAATGAGTACTTACCTTTTGATAAAATCGAGCCCAAAGCCATTGCTGAGAAAATTGGTCAATTTGCCACATCGTTTGGCTCTAACTTAGTCGCTATCAGCGCAAAGATTTTAGGAGACGCAACCAACTTCCTAATGAACTTCTTCCTAATGCTGTTTGTGCTGTTTTTTCTGCTTCGTGACCACGACAAAATTATCTCTGCGATTCGTCATATCCTGCCACTCTCACGTAGCCAAGAAGACCGCATATTGACAGAGATAGAGCAAGTTTCTAAATCAGCCGTAATGGGCTCATTCATGACAGCGATTGCTCAAGGTCTGGCTGGCGGTATCGGTATGTGGCTCGCCGGCTTCCCTGGGTTATTTTGGGGAACAATGATGGGCTTTGCATCATTCATTCCAGTGGTAGGAACCGCACTAATCTGGATTCCTGCAGCAGCGTACTTGTTCTTAACAGGCGATATGACTTGGGCTATCTTCTTGACGGTGTGGAGTGTAGTTGTCGTTGGCTCTATAGATAACCTATTGCGTCCGTTGCTAATGCAAGGCAGCGCCGGCATGAATACCCTTATGATTTTCTTCTCATTACTGGGTGGTCTGCATCTGTTTGGTTTGATTGGTCTTATCTACGGCCCACTTATTTTTGCCGTGACCATGGTACTGTTTAATATCTACGAGGAAGAATTCAAAGACTTCCTTAACCAACAAGACAACAGCTAGTCACCGCTTAATCACTTCAAGCTTGGGGCAGATTGTGCGAAAATCTGCCCCAAATTATTTCTGATGAACCAAATTTATGTCTGCTTATATCGCTCCTAGCCAAATAGCTCAGCGCCAACTTGAATACTTCAACGGAAAACACGTTTTAGTCGCTGGTGAAGTTGAAGACCTATTTCCTCTTGAGTTAGTGGCTCATTGTGAGTCTGTTGAAGTGTTTACTTCCAACTATAGCTACTACCGCCAAATTCAAACCTCTGACAAAGTGAAAAGTCATTTTGGCTCTGTGTTTGATGTTGAAACAAAAGCAGACATGGTCCTTTTATACTGGCCAAAGGCAAAAGCTGAAGCAGAATACTTGCTGGCGATGTTGATGGCGAAACTGGGCATTAACACCGAAATCGTCATCGTTGGTGAAAACCGCTCCGGCATCAAGAGCATCGAGAAGATGTTCCAAGAATACGGCCCTGTGAACAAGTACGACTCTGCTCGTCGCTGCTCATTTTACTGGGGTAATTGCCTCAATGAACCAAAACCTTTCAACCAAGCAGATTGGTTTAAGTCTTACACTGTTACACTCGGTGAGCAGTCGCTAGCGGTTAAGAGCCTACCTGGCGTATTCAGCCATGGCGAGTTCGACTTAGGTAGCCGATTGCTGCTTGAAACCTTACCTAAGCTGTCGGGCAAAGTGCTCGACTTTGGTTGTGGTGCAGGTGTGCTCGGTGCGTTTATGGCGAAAGCGAATCCAGAGATCGCGATTGAGATGTGTGACATTAATGCTTATGCGATCACTTCTAGCCAAGCCACATTAGAAGCGAATGGTTTATCCGGACGCGTATTTGCATCAGATATATACTCGGATACCGCAAAAGACTACCGCTTTATTATCAGCAACCCGCCATTCCACAGTGGTTTAGACACAAATTACAACGCAGCGGAAACCTTGTTGGGTCAGGCACCACAATATCTAACCAAAGACGGCGAAATGGTGATTGTCGCGAATAGCTTCTTAAAATACCCACCAATTATCGAGCGGGCGTTTAATAATTGCGAGACGCTAAATAAGACCAATAAATTTTCTATCTACTACGCGAAAAAATCATAACTTCCCCCCGCGCAGGCACAAACCTGCGCGATTTTTTCTCATAAATTCAACACTCATAAGAAAAACTGCGTCACCCTGCACGCTTTACAACTAACTTTCTTGTCAAAGAAAAAAAACTCGTTAATTTTGTTAATTCTATCTAGTTGAACATCTTATCCGTTTTTAACGAGAACCTCGGCAGCGAAGTATGTTTTAGAACTGCCCATTATGAGTTGTAATCTTATCCATGTTTAAATTCTACAAAAAACAGAAATTTAAGCGCCTTCAGAGTACACTGATGACCGCATTTCTGGTGCTCAGTATCACACCTCTTACCATTACTGCGATCTTTTTCTTGCAGTCCCACAGTAAAGATCTGCAAGAACAAAGCACCTCACACTTACTGTCTGTTCGAGATACAAAACAGCAGCAAATCATCGACTACTTTGAGGCACGAGAAACCGAAGTCATGGGCTTTGTGCGCTCAGAGTTGGCTTACGCCAGTGGTGGCCGATTCTACGGTCTCGTCAATGCTTTTAGTCGTTTAGGCAATGATATTGAAGAGTCTCGTAAAAACGCCCAACAGCGCTACATCGAGGGCAGCGGAGACCAAATCAAAACCTCAACGTTACCCGAGTCATCCAACTATGTAGGAAGTGAACGTTACCGGCTTTTACATAAACGCTATCATTGGGCCTACTTAGAGCTCCTCAAGCGCTCTGATTTTAATGACATTTTGCTGGTAGACATCAATGGTAACGTCACCTACTCGATCAACAAAGACGATAACTACGGAACGAACTTGTTATCAGGCCCCTACAAAGACTCGGCACTTGGCAAAACTTTCAAGCGTCTCGCCGATGATGTGACTGAACGTCGAAAAGTAAACGAAGACTACACTCCTGTGATTGTGTCTGACTTCGAGCTGGAAGGGGGGAAATCAGTCGCTTGGCTAGGTGCACCAATTGTTCAGCAAGGTTATCTACACAGCTATGCCATGTTCCGCTTGCCAAATAATGGCATCACTAAGTTAGCCGCAGACGCCAACCGAGAGTCATCAATTAACACCTTGCTGGTTGGAAATGATCACCAACCTCGCACAATTAACACGAAACAAGACGACATTAAGAACAGTTTAGAAGTGATCGATAAAGCACTCTCTGGTGCATTTGGTGTCGGCACTTACACAAACGGTTTAGGTGAAGAGATCATCGCGGCTTATGCACCGATTGAAACTCGTGGTGTGATTTGGGCGCTCGTCGTACAGTTACCAGAAAACGAAGCTTTCGCTCGTATACATCAACTCGAAAAACTATTCGTTATCGCTATGTTGATCGCCATTATCCTTGTGGTGATCGCTTCTCACTATTTATCAAACTTTATCACTTCTCCGTTGCTGAAATTGACTTGGGTTGCCGAAAAGGTCTCTGCAGGGGATCTTGATGACACGTCTTTTAATACGGTTCGTAAAGATGAAATTGGTCGGCTTGCGTTAAGCTTTGAACGAATGCAACGCTCTATTCGAGAGAAGATTCAAACCATTAAGAAGCAAAATGAAGAACTAGAAAGCAACATACAGATCATTCAGAAACAGAATGAAGAACTGCAATTGGCCGATAAATTAAAAGATGAGTTCTTAGCCACGACTTCTCATGAACTTCGTACACCGTTACACGGCATGGTCGGGATTGCTGAAACCTTAGCGTCCGGCGCCAATGGCGCGATCCCCGCTAGCCAGAAATATCAGCTTGATATCATCATTAAAAGTGGTCAGCGTCTCGCTAATCTAGTCGATGACTTGTTGGATTATCATAAAATGCGTTATGGAAGCATGGATATCCAGAAATCAGCAGTGAGTTTGGGCAGTGCAACACGATTGGTTTTAGAGCTTTCTAGCCATTTACTTGGAAGTAAAACCATCCGCATCATCAACCAAGTCCCAGCGGATTTAAAAGCAGTGTCAGCTGACCCGCAACGCCTTGAACAAGTGCTATATAACCTGATTGGCAATGCGATTAAATACACCTCAGAAGGTAAAATTGTTATCTCCGCTAATGTGGTAGATGATCATGTACGCGTACAAGTCGTGGATACTGGACAAGGAATTCCCGCAGAACAACTTGAACATATTTTTGAACCACTTATCCAAGCAGGGCAAGACGCGAGCCGTTATCGTCAAGGTGCAGGACTTGGGCTCTCCATTAGCCGTCAATTGATCGAATTAATGGGAGGCTCGTTATACGTCAGTAGCCAACCAATGGTCGGAACTACCTTCAGTTTCACTTTACCGCTCGCCAGTGAAGAAGAAATCCAAGCAACCCAGACTCTAGCTGCGCACGGGCACTTCCAAATTCCTGAAGTTAATGTAGAGAACAGTGAAGACTTATCACTTCCAGAGAACCCAGACGGCCCGTTACTGTATGTTGCTGACGATGAACCAGTAAACTTACGCGTGCTTGAAAGCTTTTTACGTTTAGAGGGCTATCGTGTGCGTACTGTCTCCGATGGGCCAGAAACGTTAGCGCTCGTCGAGCAAGAGAAGCCGGAACTTCTGTTATTGGATATCATGATGCCAGGCATGAGCGGCTACCAAGTTTGTAGTGAACTACGTGAAACCTATGATCATGCCGAGTTGCCAATCATTATGCTCACCGCACTCAGTCAAACAGAAGATCGTGTAAGAGGTTTTGAGGCAGGAGCCAACGACTATTTATCGAAACCATTTAATAAACAAGAGTTGGCGGCACGTATCCAAGCGCATTTAACGGCAAGTAAAGCAGAAATGCGCCATATGGAAAACAAAGTGCTAGAGTCTGAACTTAGACAGCGTGCAGTCGTTGAAGCAAGCTTACTTGAGACTCAAGGTCGTTTGTTGGAACAGCTAGAATCGGCTCCTGAAGCTATCATCTGTCTACGTGAAGACAAGCGTATTCGCTTTGCTAACGAAGCTGCTTGTAAGCTATTCAAGCGCAGCTTAGAACAGCTAAAGCGTTCATCTGCTGATGAGCTGATTGCCCCTAAATATCTGACCGTCAAACAACCTCATTACTGTGGCAAGATTGATATCTATATTGAAGATATTCGTCAGAACATCGAAGCAGACATTCTTAAGCTCCCTGAAGGTTCAGGGTTAGATATCATGTACATCTTTAATGTCGGCGGTGGAGCCAGTGCCGCTCGCATACATAATCTAGAAACCGCCGTAGAAGTGCTTTCAAGTTATGCATTTGATGGTGACAAAGACCAATTGCAAAAGCTAAAAGAGCTTGGCGGAGAATTTACGCGCCTTGCAGACAAAGCGCTCGGTAATAAAAAAGACAAGCAAGAACTTATGCGAGAAGTTCTAGTAGACGCAATGACACATGCTTTAGAGTATTGGGAATCTGTAACGGGTGAAAGTAAGTTCGCATTTGCAGAGCAAAGTGGCTTGTGGCGCGTTTATCTAGACCGTAGTACTTTGCAAACACGCACTTTAGATAAATACATGCGTATAGAAACATTACCCAAAACACCACGTTGGAGAACGGTGCTAAGCTCGATAGAGTTCATTCTCGAACACTGCAAAGAACAGAGCCCCGAGAGAGCATACATAGAAGCACAACGAGATAAACTACAGCGACTATTGACCAGCTAATATTTATCAAAAAAACTAGCCCAGCGTGCATGCTGGGCTTTTTTGTTATTCGAGTATTCCCTTCCTAGAGATAAAAGAGACCGCCTCTTCCTACCCCATTAACATATTTCCAATAACGAACATTCGGTTAGACATCGCTATCTATTGTTGGTCTTCAAAACGTACGATCTTATCCATTTAACTGGCCTTAATTAGGTAAGTTCGAGCAACCAAAAAACTTCATTCATACAATAAAAAAAGGACGACAAACGGAAGAAAACTGTCGATAAAAAAGGCCATTTTTCAGATAACAAGCGGATTTTGACGAACTATTGATAGAGATTGCGAACTTAATCACAACAGAACGGCAGATTAATTTTTAGCTGATTAATTAACACCATTTCTGCATGTGAGCGAGATCTCCGAACCTAGAAACCAAGCAAGAAACGTATATTTTAAATGGATCACCAGGTTAGTAATCACCAACACTCATTATTAACAAGGATATAAACTGCGACGCATATCAACGTTTATTTTTTGTCCCTCTACTGGTTAAAATTAGCCAAAATAACGTTTATAACGGAGAGCTCAGAGATTTTAACGTTTTTAACGGGAATCAAGTTTGATTATTTTATGGATAAGGTGTTTTCTTACTCCTGCCTAAGGCCTACAGGCCACTCTTGGCGAAACTCAATGTTGTAATGAGTAAGGCATGTACAAGAGGTAGGTCTTAGAGAGTGTTTATCAATTGATGACATTCAATTCCATTTAGTGAAATGAAAGCAAATAGTAAGGAACAGCTATGCTTGCCAATATTAAAAAAACAGCACTAGCAACAGCAATTATTGCAACGGCTACTACAGGTTTTGCATCGGTAGCTACTGCGGCTGAACGCAGTGAACTGACTATCCACCCTAAAGAGTTTACAACTTTCGTTCGTAACTTTAACCCTTTCTTGGGTGCAACTAACCTGCACACAACAACCGACTTTATTTACGAGCCGCTCGTTGTTTTTAACGAAATGCACGGTAATACGCCTGTATTTCGTCTAGCAGAAAACTTTACCATGGCTGATGACCTGATGAGCGTAACCTTCGATATCCGTAAGGGCGTAAAATGGTCTGATGGCAAAGCGTTTACCGCTGATGATGTTGTTTACTCTTTCAACCTAGTTAAAGAGAAGCCAGAGCTAGACCAATCTGGTATCAACTCTTGGGTGACTGGCGTAGAAAAAGTTAACGACTACCAAGTTAAATTCCGTCTAAGCGAAGCAAACTCAAACGTTCCTTACGAAATTGCGAAAGTACCCGTCGTACCTAAGCACGTATGGAGCAAAGTAAAAGATCCAGCAACATTCACAAACGAAAATCCAGTAGGCAGTGGTCCATTTACCGAAATCGACACTTTCACACCGCAGCTATATATCCAGTGTGAGAACCCGAATTATTGGGATGCAGACAACCTAGATGTAGACTGTCTGCGTGTGCCGCAAATCGCGAACAACGACCAATTCTTGGGCAAAATCGTTAACGGCGAAATGGACTGGACGTCTTCATTCGTACCAGACATCGACCGTACGTACGCTGCAGCAAGTCCGAATCACCACTACTGGTACCCACCAGCGGGTACTCAAGCATTTGTAGTGAACTTCAAAAACCCAGACGCTGCGAAAAACGAAGCGCTAACTAACGTTGACTTCCGTCGTGCGTTCTCTATGGCGCTAGACCGTCAAACTATTATTGATATCGCTTTCTACGGCGGCGGTACAGTGAACGACTTCGCATCTGGCCTTGGCTACGCATTCGAAGCTTGGTCTGATGAAGAGACGCACAACAAGTACAAAGGCTACAACACATACAACGCGGAAGGTGCGAAAAAGCTTCTAGCTAAAGCTGGCTTCAAAGATGTAAACAAAGATGGCTTTGTGGATACACCATCTGGCAAGTCTTTCGAGCTTCTAATTCAATCACCAAACGGTTGGACTGACTTCAACAACACAGTACAACTAGCCGTTGAGCAACTAGCAGAAGTGGGCATTAAAGCTCGTGCTCGTACACCGGACTTCTCGGTATACAACCAAGCAATGCTAGAAGGTACTTACGACGTTGCTTACACCAACTACTTCCACGGTGCAGATCCACACTTGTACTGGGATAGTGGCTACAACTCGAAGCTACAAGCTGGTGACGGCATGCCTCGCTTTGCAATGCACTTCTACAAGAACGATAAGCTAGACGGTCTTCTTAACAGCTTCTACAAGACAGCAGATAAGCAAGAACAGCTAGAGATCGCTCATGGCATTCAGAAGATCATTGCTCAGGACCAAGTAACTATTCCTGTGCTATCTGGCGCGTACATGTACCAATACAACACAACTCGCTTCACTGGTTGGTGGAACGAAGAAAACCCTAAGGGCCGTCCAAACATTTGGGCAGGTATCCCAGAGCGTCTACTTCACGTACTGGACCTAAAACCAGTTAAATAAGTAGAAGTTCATTTCAAGCGGCATACATCCCGTGTGCCGCCTATAAAAATCCCTTGTTAACGAAACCAATATGTGGCGCTCGTCGTCAGGGGATTTTTCGCTCTAAATTTCGCTAGGAGCGACCTGAAACCAGAAACAGGGAAAAAATCTGGGTGAGTAAGGTGTGAGTTATGGGTTATTTTTTAAGACGTTTGTCGTTCTATCTTGTCGCGCTCTTAGTTGCAGCGACGTTAAACTTTATTATTCCGCGAGCAATGCCTGGTGACCCAGTTACCATGATGTTTGCTAATGCTTCAGTACAGGTGACTCCAGAACGAATCGCAGCAATGAAAGAACTGCTCGGTTTCGTTGATGGGCCAATTTACATTCAGTACTTCTCGTACATTAAAAACATTCTAAGTTGGGAATTGGGCACCTCAATCCAGTTCTACCCACTTTCAGTTAATTCTTTACTAGGTAGTGCATTTGGCTGGTCACTATTTCTAGCTGGTACTGCGGTTGTACTTTCTTTCTCCATCGCTTCTGTCCTAGGTATTTTTGCCGCCTGGAAGCGCGGTAGTAAGTACGATGCATTCGTAACGCCTGGCACATTGATCATTCAAGCTATTCCACAAATGGTTATCGCAATGTTAGCGCTGTTTACCTTTGCGATTGGCCTGAAATGGTTCCCATCTGGCTATGCTTACACGCCAGGTACTATTCCTGATTGGACAAGCTGGGAGTTCATCAAGAACGTGGGTTACCACGCTGTACTACCTCTATTCTGTGCAACCATCGTTCAAATTGGTGGCTTCCTAGTTAACATGCGTAACAACATGATCAACCTTCTCGCCGAAGACTATATCACGATGGCTAAAGGTAAAGGGCTGAGTGAAAACCGCGTCGTCTTTAATTACGCCGCACGTAACGCACTACTTCCAAGTGTTACCGCACTGTCTATGTCTTTAGGTATGGCCATTGGAGGTCAATTAATCATCGAGATGATTTTCAACTACCCAGGCCTAGGTACTGTTCTATTGAACGCAATTCACGCTCGTGACTACCAAGTACTTCAAGGTCAGTTAATTATCATGACGATGTTCATGCTGTGCTTCAACTTAATGGCTGACATGCTGTACATGATTCTAGACCCTCGCCTACGTACGGGAGGCAAATAATCATGAAAGAACTATTCAAACTTATTTTAGGTAACGCATTTGCTCGCATTGGTCTTGGCATTGTTACGCTGTTCGTGTTCGTTGCGATTGCCGCTCCTTTACTTACAAAGCATGCGCCAGACAAGCGAACCGGTAACCCACACGAATACCCAAGCTTTGTTGTAAAACAGGCACAAAACAATCCTGATGGTTGGGTCGCTAAAAACCTAGCAGACGATCGTCGTACGCTGATTATGTCTAAAAAGGCCGACCACGTATTAGGTACTAGCCGAATGGGTCGCGATATCTGGTCGCAGGTGGCTTACGGTGCACGAGTATCACTGGGTGTAGGCTTTGGTGCTGGCATCATCGTGTGTTTCTTAGCAACAGTCATTGGTATATCGGCAGGTTACTTCGGCGGTAAAGTGGATGACATATTGAGTGCCGCAATGAACATCATGTTAGTAATTCCGCAGTATCCATTGCTATTCGTGCTGGCGGCCTTTATCGGTGAAGCAGGCCCACTCACCATTGCCTTGATTATCGCTGGTACTTCTTGGGCATGGGGTGCACGTGTTGTCCGCTCTCAAACTATGGCACTACGCGAGAAAGAGTTCGTTAAAGCTGCCGAAGTATTGGGAGAGTCTTCATTCCGCATCATCTTCGTTGAGATTTTACCAAACCTTATCCCGATTGTCGGTGCGAGCTTCATTGGCTCAGTAATGCTGGCGATCAACACTGAAGCGGTCATTTCGTTCCTAGGTTTGGGTGATGCCAACACGATCAGTTGGGGCATCATGCTTTACAACGTGCAAACCTCATCAGCCATGCTGATTGGCGCATGGTGGGAAGTCCTAGCACCGTGTATTGCCCTAACACTACTGGTTACTGGTCTTGCTCTGTTGAACTTTGCCGTTGACGAAATTGCGAACCCTCAACTTCGTTCTCACAAAGGCATGAAACGCTGGAAAAAACTAGCAGCAAAAGACAAGAAAGAGCGTGAGCCTGAACTGGCACCACAAAATGCACTATGGAGCGGAGATAAATAATCATGACTGCACCACTAATTTCCATCCGTAACCTATGCGTAGACTACATCACAGACGCGGGCGATGTCCGCGCCTGTAACAACGTGAGCTTCGACATTGCACCAGGTGAAGTATTCGGTCTGGCTGGTGAATCTGGCTGTGGTAAGTCCACTGTTGCCTTCTCACTAATGCGCCTTCATAAGCCACCAGCGTTTATCACAGGTGGTGAGGTTATCTTCAACGGTGAAGATATCCTTCAGTACAGCGATGATCGCATGCAAGCGTTCCGCTGGAGTGAAATGTCGATGGTATTCCAGAGTGCGATGAACGCTTTGAACCCTGTTCTAACCATGGAAGAGCAGTTCTGTGACGTCATCATGCGTCATACTAATATGACTCGCGCTCAAGCAAAAACACGCGCTGAAGGTCTGCTGGAAATCGTTGATATCCACCCTAGCCGATTGAGTGATTACCCGCACCAGTTCTCTGGTGGTATGCGTCAACGTCTAGTAATCGCAATCGCTTTGGCTCTGAACCCAAAAATGATCATCATGGACGAACCGACTACCGCATTGGATGTAGTGGTTCAACGTGAAATTCTACAAAAAATTTACGCGCTTAAAGAAGAGTTTGGTTTCTCAATTCTGTTCATCACACATGACTTGTCATTGATGGTCGAGTTCTCGGATCGTATCGGCATCATGTACTCAGGTGAGTTGATTGAAGTCGCGCCTTCTAAGCAAATTCTGGAAAGTCCTTACCACCCTTACACCAAAGGTTTGGGTAGCTCTTTCCCTCCACTAACTGGACCAAAGACCAAATTGACTGGTATTCCAGGTAACCCGTTGAACTTGCTAGAAGTACCACGGGGCTGCCGCTTCCAAGCTCGTTGCGATCGCGTACATGAAGCATGTACACGTGTACCAACCCAATTACGTCAAATTGAACCAGGTCGCCTCTCAAATTGCCATTTGTACGGCGACACCATTGCTCAAGCTAAGGTTTAACAACAAAAAAACGCTAGCTAAGAACAAAAATTACACTGGAGAGAATTATGAGCAAACAATTCGGCGAACTGCTGATTGAGGGTAAAAATGTCGTTAAGGACTTCCCTTTAAACAGTAACTCAATCAAACAATCTAAGATGCGCGCAATCAACGACGTCTCTTTCAAAATGTACAAGAGCCGCGGCTTGTCAGTGGTAGGTGAATCTGGTTCAGGTAAGTCTACTACTGCAAAAATGATTGCAAAAATGTACGCACCAACCGATGGCATCATTGAATACAAAGGTCGTGATATCCAAGACATCACCTCTCGTCACGATTTAATGACCTACCGTGAAGGTGTACAAATGGTGTGGCAAGACCCGTTTGGCTCGCTAAACCCAACGCACAATATCTTCCACCATATTGCGCGCCCGCTGCTGATTCATAAGAAAGTAGCACCGGGCAACAAGAAAGAACTGGAAGAGCGTGTGTACGACCTACTTGAACAAGTTGGTCTTATTCCACCAAAAGAAACGGCGCAAAAGTTCCCGCACCAGCTATCTGGCGGTCAGCGTCAACGTGTAAACCTAGCTCGTAACATCGCAGTTGGTGCAGAAGTGGTATTGGCGGATGAGCCAACATCGATGCTCGATGTATCAATCCGTGCCGGTGTTCTGAACTTGATGGAAGAGATGAAGTTCGAGAAACAAATGTCTCTGCTTTACATCACTCACGACATCGCAACAGCGCGTTACATTGCTGAAGATCTCGCGGTCATGTACGTAGGTCACATGGTTGAATGGGGCGATACTGAAGAAATCATTCACGATCCTCAACACCCATATACGCAACTGTTGGTATCTGCGGTTCCAGATCCATCGAAGTCTATTCACGAGAAACTGAAAGGCAACAAAGGGGAAATCCCACTTTGGACACCAGAATCTGTCGGCTGTCCATTTGCTGGACGTTGTGTACACGCTACCGACAAATGTCGCGAACGACTACCGGGCGTCACTCAACTGTCCGACAACCACTTTGTCCGCTGTTACTTATTTGAAGATTAATCATAACGAGGGTCAGGTTCAGCCTGGCCCATTCCTGTTTTTATCGTTTCCCGGAGACATTGAATGCTGCTACTGACTAACCACATTGGTTATGAACGTCTGGGCCCAAAGAAAGCCATTATCCAGACCGAACAACCACACTTGTCTTCTTACACTGCTCAATTGATTTGTGCCACTAGCGAGCAAACCGTGGCAACTTTTGCGGTTGAAGAACAAGGTAAAGTGGCGAACTGGCATCAGGGCTATTTCTACCTCATCGACTTTTCCTCTTTCACAACGTCAGGTGACTATTTCTTGCAAGTAGAAGATACGCGCTCTTCCTCTTTCATCGTTGGCGAACACATTCTGTTGGATCAAACTTTGTCAGATGTGATCCACTACTTCAAATCGCAACGTTGCGGCGGGATCTTCGATCAACAAGATCGACAACTTCCAGTACTAAACTCCAATAAAAAGGTTGATGTACACGGCGGCTGGTACGACGCATCAGGAGACGTTAGCAAGTATTTAAGTCACCTTTCATACGCGAATTATTTGAATCCTCAACAAACCCCAATGGTGGTTTGGAACATCCTAAAAGGGGTTTCATTGCTTGAAGGAAGCGAAGACATTGCAGCTTTCACACGTACACGTCTGATTGAAGAAGCCCTGTTCGGTGCAGACTTTCTTGTGCGTATGCAAAACGAAAAAGGCTTTTTCTACATGACGGTCTTTGACAAGTGGAGCAAAGATACTGCGCAACGCGAGATTTGCGCGTACGAAACTCAACTTGGTCACAAATTTGACGACTATCAAGCAGGCTTTCGACAAGGTGGCGGTGTCGCCATTGCAGCGCTAGCGGCAGCGTCGCGTTTAAGTGTTCACGGTGAATACGATCAACAAAAATACCGCAACGCT
Organism: Vibrio sp. YT-18; assembly: GCF_033337345.1. Classification (NCBI taxonomy): domain Bacteria; kingdom Pseudomonadati; phylum Pseudomonadota; class Gammaproteobacteria; order Vibrionales; family Vibrionaceae; genus Vibrio; species Vibrio sp. YT-18. The sequence goes on along the minus strand of NZ_JAWOQO010000006.1, from coordinate 59,355 downwards.
GCCGAAAATGGTTACTGGCACTTAAAAGAGCACAATACGCAGTACCTCAATGATGGGGAAGAAAACATTATCGACGAATACTGTGCGCTACTGGCTTGTGTAGAACTGTTTAAAGCAACCAAAGAAACTCGCTACTTGGAAGAGAGCCGTTTCTGGGCGCAACGTTTAGTTGCACGCCAAATGAGCGACGAACAGATTCAACACTTTTGGTCAGCAAACCAAGACGGCAGCCGTCCATATTTTCACGCAGCCGAAGCTGGCCTACCAGTTATTGCCCTATGCGAATATCTATTAATTGAAGACGACTCAGCACGAGCGGAATCGGTAAAACGTATCGTCAACCTAGCGTGTGAGTTTGAGATCACAATATCGAATAAAGTGATCAACCCATTCGGTTACCCTCGCCAATATGTTAAAGGCGTAAATGAGTCAAAACGCGAGGCATTTTTTGTCGCACAAAACAATGAATCTGGCTATTGGTGGCAAGGCGAGAATGCTCGACTGGGCTCACTCGCGACCATGGCGTACCTTGCTCAACCGCATATAGCGTCGCAAGAAGTACAGCAACAACTTTCTGTGTTTGCTCAAGATGCATTGAACTGGGTTGTAGGCTTAAACCCATACGACATGTGCATGCTAGATGGCCATGGTCGTAACAACCCTGATTACCTCCCTCAATATGGTTTCTTCAACGCAAAAGGTGGCGTGTGTAACGGAATCACTGGCGGCTTTGAAGACGAGGAAGACATTGCATTTAACCCACCAGCACAAAAAGAAGACGTGTTACAAAACTGGCGCTGGGGCGAACAATGGATCCCGCATGGCGCTTGGTACTTACTCGCGATAATGAGTCAAGCTCAGCATGTTTCTCAGTTGGCGACCTCTAAAAATATGAAGGAAGAATAATCATGGGAATGTATTTTGTCGGTATCGATGGTGGCGGCACGTCATGTCGAGCCAGGATTAAAGATTCACAAGGTAATTTTCTTGGCGAGGCCAAAAGCGGCAGTGCCAACATCATGCTAGGTGCTGAAATAGCAATGGCTTCGATTCTTGAATCCATCACTTCGGCTACCGAGCAAGGCGGTCTGACACAACAAGATTTCGCGTCGATGCACGTCGGCTTAGCCCTTGCTGGCGCAGAGCACAAAGCATCTTGGCAAGCCTTCATGTCTCTTCCTCATCCATTTGCCAGTATGACTCTGAATACCGATGCTTACGGTGCGTGCGTTGGTGCGCACAATGGCGAAGATGGCGCAATCATGATTGCGGGAACCGGTTCTTGTGGCATCTACCTTAACGGATTGGAGCAACATGTTGTCGGTGGTCGTGAGTTCCCTATTTCGGATCAAGGTGGCGGCGCAGCGATGGGGCTACGCCTAGTTCAGCAAGTTTTGTTAGCTGAAGATGGCATCAGAGAAAAAACGCCCCTAGCACAACACGTTATGACGCATTTCGAAAATGAGGTCGACAACGTGGTGGCGTGGTCAAAACAGGCGCTTCCTCGTGATTATGGGCAGTTTTCTCCGGCTATTTTCCAACATGCGGAACAAGGCGATGCACTGGCCATTGAAATGCTGAAGCAAACCGCAGCGGATATAGAAATGTTTCTCGTGGCATTAAACAAGCGCGGCGCAACACGTATTTGTTTAATGGGCAGCATAGCTGAACGCATTGTACGTTGGCTTTCACCACCAGTTCAGCAATGGATTGTTGAGCCACAGTTTGACGCGATTGAAGGCGCAATTATGTTTGCTGGCAAACCAGAACATAACCTTTACTCGCTCAGTGCGGCGTAGGAGTAGATATGGAATATCGTGTTGATCTCGTAGTCCTTTCTGAGCAGAAACAAAACTGCCGCTTTGGCCTCACCTTTCATAACTTGAGCGACCAAGACCTAAACAGCTGGAGCTTAACTTTCGCTTTCGATCGTTACATTCTTCCAGACAGCGTTTCAAATGGTCAACTGACTCAAATTGGTAGTTTTTGCACACTTAAGCCAGAAGGGGTGGTACTGGCTGCCAACCATCACTATTACTGTGAATTCAGTATTGGTTCGAACCCATTCCGTTATTACTCGGATGGCTTTAACGAAGCGATGATCAACTTTGTCGTTGATGGAAACCCACAGCGCGCACAAGTGGATGTCACGCCTATCGTATTAGCTTCACCATACCGTGAACGCAGTGAGATTCCTGCAAGTTTAACCCATGCACAGCCCTTGCTGCCAAAACCAAACCATATTGAGGTCAGCGATCACTATTTTAGCTTTGATCATCATGCTGGCGTCGCGGTTTATTCAAGCCTGGCCAATTCAGCTAAAGAATGGCTACTTGATGAGCTTAAGCGCATTCACCAATTTGAGTTCGCATCAGACAATGGCAGTCAGATCATCTTCAAAGGCAACCCAACCTTGGATGAAGGCGCTTACAAACTGAAAGTAGCCGAAGAGTCAATCAAAATTGAAGCAGGATCTTCGTCTGGTTTTACCCATGCTTGTGCAACGTTATTACAACTAATCAAAGTTGGCGATCAACCTAACTCAATGGAAGTAGTTTGCTGTTCAATCAAGGACAGGCCACGTTTTCGTTACCGCGGTATGATGCTGGATTGTGCTCGTCATTTTCACTCCGTTGAGCAAGTCAAACGCTTGATCAACCAACTGGCTCATTACAAGTTCAATACGTTCCATTGGCATCTTACCGACGATGAGGGTTGGCGAATTGAAATCAAATCACTGCCTCAACTGACCGATATTGGTGCTTGGCGCGGATTGGATGAGATCAATGAACCACAGTACACACACTTTGATGAACGTTACGGCGGCTTCTACACACAAGAAGACATCAAAGACGTTATCGAATTTGCATCGCAACGCGGCATCACCATCATTCCTGAAATTGATGTACCTGGTCATTGCCGAGCCGCCATCAAGTCGTTACCACACCTATTGGTAGAAGCGGAAGATACCACCGAATACCGCAGTATTCAGCATTACAACGACAACGTCATTAACCCTGCTCTGCCGGGGAGTTATGAATTTATCGACAAAGTGCTAGAAGAGGTCTCTGCGCTTTTTCCTGCGCCTTACGTCCATATTGGTGCCGACGAAGTACCTAACGGCGTATGGTCAAAAAGCCCAGCATGCCAAGCACTAATGGAACAACTGGGTTACAGCGACTACAAAGATTTGCAAGGACACTTCTTGCGTTATGCCGAAGACAAACTTCGTAAATTGGGCAAACGCATGCTGGGCTGGGAAGAAGCTCAACACGGCGACAAAGTCAGTAAAGATACGGTGATCTACTCATGGCTAAGCGAAGAAGCGGCATTGAACTGTGCTCGCCAAGGCTTTGATGTGGTGCTGCAACCAGCACAAACCACTTACCTAGATATGACCCAAGACTACGCACCTGAAGAACCGGGCGTGGACTGGGCAAACCCACTGCCACTAGAAAAAGCTTACAACTACGAGCCGATCGCTGAAGTGCCTGCTGACGACCCAATACGTAAGCGCATTTGGGGCATTCAAACAGCATTATGGTGCGAAATTATCAATAACCAACCTCGCATGGACTACATGATCTTCCCTCGTTTAACTGCAATGGCAGAAGCATGTTGGACAGACAAACAACACCGAGATTGGACCGACTATTTATCACGCTTGAAAGGCCATCTACCTCTGCTTGATTTGCAGGGAGTGAATTACCGTAAACCGTGGAAGTAATACAAAACTGATGTCGAAACATCACGCTTGAAGAGTTTTTAAATTTTGGCTGCTGATGCAGCTTCGTAAAAAGGAAAGACACAAATGAAATACGGCTATTTCGATAACGAGAATCGCGAATACGTCATCACTCGCCCTGACGTACCAGCACCATGGACCAACTACCTAGGTACTGAGAAGTTCTGTACGGTTATCTCGCACAACGCGGGTGGCTACTCGTTCTACAACTCTCCAGAATACAACCGTGTTACTAAATTCCGTCCAAATGCGACATTCGATCGCCCAGGACACTACGTTTACTTGCGTGATGATGAGACAGGTGATTACTGGTCAATCTCTTGGCAACCAGTTGCGAAGAGCCTAGACGAAGCAAACTACGAAGTTCGTCACGGCTTGTCTTACTCTAAATTTAAGTGTGAGTACAACGGTATTGAAGCTGAAAAGACGCTATTCGTACCAAAAGGCGAAGACGCTGAAATCTGGGATGTAGTGATTAAAAACACCTCTGACAAACCACGTACGATCAGTGCATTCTCATTTGTTGAGTTCTCATTCAGCCACATTCAATCTGATAACCAAAACCATCAGATGTCTCTGTACTCGGCAGGTACAGCTTACAACGAAGGCGTGATCGAGTACGACCTGTACTACAACACCAACGATTTCGAAGGCTTCTACTACCTAGCTTCAACATTTGACCCAGATTCATACGACGGCCAACGTGACAGCTTCCTAGGCCTATACCGTGACGAAGCAAACCCGTTAGCGGTAGAACAAGGTAAGTGTTTCAATACAGCGCAAACTTGTTACAACCACTGTGGCTCTTTGCATAAGCAATTTACTATTCAGCCGGGTGAAGAAGTTCGCTTTGCTTACATTCTCGGTATCGGTAAAGGCAACGGAGAGCGTCTGCGTGCTAAGTACCAAGACCTTGCAGAAGTCGACAACGCATTTGCGGGTATCAAAGCACACTGGGATGAGCGTTGTGGCAAGTTCCAAGTGAAATCACCAAACGAAGGTCTAGATACCATGATCAACGCTTGGACGTTATACCAAGCGGAAACGTGTGTGGTGTGGTCTCGCTTTGCTTCATTCATCGAGGTGGGAGGCCGTACTGGTCTTGGTTACCGCGATACAGCGCAAGATGCAATCTCAGTTCCTCACGCTAACCCAGCAATGACGCGCAAACGTATCGTTGACCTACTGCGCGGCCAAGTAAAAGCGGGCTACGGTCTACACCTATTCGATCCAGATTGGTTTGATCCAGAAAAAGCGGATGTTAAACCATCTAAATCTCCAACCGTAGTTCCAACACCTTCTGATGAAGACAAAATTCACGGCATCGAAGACACCTGTTCTGATGATCACCTATGGCTAGTTCCAACCATCTGTAAGTACGTGATGGAAACCGGTGAGCACAGCTTCTTCGACGAAGTGATCCCTTACGCCGACGGTGGCGATGCAACGGTTTATGACCACATGAAAGCCGCGCTAGACTTCTCGGCTGAATACGTAGGTCAAACCGGTATCTGTAAAGGTCTGCGTGCAGACTGGAACGACTGTCTGAACCTAGGTGGCGGCGAATCTTCAATGGTGTCGTTCCTACATTTCTGGGCACTGCAGGAGTTCATCGACCTAGCGAAATACCTAGGTAAGGAAGCCGACGTTGAAAAATACACCGAGATGGCAGCGAACGTGCGTGAAGCGTGTGAAACACACCTTTGGGACGAAGAAGGCGGCTGGTATATCCGTGGTCTAACGAAAAACGGCGAAAAGATCGGTACAGCGCAACAAAAAGAAGGTCGTGTACACCTAGAGTCAAACACACTTGCGGTACTTTCTGGTGCGGTATCTCAAGAGCGCGGCGAAAAAGCGATGGACGCTGTCGATGAGAACCTATTCTCTGAATACGGCCTCCACCTAAACTCACCATCTTTTGCAACACCGAATGATGATATCGGCTTCGTAACTCGTGTTTACCAAGGCGTAAAAGAGAACGGTGCGATATTCTCGCATCCAAACCCATGGGCTTGGGTAGCTGAAGCGAAACTGGGTCGTGGTGATCGTGCAATGAAGTTCCACGATGCGCTAAACCCATACAACCAGAACGACATCATCGAAAAACGTATTGCAGAACCATACTCATACGTTCAGTTCATCATGGGTCGTGACCACCAAGACCACGGTCGTGCAAACCACCCATGGTTAACAGGTACGTCAGGCTGGGCTTACTTCGCTGTTACCAACTTTATTCTTGGTGTGCGTACAGGCTTCGATGGCCTAACTATCGATCCATGTATCCCAACGAACTGGCCTGGTTTCGAAGTGACTCGCCAATGGCTAGGAGCAACGTACAACATCAAAGTCGTTAACCCAGACTCAGTAAGCAAAGGCGTTAAGTCGATTACCGTGAACGGTGAAGCTGTAAATGGTGCATCTGTACCAGTTCAAGCGGAAGGTTCAGTAAACGAAGTTATCGTTACTCTAGGTTAATCATCTTTTGGGGGAGTCCTTCTCCCCTTTTGATTTATCCGGTGCATTTATGTTTTACAAGTGCATCGGTTCGCTAGCAAAGATTTAAGACGCGGTGGGATGCCGCTCTTATCGAGGATCGAATCATGATCAAATTTGGTACAGGCGGTTGGCGTGCATTTATTGGTGAGGAGTTCACCAAAGATAACGTACGCTTGGTTGCCCAAGCAGTTGCAAACATCACGAATAACGAATCGGTTGCTGATCGCGGTTTTGTGATTGGCTATGACCGTCGTTTTCTTTCCGATAAAGCAGGTCGTTGGTTCGCTGAAGTTCTAGCAGCAAACGGCATTATGGTTAGCTTTATCGACAAATTTGTCCCAACACCTATCGTAATGTTTAAAGCGAAAGAAATGGGCTGCGCATACTCGGCATGTATTACCGCATCACACAACCCTGCCGATTACAACGGCATTAAAGTCTTCATTGAAGGCGGTCGTGACGCAGATGAAATCATCACCCAAAAAATCGAATCACAAATAGACGCGCTCACTGCGCAAGATGTAAAAAGCGTCGACTTTGAACAAGCGGTTGAAGATAAGCTGATTGAAATCATCAACCCGATGAACGAATTCGTTGACTCAATCATCGACTTTATCGACATCGAAGCGATCAAGAAGGCGAATTTACGTGTTTTGATCGACCCAATGTTTGGTGTCGCGAAAAACGCACTGCAAACCGTATTAATCAACGGCCGCTGTGACGTTGATGTGATTAACGATGGCAAAAACCCAGATTTCGGTGGGTTAATGCCTTCGCCAAGCGCTGCAACACTCTACCGTTTGATGCACCTAGTGAAAGAGCAAGGTTACGATATTGGCATCGGTACTGATGGCGATGCGGACCGTCTTGGTATTATCGACGAAAAAGGTAACTTCATTCATCCAAATGAAGTGCTACTGCTGCTTTACTACTACCTGCTTGAATACAAAGGCTGGAAAGGCTCCGTGGTACGTAACATCGCAACCACCCACCTTCTCGATAAAGTCGCCGAAGATCATGGCGAGAAATGCTTTGAGGTTCCTGTAGGCTTTAAGCACATCAGCTCCCAAATGGAAGCGGATGACTCACTGATTGGCGGGGAAAGCTCTGGTGGCCTAACCATTCGCGGCCACATCAAAGGTAAAGACGGCGTATTCGCATCAAGCCTATTGGTAGAAATGATTTCAGTAACCGGCAAGAAGCTGTCTGAGTTGCTGGATGAAATCTACGGCAAGTACGGCTATGCCTACATGGCAGAAGGCGATTGCAAGTTCAAACCAGCGCAAAAAGACGTACTGTTCAACAAGATTTATGTTGAAAAGAAGTTGCCTGAGTTTGAGTTTGAAATCGAAAAAGTCAGCTATGAAGATGGTGCGAAAGTCTACTTCAAAAACGGCGGTTGGATCATCGCTCGCTTCTCTGGCACTGAGCCACTGCTACGAATTTTTGCAGAGATGCAAGATAAGGACACTGCGGAACGTGTTCTTCAACAGTTTAAAGACTTCTTGTCTTTATAACTGAACTGTGCCCGCTTCGAGCACTATGATGAGAGTCGACGCTGTCTGAAAGGGCGCTCATCAACAGGAGAAGAGCACTTGCCCGGCCCCACTGCCGGGCTTTTTTATTGTATATTGGAAAGTCGTAAACGAGATAGCAAAGATACTCAGGAGCGTTAAGCAAATGCCAGGACGCCTTGCGTTTCAATTTTCACCGCGACGGACTCACCTATATTTAATGCTTGCGAAGCTGTAGCTAACAAACGGTCACCATTCGCGTTAATCACATAACGGCAGTGATCACCCATAAAATGCTGTTCCAATACGGTTACCGAACTATCTTCATCGGATTGAATTTGCACATGCTGCGGTCTTAGCAGTAAAGAGCACTCCGCCTGTACTGGAATATCTTGTTGAGCCGTGGCTTCAACCACGCCCAAGTGGGTTTCATATTCTGAATTCGAAACCCGTTTAGCAGCAAGGTAACTGCCACCACCTAAGAAATCAGCGACAAATTTACTTGAAGGCTGGTAGTAAAGCTCAGATGCTGTGCCATATTGCTCGATGACTCCATTGTTCATCACTGCCATTTTATCGGCGAAAGCAAAAGCCTCTTCACGGCTATGCGTAACAAAAATGGCAGTCACACCTTGGGCCTTAAAAATCTTACGGATCTCACTTATCAACTCATGGCGAACTTGCGTATCAATATTAGAAAACGGTTCATCCAGTAACAGTAAGTCTGGGCTGTAAGCTAATGAGCGAGCAATCGCAACACGCTGCTGCTGTCCACCAGACAATTGATGAGGATAACGATCGCCATAACCTTGAAGGTGCACGAGTTCTAACATTTCTTGAACTTTGGCATTTTTCTCTTTTGTCGAGCACTGCTTTAAGCCAAAGGCAATGTTTTGCTCCACCGTCAAGTGAGGAAAAAGTGCGTAATCTTGGAAAATCATCCCTATGTTACGCTGTTCTGGCGGCAACCAGTTTTCCCCATCATCAATTGTGACGCAATTTAGACTCATTTCGCCTGACGTTAACGGCAATAATCCCGCAACGGCCTTTAATAGTGTTGTTTTCCCACAACCACTTGCTCCTAGCAAACAGACAATCTGCCCTTGTTCTACCTCAAGAGACAATGATTCGAGTACGGTTTGATCGTCATATTGGCACGTTAGGTTTTTAATTGATAATGCACAGCTCATCAGTGATTTTGCTCCAGTGAACGGTTAACAACAACAAGCGGGATCAACCCAACAAGAACCAACAGAACCGCTGGCAAAGCGGCCAATTCTAAATGCTCATCCGAGGCGAAGTTATAAACGTATGTGGCTAGTGTTTCAAAGTTAAACGGACGAAGTAACAAAGCAGCATTAAGCTCTTTCATCGACTCGATAAACACTAATAAAGCCGCAATCAGTGCACCGCGCTTAACCAGCGGAAAGTGCACGCGCCATAGCATGACATTGGGCTTACAACCCATAGTGCGCGATGCCATATCTAACGACGGAGAAATTTTATTTAAATTACTTTCGATACTACCAATTGCCACCGCGGAAAAGCGCACAACCATGGCAAAAACCAGGGCGAACATGGAGCCAGAAAAAATAAGTCCCGGTCTTCCCCACTCCATGGCTTTAGCAACGTCGTTGACACGATGATCCATAAACAGCACAGCGACCATCACACCGATGGCTAGTACCGTTCCTGGTACTGCATAGCCCATAGAAGAAAGACGCATAAATGCCAAGCTTTCTCGTTTACCATTGACTCGATGGGTAAAGTTAACGATCAGTGCGACAGCAACACCAATAATCGCAGCAATAACAGACACAACTAAGCTGTTCCATGCGTATTCACGAAACTCTGAGGTCCAACTCTGCGCAAAATAAGTGATCGCATAATCAATCAGCTGTAGTAGCGGCAAAATAAACGCGACCGAAACCAAGCCCCAGCACCAAACTAGTGCGGTCCACTTTTTCCAGCCCGTCAACTCGTAACGAAAATCTTCGTGACTGTTAAATTGGCTTTGAAAAAGCTTTTGCTTACGGCGGCTGTATCGTTCGGCACTAAGAAGCAGTACTACAATGACGAGCATCATGGCAGAAATCTTGGCTGCCGCATTAAGATTAGAGTACCCCAACCAAGTATCGTAGACCGCTGTGGTTAACGTATTCACCGCGAAGTAACTTACCGTACCAAAGTCACCGATGGTCTCCATTGCGACCAATGATAAACCTACTGCGATAGAGGGTCTTACTAACGGCATCGAGATGCGCCAAAAGCTTTCCCATGGAGAGCACTTGAGCAAACGCGCGCTTTGCAATAAAGAGACATTTTGCTCCATAAACGCAGCCCGGCACAATAAATACACGTAAGGATACAACACCAAAGCCAACACAAAGGTCGCACCAGGCAACGTACGAATGTCAGGGAACCAATACTCGCCAGGTCCCCATCCGGTTACATCACGCAAAAAGATCTGAATCGGGCCTGCAAAATCAAACCAATCAGTAAAAATATAACCAATGATATAACCTGGCATTGCAAGAGGTAGCACCAATGCCCACTGCAACCATTTTTCGGTCGGCAGTTTACACATGGCCATTATCCAAGCGCTTGGAATACCAAGAATTAAGGACAGCACCATTACGCCAACAGTTAGCGCAACCGTGTTAAAAATATAAGTCGGCATGACCGTTGCCATTAAATGAGCAAACAAATCATCCGTTTCACCAATTGCGGTGTAGAAGATCGCTAAGATCGGCAAAACCAGTAGCAGAGTTATTACCCCACTACTGGTTTTCCATAAAGAGTGTTTATCTTTCATCGCCTAATTACTGCAAGGCTGTATGAAATACAAATGCTGTTGCAAATACATCTCATATCCTTTAATCAAATGGGGGTACTGTTATACCCCCACAAGGAATTAAAGGTCAAATTTCACTTCATCTAATAGCTTAATTGCCGCTTCGTGGTTGGCTGCAATATCGTCTAGAGAAAGCTTGTCTGCTTTAAAGTCACCCCAAGATTCCACAAGCTCAGAACGCTTCACGCCTTCTTTAACTGGGTACTCGTAGTTAACTTCTGCGTACATTTGCTGTGCTTTGTCACCCGTTAGGAATTCCATTAGCTTCACAGCATTGTCTTTGTTTGGAGAGTACTTAGCCATCGCCATACCAGAGATATTCACGTGAGTGCCTGTAGTCTCTTGGTTAGGGAAGTTGATGTAAACTGCATCAGCCCAAGCTTTTTGCTCTTTGTCGTTAACCATTTTACCTAGGTAGTAGCTGTTACCTAGAGAAACATCACATAGGCCTTCTTTGATCGCTTTAACTTGTGCACGATCGTTGCCTTGTGGTTTGCGAGCAAGGTTTGCTTTCACGCCTTCTAACCACTCTTTGGTTTCTGCTTCGCCATTGTGAGCAATCATTGCTGAAACTAGAGAAACGTTGTACGGGTGCTTACCGCTACGAGTACAAATTTTACCTTTGAACTCTGGCTTAGCTAAGTCTGCGTAGTTGAAATCTGCGCCTAGTTTACCTACGCGATCACGTGATGAATAAACGCTACGAGAACGTAGAGTTAGAGCAAACCACTCATTCTCTTTATCTTGGTATTGAGCAGGTACGTTTTCTTCAATGATTTTGCTATCGACTTTCTGAACTAAACCTTTGTTTGTCAGTTCAGCTAGACGGCTGATGTCTGTCGTAAGAATAACGTCAGCAGGGCTGTACTCACCTTCTTGAGCTAGCTTTTCTGCTAAGCCTTTTTTAGCAAATTTTACGTTTACTTTGATACCAGTTTCTTTAGTGAACTCATTGAACATAGGTTCAACTAGGAAAGGTTGACGGTAAGAGTAGACGTTCACTTCTTCAGCAGCCATTGCTGTTGGAGCTAGAGTAGCGCAAGTTAGTGCTGAAAGAGTTAGCAGTTTTTTCATTGTTTAATCCTTTACCATGCTAATGATAACGTTTATCAGTTGCGTTATTATATGTATGTTCAATAAGAAGACAATGACGAATATTAAAAAACCTGCTCATCGGAGCAGGTTTTATTGTGTTAAGTGTGTAACCATTTATTACAAGCTAATGATTATTTCACCGTAACAAACTCTGGGTAAGCACCAACACCACAATCATGCATGTCCATACCTTCCATTTCTTCATCTTCTGTAACGCGAATCCCAACGGTCGCTTTCAAGATTGCCCACACAACTAGGCTAGCACCAAATACCCAAGCAAAGATAACTACGGCACCTAAAAGCTGTGCACCAAACGTTGCATCACCGTTGCTCAGTGGCACTACCATTAGGCCGAAGAAACCACACACACCGTGAACTGAGATAGCACCTACTGGATCGTCAATTTTAAGTTTATCTAGAGCAATGATACTGAATACTACTAGTGCACCCGACACCGCACCAATCGCAACCGCGTACAGTGGTGATGGCGATAGAGGGTCTGCAGTGATGGCAACCAAGCCAGCTAGCGCGCCATTGAGGATCATCGTTAAATCGGCTTTACCCCAAGTAGTTTTACAAACGAATAGCGCCGCAATTGCACCAGCAGCCGCTGCTGCGTTAGTGTTTAGAAAGATCTGACCTACCGCTGTAGCATTCTCAAAATCTGAAACCATCAACTGAGAACCACCGTTAAATCCAAACCAGCCAAACCAAAGGATAAAAGTACCCAACGTTGCCAAAGGCATGTTAGAACCTGGAATCGGATAGATTTCACCATTTTTACCGTACTTACCCTTACGCGCGCCAAGCAGTAACACACCAGCAAGAGCAGCAGAAGCACCTGCCATATGTACGATACCAGACCCCGCAAAGTCACTAAATCCAGCTTCTGCTAGGAAGCCTCCACCCCATGTCCAGTAACCTTCCATTGGATAGATAAACGCAGTTAAAATCGCAGAGAAAATCAAGAAAGACCAAAGCTTCATGCGCTCAGCTACCGCACCAGAAACGACGGACATAGCAGTTGCAACGAAGACAACTTGGAAGAAGAAGTCAGACTCTAAAGAGTGGTCGGCCCCTTCACCTTGAGTACCAATTAGCGTACCAAATGAAGGTAACCAGCCTCCTTCTCCATTATCGACATACATGATGTTATAACCGACAATCAGAAACATCGTGCATGCGATGGCGTACAAACAGATGTTCTTCGTAAGAATTTCTGTTGTGTTTTTAGAGCGCACAAGGCCAGCCTCTAGCATCGCAAAGCCTGCTGCCATCCACATTACCAACGCACCGGAAATGAGGAAGAAAAAGGTGTCAAGTGCGTAACGTAACTCGGTTACTGTTGTTGTTAATTCCATAATAAGTATCTCCAATCCTTTGAATTCTTAAAGTGCTTCTGCGTCCACTTCGCCAGTTCGGATACGCACCGCTTGGTTCAGATCGTAAACAAAAATTTTACCGTCGCCGATTTTTCCGGTTTGCGCAGCTTTTGTAATTGCTTCAACAACGCGATCTACATTGTCTGCGTGAGTCGCGATTTCAATTTTCACCTTTGGTAGAAAATCGACTTGATACTCTGCACCGCGATACAATTCCGTGTGACCTTTTTGACGACCGAACCCTTTAACTTCTGATACTGTCATCCCTTCGATACCGACATCAGCCAATGCTTCTCGTACATCGTCTAATTTAAACGGCTTAATAATGGCATTGATTATTTTCATTGAGTTATCTCCGAAGCTTTCATCCTGAAACACTTCTTATAATCCAATCTACGTGCCAAGTTTTTAAGTTATTGAATAATAAAAACTAACCTCAATTTACATATCTATAAACAAAAAGGGCGCACCATATCGGTGCGCCCTTTTCACAAATTTAAAGCAACGGCAGAGAAGTTACCCAAAACTGTGCATTAAATGTTCAAAAAGTCTTTCCACTGTTCGATAAGTGCCATGAAATCCTCTATCCCACAACTTGCTGTACTTTCTGCATTGTAGAAGTCGAACTCACTTTCCATCTCGACATCATATTCATGGGCTAATGCGTTTTCTTGTACAAGAACTTCGTCGCCCTGAATCATCAAGCTAATTTCCGTGCCTGTGAGGTTATGCTCCTGAGAAGGCGCTGAAAATGACCGCTCAATTAGCTTTTCAACCTGTGCAATCTTCATCGGATCTTTACCAATTTCTTCTTGCAACCAGCGCCCTACAATCTCATGTCCCATGCTACATTTTACGTAGTACTCGCCCATCAACGTGTTACGAATGAATTCAAATTCCACCGAGATTGCCTATTTCGTATCAATTTGGTGCGAGTATAGCGAATTGCTCCCATAAAAAAAGCACCTCATGTGAGGTGCTTTTGAATTATGCATTTCTGATTATGCCGGCTCTTGGAAGATCACTTCGTCCGCTTTCTTGGTGTATTGATCCATTTTATGGAAGTTCAAGTAGCGGTACGTATCCGTTGCCGTAGCGTCGATTTGCTTCGCGTATTCTAGGTATTCTTCTTTGGTTGGAATCTTACCTAGAATTGCACCTACTGCAGCTAGCTCAGCTGACGACAGGTAAACATTCGCACCAGTACCCAGACGGTTCGGGAAGTTACGCGTTGAAGTCGACATTACTGTTGATTTATCTGCAACACGCGCTTGGTTACCCATACAAAGTGAACACCCTGGCGTTTCAATACGAACCCCTGCACGTCCGAAGATACCGTAGTAGCCTTCTTCAATCAGTTGGTCTTTATCCATCTTTGTTGGTGGCGCTACCCAAAGGCGCGTCGCTAACTGGCCATTGAACTTATCAAGCAATTTACCTGCTGCGCGGAAGTGACCGATGTTCGTCATACAAGAACCGATGAACACTTCATCAATCGCTGTGCCTTGTACTTCAGACAACAAACGAGCGTCATCTGGGTCATTCGGTGCACATAGTACTGGCTCATTGATTTCAGCCATATCGATTTCAATCACATGTGCGTATTCAGCGTCTTTATCTGCTTGCATCAGCTCAGGGTTTGCTAGCCACTCTTGCATTGCAGTAATACGGCGCTCGATAGTACGGCGATCACCGTAGCCTTCAGAGATCATCCACTTCAGCATCACGATGTTAGAGTTTAAGTACTCTTCGATCGACTCTTGAGACAATTTCACAGTACAACCTGCCGCCGAACGCTCTGCAGATGCATCAGAAAGCTCAAATGCTTGCTCAACCGTTAGCGTTTCTAAGCCTTCAATCTCAAGGATACGGCCAGAAAATTCGTTGATCTTGCCCGCTTTTTCTACCGTTAGTAGACCTTGCTGAATCGCGTAGTAAGGGATGGCATGAACAAGATCACGCAGTGTAATACCCGGTTGCATCTCACCTTTAAAACGAACCAAGATTGACTCTGGCATGTCTAGCGGCATAACGCCTGTCGCAGCTGCAAAGGCAACCAAGCCCGAGCCGGCTGGGAATGAAATACCCAGAGGGAAACGAGTATGTGAGTCACCCCCCGTACCGACAGTATCCGGTAGTAGCATACGGTTTAGCCATGAGTGGATAATACCGTCACCAGGACGAAGAGATACACCACCGCGGTTCATAATAAAGTCCGGAAGTGTATGGTGAGTGTTAACGTCTACTGGTTTTGGATAAGCCGATGTGTGACAGAAAGACTGCATGACAAGATCAGCAGAGAAGCCGAGACACGCCAAGTCTTTAAGTTCATCACGAGTCATAGGGCCAGTAGTATCTTGCGAACCTACTGTCGTCATTTTCGGCTCACAGTAGGTTCCAGGACGGATGCCTTCTACGCCACATGCTTTACCAACCATTTTCTGTGCAAGCGTGTAACCCTTGCCAGAATCTGCGATTTCACCTGGTTTGCGGAATACGTCCGAAGGCTCAAGACCTAGCGATTGACGCGCTTTGTCTGTCAAACCACGACCGATGATCAATGGGATACGACCACCAGCACGAACTTCATCAATCAGTACTTCTGTTTTTAGCGAGAACTCAGCTAGAACCTCACCAGTTTCGTGGTTGCAAACTTTACCTTCATATGGGTAAACATCGATAACATCGCCCATGTTGAGCTTAGTTACGTCAACTTCGATTGGTAGTGCGCCAGCATCTTCCATTGTGTTAAAGAAGATAGGGGCAATTTTGCCACCAAGCACATACCCACCAGCTCGTTTGTTTGGAACGTAAGGGATATCATCACCCATAAACCAAAGCACTGAGTTGGTTGCAGATTTACGTGAAGAGCCAGTACCAACAACATCACCAACGTAAACCAATTGATGGCCTTTGTCTTTTAACTCTTCAATTTGCTTGATCGGGCCAATAGTACCCGGTCGATCAGGGTTTATTCCTTCACGCTCGTTTTTAAGCATCGCCAGTGCGTGTACTGGGATATCAGGGCGAGACCAAGCGTCAGGTGCAGGTGAAAGGTCATCCGTGTTCGTTTCACCTGTTACTTTAAATACGGTTAGAGTGACTTTTTCTTCAAGCTTAGGCTTAGAAAGGAACCACTCAGCATCAGCCCATGATTGAAGTACTTTCTGTGCATGCGCATTGCCTGCTTTCGCTTTCTCTTCTACGTCATAGAAAGCATCAAACATCAGCAGCGTATGAGACAGCGCTTTTACTGCGATCTCTGCCAGTGCTTCATCATCCAATAGCTCAACTAGCGGTTCGATGTTGTAACCACCTTGCATAGTGCCTAGCAGTTCAGCCGCTTTTTCACGACTCACTAATGGTGATTTAACTTCACCTTTTGCTACTGCTGTTAGGAAACCCGCTTTTACATAAGCAGCTTCATCAACACCTGGAGGGATACGGTTTTCAAGTAGGTCAAGAATGACTTTTTCTTCACCTTGCGGGGGATTTTTCAGAAGTTCTACAAGTCCAGCAACTTGTTCTGCGTCTAGCGGTTTAGGAACAACTCCTTCAGCAGCACGCTCTTCGACGTGTTTACGGTAGGCTTCAAGCACGACTTTTTCCTCTCATTGCGGTTCCTCCTCTATTATTACTATTGTTAAAGTAAAGGAGTGAACATCCTTGGAAACTTGGCTCTCCATTGCCCTTGTTTTCATTCAATTATGATTGAGAAACAGCGCCGTAGAGGCCAAACTGTGGGCAAAATAATAGCAAATTTAACCTTAAATTAAAATCTTATCATTTTGACCAACATAGCAACTTACGACTAAAGTTCTGCTAATTTTGACCAAATATGCCAAGTTTTTGCTTTCTCATACCCGATTAATTAAACGATGTTCCTACGATCAAATACACAGCATCCAAATCTTGCTCGGTACGACCGTATGCCAACATTATTGGTCCTATTGGTGAGTCAACACCAAAGAAGATGGAGCCAGCATTGTAAAGCGGCGCTTCGTTTAGTTTCAGATCATTATCAGACCAAACACCGCCATATTCGACCGATGCGCCCAGGTAGACTGGAGCTTCAAACAATCCGAAATCATTATCAAACCACTTATATCGGTACACCAAACTGCTGAAAAATAAGTTCTGTCCGATCAGGCTATTTCTTGGGATTCCCGATAGGCTTAAGAAGCCGCCCAACTCTCTGGGATCAAGCGGTAAAGATGAGTTTTTACTCTCTACAAAACTATATTCAGCATGTCCGACTAAAGTATGACGCTGATGACTCACTGCACCTTTAAATCGTGCAGAGATTTCATAAACGGTATCTTCAATAATTTTGTCAGTTTCTAAAAGGCTAACGCCTTGAGGACTTTGATCATGAGACACTAAATATTCGAGATCGACTAAAAGCCCACGAGTCGGAAATGCGAAATCATCAAGTGTATCTAGGCGATAATTGGCAAACAGGCCACGACGTTCAAAATCCAATTTACCAGCAGAAGCCAAAGTAGAAAGCTCAATATCTCCGGTTGAGTAGCGAGCGCCAAATCGAAGTTCTTGCCACAATGTGGGTTGGATACCTATCGCTAACTCTGTTGTAAAATCATCGTAAGTGACCGGAAAAAAGTCATTTACTGACTCTAAATCTGGTGCTTGAGGCTCTGTTAAAGGTAAGTTTCGGCTCTCACTACCATAGGAAATTCGCCCCGATACAAAAAGTTCTTGGCTAGATAAAACAGGGGAATACAACTCAGCTTCAATCAGCTTATCCGTGCCCATTTCTACGTTGAACGCCAACTCCGCGCCATGAGAGTTTAAATTGGTAAAGTTGGTCGATATTCCTATGCCGTACTGGCTATCTGTATCGAAGTCATCTTCAAGAAAAAATCGGAAGTTGAGATAATTAGGCCCCCACGACTTCTCGTTAACATCAAAAACCAACAATGTCTCACCATCCACCTCTTCAAAGTGATAAGTGATGAGCTCGAACCTATCTAACGCGTAGAGGTTTTCAACGGCTTTCTCAATTTCGGCCGTTGAAATACGACGTCCGGTTTCTAATTCAATACGATTCGTCAACAACACATCGCTGTAGTGCGTGTTATTAACAATCACTATGTCATCAACCACACGCTGATCACCATAAATCAAAGTTTTACGAACTTCTTGTTTGCGATCGATGTATTTTTGATAGTCCGCATTGGACAAGCGCAACCCTTTCAGCTTGTCTTTTAACTGCTTGGTAAT
This sequence comes from Vibrio sp. YT-18, assembly GCF_033337345.1. Classification (NCBI taxonomy): domain Bacteria; kingdom Pseudomonadati; phylum Pseudomonadota; class Gammaproteobacteria; order Vibrionales; family Vibrionaceae; genus Vibrio; species Vibrio sp. YT-18. The sequence continues at coordinate 41,028 of NZ_JAWOQO010000006.1, read as the reverse complement.
ATCGTACCCAGCTTGAAAAGCCCAAGGCATTTTGTCGAACTCGACAGTTTCCATGGTGCCCACATTGGGACGAATATAGATATCTTGAGGTTCAAGCTCGTCCACTTGCTGTTGTGTACTACGACGAACGAGATAGTTAGAGAGTTGGTCCGCGACAGTAAACAGCCCCGTAAATTCATCTTCGGTTTTGTAATCGGTGCTAATATCGACGGCAATAACGACATCAGCCCCCATGGCGCGAGCCACATCGACAGGCATGTTATTGACGACGCCGCCATCAACAAGCATATGGCCATTGAGCTTATAGGGAGGAAGCGCTCCTGGTACAGACATGCTAGCCATCATGGCGTCCACAAGGTAACCATTGCCCAATACGACTTCTTCTAGGGCAAGAATATCTGTCGCAACAGAACGATAAGGAATGGCAAGATCATCAAAAGAATCGAATCGCCCTAAGTTCCCTGTAGTCTCACGCAATACTCGCAACATGTTCTGGCCTTGCACCACACCCGTTGGTGCTCGTACCTCACCGAACCTTAAGCCGAGATCGGTATTAATTTGATAGCGGTCTTCATACTCTTTGTCACGAACTCGACGTTGGCTACGGTCAACACGATCTCGATAACCGCTGCCCCAATCGACGGTGTAGATAAAACTCTCAATTTCATCAGCACTCATCCCCGTGGCATAGAGCCCACCCACATAGGCGCCCATACTGGTACCGGTCACAATATCGACAGGGATCTGCATTTCTTCCAATGCTTTTAAAACCCCAATGTGTGCCGCCCCTTTCGCTCCGCCACCAGCGAGCACAACCGCCACCTTTGGTCGAGGTTCCAAGTCATCCGTTTTTGTTAGAGAGTTTGCGAGGGAAACAGAAGGAGTGATCATCAAAAAGGTACTAACCCAAAGCGCAAAGTTGCGAACCGATGGGCTTGATAACAGCTTTTTGAACATTCACTTCTTCCTTTATTGAATATCTGATCAAGTAGGGCGTGCTAGCAGTACTGTACTAACACGCCCTAATATGTACTAAGAATTAATCAGATAAACAAGCTAATGTTGTTGATTTGGCGATGCTACCAATCAAATATGCTATTTAACCAGTTTGATTTCTTCTCACACTGTTGCTTTATCTGACCGGTTTTATCCCAAACCGGCAGTTTGTAATCACTACGGCAGTTCATTTCTAAACCTCCATCAGATGTAGGCTTGAACCCTAATGTGGTGATTTCTCTTGGCCATGGGAGCTCTAAGCGCTCAGGAATACGCTGCTTCAAGTACTCTGCGTACACTCGTAATGCACCACTCGACCCCGTTAGATTCACGGGTTTATTATCGTCGCGGCCTAGCCAAATTGTCGTCACCTCACGACCATCAACACCGACAAACCAACTATCGCGGTTGTCATTACTGGTACCCGTTTTTCCTGCCAATGCAGCCCAACCAAACTGGCTTTGTAAGAAGCGGCCAGTGCCTTGAGCAACCCCTTGTTTCATCGCGTAGGTCGTTAGCCATGCAGCTTGTTCATCCACGGCTCTTGATGAACGAGGCAAGGATTGATACAGCACATTACCTTCCATATCCATGACTGAGCGCAGAGCGGTCAGTTTTGCACGCTTACCTGAATTCGTCAGAGTCTGATACATCTGTGCGACTTCGAATGGCGTCAAAGAAAACGAACCCAAAAACATCGAAGGCACTGGGCGAATTTCGTCTTTGTTCACGCCCAAACGCTCTAAAGTATTGGAGACTTCAGGAATGCCAAGTGCCATACCTAAGCGCACGGTTGGTACGTTAAGTGATTTCGCTAAAGCAATGTAAAGTGGCACATCACCACGATATTTTCTATCGTAGTTGCGCGGCGTCCACACGTTACCTTTACTGCTCTTCAGACTTAACGGCGTGTCGTGTAGCGTCGTGCCTAGGTTGTATTTATCCGGTTGTTCTAGAGCCGTTAAGTAAATCGCTGGTTTCACTAAAGAACCAATTGGACGACTGGCATTGAGCGCTCGGTTAAAGCCTTCATAACCGACACGTTTACCACCAACCATCGCACGGATTTCACCACTATGGCGATCAACGGCCACAGCAGCGGCTTCTAACTCTTTACCACCCCGTTTAGCTAGTTCTGGGATCTTTTTCGCGATAGCTTGTTCCATTTTGCTTTGCGATACTGGGTCCAGAGACGTAAACACGCGCAGTCCGGTCTCTGCTTTAAATCGCTCCCCAACTTTTTCTTTTAATTCAATGCTCAATTGTTGGAAATAAGCTGGCTGACGGCTCGCAATACGTGGCTTGCTTTGCGTATCGAGTGGACGACTTACAGCTTGTTCATACTGCTCTGAAGTCAACATGTTTTGCTGCATTAACAGGCGCAGAACGAGATCACGACGCTCTTTCGTTCTCTCAGGGTAACGAATTGGGTTGTAGTAAGACGGTCCTTTTACCATCCCAACTAACATCGCCAGCTGATCGATTCGCAACTCCTGAATTGGCTGCCCAAAATAGTAACGCGACGCCAAGCCAAACCCGTGGATCGCTTCACCTCCACTTTGACCTAGGTACACTTCGTTGAGGTAGGCTTCTAAGATACGATCTTTGCTGTAACGGTAATCCAAAATTAGCGCGATATACGCTTCTCGAACTTTACGCCACAGTGTTTTATCACGAGTCAAAAACAGGTTTTTTGCCAATTGCTGAGTCAGCGTACTACCACCTTGAACAGTACGACCGGCCTTAATGTTCGCAACCAATGCACGTGCAATCGCCAGCGGTGACACCCCGTCATGTTGATAAAAATCCCGGTCTTCGGTCGCAAGCAGTGCATCCACTAAAATTTCAGGGAACTGATCACGACGTAAGAAAAGACGCTGTTCATCACGGTCTTTCTCCAGCATGCCCAACATCTTCGGTTCTAGGCGCAAGTAACCAAGGTCTCCTCGAGATTCTAAAGACTGAATACGTTGCAAGCCGGAATCAGAGAAATGCAGCATAATGTGACGATCCGGCTCGGGACCATCGGCAAACTCGAATGGACGGCGAATCAATTCAATCCGAGTGGAAGAAGAGGAATATTCGCCTGGGTAACGAGGTTGACTCACTTTACGGTAATTCAACACATCTAGCTCGTTGCGCAGTTCTTGGATGGTGATATTCTCACCAGGGCTTAGATTCAAGATACGGGCATAAACCACCGTTGGCAGCTCAAACAGCTGGCCTTCAAAGCGTTCTTTCACCACACTATCTAAGTAAATCCCAACAAACAGCAAAACAGCGGCAAGTGCAACGCCAGCTTTCCAGCTAAACGACCACAGAACTTTCAACCACGAACGTTTCTCGTTAGTCGGTTTTTTACTCGGCGTACGTCGAGTCTGTTTTGCGGTTCCTTTATTGGTTGTACTTTTCTTCGCTGGCGCTTTTTTCGCGCTAGGCTTCTTGCTGTCAGTCATTATTCAATTGTCTTTTTGTTTTCGTTGTTGCTACATGATTGGCAGGATCATCTGGCCAAACGTGTTTTGGGTAGCGCCCTTTCATCTCTTTTTGAACGTCTTTGTAGCTTCCGTTCCAGAAAGCCGCCAAGTCCGACGTTACTTGCAATGGACGTTGTGCCGGTGAAAGCAGTTCAAGCACCAAACGCTTGCGGCCAAGAGCCACCGTTGGGGAACCACTCTCCCCAAATACTTCTTGCATACGCACCGATAATATCGGCTCATGGCCATATTGGTAACGGATACGCTTCTTTGAACCTGTGGGCAGTTGGTAATGCTCAGGTAACCATTCATCCAGTTGTTGATTGAGTGGCCAACCTAATCGAGCATTAAGTGCTTCGACCAAGTTTATCTTGCTCAGGTCTTTAACCGAACTGACAGACGTCATGTATGGTTCTAACCACTCCTCTAATGAATCCAGCAAACTGGCTTCATCAAACATTGGCCATGACTGCTCAGGTAACCATTCCACCGCACAACGAATCCGAGCCAACAAGCTCTCCGCTGCCGGTGTCCAGTTTAGACTCTGTAAGCCCTGGCGGCGGACATACGTGAGTAAAGCTTGTGTCATTTTTTCTTTGCCCGGGCTTGGCAACGGCTCGCGTTCAACGACCAGCAGACCGAGTTTTGTTTGTCGCTCAGCTATTAGACGGCCTCTTTTTTCATCCCAGTCCACTACTTCTTCAGACGAAAATAGCGTATCAAAGGTCGTTCGCAATATATTGACATCCAATTCACATGCCGAATGAATTTGACTTGAATTAGAATGAGAACGCATTAAGTCAACGGCAACCAAATACTCACAGCCACCTAGCATGTCTTCCTGACGACATTCTGCACCATGACCATTAGCCAAAGTAAATCGCCCAAATTGATTTGTGCGCTGCTGTGCAATGCGATCTGGAAATGCCAAACTTAACACCAGCGGTAATGCATCTTCATCCACGCCTTTCAGGTCAAATACCGTATCCAATTTGTACGCTAGAGATTGAGCACGCTTGAACAACATCGACTTTTTTGGATGAGTACCAACAAGCCAACGATGCAAGCTATGAGCGATATTGGTAACACTCCTCTCTGGCTCTTCAATCAGTGCGACCGCCGCCAAAGCAGCATTTAACATCTTATCACTGTAAGATTGCGCTTTAATTAGCATCGCAGCCGCACGAGGCTCAACGCCTAGTTCATGCGCCTGTTTTCCTTCGGACGTTAATTGCCCTTTTTCCGTCAGTAGTCCCAATGACACCAATAGCTGCTTCGCTTGTTCCAATGACGCATTAGCGGGAACATCAAGCCACTTTAGATCGTGGATATCACTCGCTCCCCAAAAGGCAAGCTCCATAACTAAACTAGCTAAATCGGAATGCAAAATTTCGGGTTGGGGAACCAGCGGTTGCTGCTTGAACTGGCTTTCAGAATAAAGACGAACACAAATGCCCTCTTCTATTCGTCCCGCTCGTCCTGCACGCTGAATCGCTGAAGACTGTGCAATGCGTGTTTGCTCTAAGCGTGTTAAACCGTTTTTCAAATCAAAGCGGGCAATACGCTCTAACCCAGAATCAACGACGAGGCGAATGCCTTCAATCGTTAGTGAAGTTTCTGCAATGTTGGTCGCTAGAACGACTTTACGCTTACCTTGTTCTGCTGGCGTAATCGCTTTTTGTTGATCTGCAAAGCTCAGTTGACCATAAAGTGGGCATACGTCGATATCATCCGCTAAATGAGACAACCGCTCTTCAACTTGTTTTATGGCACCAACACCCGGCAGGAAAGCCAACAAAGATCCGGACTCTTTGTTCATAAGACTTTCTATTGTTTTTGCCATACTCGTAGGTAAATGCTCGTTCACACCTAACGGCTGGTAACGCATTGCCACATCAAAGCTGCGCCCTTCAGATTCAATGTAACTGGCTTCTGGCAACAGCGATTGTAATGCTTGTTGGTCAAGCGTTGCCGACATTACCACCAGCTTGAGATCGTCTCGCAATGCCTCTTGAACTTCTAAACTGAATGCCAAAGCGGTATCGGCATGAATGCTGCGTTCATGAAACTCATCAAAGATCAGTAGATCAACCCCATCCAACTCCGGGTCCGTTTGAATCATCCGAGTCATGATCCCTTCGGTCACGATCTCCAGCTGCGTTGCAGAACTTACCTTTGCCTCACCACGGACTCGATAACCCACGCGTTGACCTACTTGCTCTCCCAATTGCTCAGCAAGATAACGGGCAATGTTACGCGCCGCGAGTCGTCTTGGCTCAAGCATGATGATTTTTCCAGCAACCGAATGATTTAAGAGTAACTGCAAAGGGAAGTAAGTCGACTTACCGGCACCAGGCGCCGCTTTTAAGATCACTTGATGTTGATTTTTGACCGCCGTCAGCAACTCAGGCATCACGGCTTCAATCGGCAATTGTGACAAAGGAAATACCTTATGGTGTAATGGTGGCAACATTGTACATAAAAAATTTTTTGTCTAAATAAGCAAATGCATTTCACACCCGCTTTAGAGTCCGCCACTCTACTCAAACGTTATAAACGCTTTCTTGCCGATATCGAGCTCGATACTGGTGAAATCCGTACAATCCACTGCGCAAATACAGGTGCAATGACGGGTTGTGCAACGCCCGGAAACAAAGTTTGGTTTTCTACTTCCGACAACCCGAAACGAAAATACCCCAATAGTTGGGAGTTGAGTGAGACCGAACAAGGCCACCGTATTTGTATCAACACCGCGCGCGCCAATCAATTAGCCGTAGAGGCTATTGAAAATAATGTCATTTCAGAGCTTTATGGTTATGACACACTTCAAACTGAGGTGAAATACGGCAATGAAAATAGCCGAATTGATATCTTGCTCAGCGCAGACGACAAGCCAAAGTGCTATATAGAAGTGAAAAGCGTCACTCTTCTTGATGAGACCGACTCTACTGGACAAGGATACTTCCCAGATGCGGTCACGACTCGGGGACAAAAACACCTGAGAGAGCTCACAGAAATGGCACAAAATGGAAGTAGAGCCATACTTTTATTCACTGTTTTACATTCAGGTATTGAAAAAGTATCCGCGGCGCACCATATAGACGCGAAATATTCACTATTACTCAAACAAGCACAAGACGCTGGAGTGGAAGTTCTCTGCTACAAAGCTGAACTGAGCGATACTGGAATGAAGCTGATTTCCGCTATTGATTTTATCAATTAAGAGAAAAAATGATGTCGTCTTCACATTGACGATAACTTTGCGATTCAGTATTTGCTTGCACCGCCTCTTTTTGCTATAGATACCCGCCTTAAATTGACTGCGTAGCAGTTGACTAGGTGTAAGTAGGAGATGCTGTATGCCAGAATCAAAGAAGAAAACGATAGGCATCCTAGCCATTGCCGGCGTGGAGCCATATCAGGAAAAACCTGGTGAAGAGTACATGTCACCAGAGCAGGTTGAACACTTTACGAAAATCTTAACAGCTTGGCGCGACCAGCTAAGAGCTGAAGTGGATCGTACTGTTCACCACATGCAGGACGAAGCAGCAAACTTCCCAGATCCAGTTGACCGCGCCTCTCAAGAGGAAGAGTTCAGCCTAGAACTGCGTAACCGTGACCGCGAACGCCGTTTGATCAAGAAGATTGAAAAGACTTTGGATAAAATCAAAGAAGACGATTTTGGCTTCTGTGAGTCTTGTGGCGTAGAGATTGGCGTTCGCCGTCTTGAAGCACGTCCAACCGCTGACCTTTGTATTGACTGTAAAACACTTGCAGAAATCAAAGAGAAGCAAATGCAAGGTTAATCACCCAGCATTATGATTGTTGAAGGGAGCTCAGGCTCCCTTTTTGTTTTGGCTATCTTCGCACCCTATTTGTTTACTAAATTCGAGATACACGCATGACACGCTATGTAGGTCGATTCGCCCCATCTCCTTCTGGTCCACTGCATTTTGGTTCACTGATTGCCGCTCTTGGCAGTTATTTTCAAGCGAAAGCACAAAACGGAGCTTGGTTAGTACGTATTGAGGACTTAGACCCACCAAGAGAAATGCCAGGTGCAGCGCAACTTATCCTGGAGGCACTCAAGGCCTATCAGCTGCATTGGGATGGAGAAGTGGTATACCAGAGCGAACGTCACGACCTTTACCAAGCTCAAATAAACAAATGGCTCGAAAATGGGGAAGCCTATTATTGCCAATGTACTCGTAAGCAAATTAAAGAGCATGGCGGTTTTTATCCTGGCACTTGCCGCGATAAAAACTTGAAAGACGGCGCGATTCGCCTAAAAATGACCAAGCCTGTCGCTCATTTCCTCGACCAAAAGCGGGGAACCATTACTATTCCAGAGCAACTCGTTAATGAAGATTTCATTATTAAACGTCGAGATGGATTATTTGCTTATAATCTTGCGGTAGTATTGGACGACATCGACCAAGGCGTCACAGAAGTCGTGCGAGGTGCAGACTTAATCGAGCCGACAGGGCGTCAAATTAGCCTGTACCAAATACTTGGTCAGCCTGAAGTTAGCTACTTGCATTTACCATTGGCGATGGACAACAACGGCAATAAATTGTCGAAACAAAATCACGCGACGGCTATTGATATAGATACACCAAAACCTACTCTATTGCGCGCCATGACATTTTTAGGTTTCGAGATACCTGAAACCGTAAGGGCGGCCAACATAGAAGATATTCTTCGTTGGGGCTGCGAAAACTGGCGCTTGGAACAGCTTCCAGCAGAGATCGAGATCACACCGTGATTCTCAAATGGCATTGTGTAGGCTATCATTAGCCGCAAATTAGGCCCTAGAGGCGTATAAAACTAACCAAAGCAAGATTGGATTAAACCCAGTTATTGCCAGATGCACATGAATACAAACGACTATACACCAAGCGAACCTGCCACAATTCCAGAGCTCGCTCTCAATGTAATAACTCGTGAAGAGCACAACATTTCGCGTAAGCAGATCAGTGATAATGCGCTGAAGGTACTGTACCGCCTAAATGGTGCTGGTTTCGATGCTTTTCTTGTGGGTGGCGGGGTTCGAGACTTACTGCTTGGACAAAAACCAAAAGATTTTGACATTGCGACCAACGCAACGCCGGAACAGATCAAACAGCTATTTCGTAACTGCCGTTTGATTGGTCGCCGCTTCCGCTTGGCTCATATTATGTTTGGCCGAGACATCATTGAGGTTGCGACATTCCGTGGTCACCACCAAGAGCAAAAGAATAAGAGCATTTCTCAGCAATCAAAAGAGGGTATGCTGCTGCGTGACAACGTCTACGGCACCATCGATGAAGATGCTGAGCGCCGTGATTTCACGATTAACTCGATGTACTACAACATCGCAGATTACTCGATTCACGACTACGCACGTGGTATTGAAGATTTAGAAGATCGCCTAATTCGACTGATTGGTGATCCAGAAACACGCTACCGTGAAGACCCTGTGCGCATGCTGCGTGCGGTTCGTTTCGCGGTAAAACTAGACTTTGATATTGAAGAAGACACCGCAGCGCCAATCGAACACATGGCACCGTTGCTCGGTGACATTCCGTCAGCGCGTCTTTTTGAAGAGTCACTCAAATTATTGCAATCCGGTCATGGCTTAGAAACCTACCACCTACTGCGTGAGTACAACCTATTCCAGCAACTATTCCCGACGATTGCAGCGCACTTTACAGAAGATTACTCCTCTCACACTGAGCAGATGTTGGATCTTGTCCTAGATTCTACCGACATGCGCATCGAAGATGGGAAACGCATCAATCCAGCATTTATGTTTGCTGCAATGCTGTGGTACCCACTGTGTGCGAAAGCCGATGAACTGATGGAAGAGCGCAACTTAGGCCATTACGACGCCATTATGGAAGCGAGCAACATCATTCTTGACGAGCAAGTTCGCACAATTGCCATTCCAAGACGCCACACCGCAACCATTCGCGAGATTTGGCAGTTACAGCTTCGTCTTCCACGACGTAACGGTAAACGTGCATTCCGTCTTATGGAGCTCAATAAATTTAGAGCTGGCTTTGATTTTCTTGAAATGCGCGGTGAAATTGAAGGTGGTGACACTCAGAAGCTTGCCAAGTGGTGGGAAACTTTTCAAAATGCAGGCCGAGAAATGCGTCAAGCAATGGCTGCCGACTTAGACGGTCAATCACCGAAAACAGGCCAGCGCCGCCGTAAAACTTATCGCAAGAAAAAGAGTAAGCCCAAATCATGATTACAGCGTACATTGCGGTAGGCAGTAACTTGGCTGATCCTGTCAGCCAAGCGAAGCAAGCGATTGAAGCATTAAAAACGCTGCCTAAATCAGAGTTTGTTCAAGCTTCTTCGCTATACAGCAGCACGCCAATGGGGCCACAAAACCAACCGGATTACATCAATGCGGTTGTGTCTATTAACACCAGTTTGACGCCTATTGAATTGCTCAATTGCACACAAGCTATAGAGCAAGAACAAGGGCGTGTCCGTAAAGACGAACGCTGGGGACCAAGAACCTTGGACCTCGACATTGTGCTTTATGGCAATGAGGTGATTAATTCCGAGAGGCTGATCGTTCCTCATTATGGAATGAAAGAGCGTGAATTCGTACTCTACCCTCTTGCGGAAATTGCACCAAATTTACAACTCCCTGATGGGACCGAGGTCTCTAAACTACTGGAACAAGTAGATAGAAACGGCCTCAGTATCTGGCAGTCATAGCCAACTCCTAGTAAGGATAAAACCATGAAAAAAATGACCATCAACGACCTAATCAAGTGGAAGCAAGAAGGTCGTAAATTTGCTACTTCAACCGCTTATGATGCGAGCTTTGCCCAACTGTTTGAAAGCCAAGAAATGCCAGTACTTCTTGTCGGTGATTCTCTAGGTATGGTTTTGCAAGGTCACAACGATACTCTACCAGTAACGGTCGATGATATCGCTTACCATACTCGTTGCGTACGCGCTGGTAGCCCAAATTGTTTGTTGATGGCAGACATGCCATTCATGAGCTACACCACGCCAGAGCAAGCTTGCGAAAATGCGGCTAAACTGATGCGTGCTGGTGCCAATATGGTAAAAATTGAAGGTGGTGACTGGCTTGTCGACACGGTGAAAATGCTCACTGAACGATCAGTTCCAGTTTGTGCTCATCTTGGTTTAACTCCTCAAGCTGTTAATATTTTTGGTGGTTACAAAATCCAAGGTCGCGATCAAGAAAAAGCAGACCGCATGGTAAAAGACGCATTAGCGCTACAAAAAGCAGGCGCTCAAATCGTCTTACTAGAATGCGTACCAGCTGAGCTTGCTGAACGTATTACGCAAGTGCTTGACGTTCCTGTTATCGGTATTGGTGCAGGTAACGTAACAGATGGCCAGATTCTCGTAATGCATGATATGTTTGGTATTTCTGCCAACTACATGCCGAAATTCTCCAAAAACTTTCTTGCTGAAACAGGTGATATGCGCAAAGCCGTTACTAAATACATTGAAGATGTAGCCAACGGTGTATTCCCAGACGACGCTCATACCATTGCCTAGAGGATAAATGCATGCAAACTTTTGCGGAAATCTCAGCAGTTCGTGAACACCTTAAAACCTTTAAACGTGAAGGTCGTAAAGTGGCGTTTGTCCCTACCATGGGCAACCTTCACGAAGGCCACTTAACTTTAGTGCGTAAAGCACGCGAATACGCTGATATCGTTGTCGTAAGCATCTTTGTTAATCCGATGCAGTTTGATCGTGCAGACGATTTAAATAATTACCCACGCACGCTAGAGGAAGACTTAAGCAAGTTAACCTCTGAAGGGGTCGATGTGGTATTTACGCCAACACCAGAAGTTATCTACCCTGAAGGTCTGGATAAGCAAACCTTCGTCGATGTCCCTGGCCTATCAACAATTCTCGAAGGCGCGTCTCGACCAGGTCATTTCCGTGGCGTGACGACGATAGTGAATAAGCTGTTTAACATCGTACAACCGGATGTCGCGTGCTTCGGCGAGAAGGACTTCCAACAACTTGCTGTTATCCGCAAGATGGTTGATGACCTAGCAATGGACATTGAAATCATCGGTGTACCAACCGTACGTGAAATGGACGGTTTAGCAATGAGTTCACGCAATGGCTTGCTTACGCTGGACGAGCGTCAACGTGCGCCTGTACTTGCTCGTACAATGCGTTGGATCAGCAGTGCCATTCGCGGTGGCCGCGATGACTACGCATCGATCATCGAAGATGCAAGCGACCAACTTCGAGCTGCAGGTCTGCACCCTGATGAGATCTTCATTCGTGATGCTCGTACATTACAAGTGATCACACCAGAAACGACACAAGCTGTCATTCTGATGTCTGCGTTCCTAGGCAAAGCTCGTCTTATCGATAACCAAACGGTAGATATGGTTGTCGAAGCGAAGGAAGAAGCTGAATCTAACAATACAAACTCAGAGAGCGCAGAGTAAGCTCTGAGTCATAAAAGTAAAAAGGTCGACTCTTAGTCGACCTTTTTTATACTCTACGTATAGACGCAATCTAACCCTTCAGGGCGAGTTTTAAACCGCTTGTGCAGCCACATCCACGCTGGAATATCACGTTTTATCATTTTCTCAAGCTCTTGGTTCAAGATGCTTGCCGCTTTAACCGCATTACGTCTCTCGAAACGCTCGCTAATGTCTTTTCCAATGTACAGCGTGTAATGGTGATTTTTACTCACTGTAACGCCAGATATAACCGCGCACTTTGTTGCATCAATGAGAACACTAGACCCAACGGTACTCGCCGCTTGTTCAACAGCAAAAAACGGCGCAAAAACAGAATGGCTAACGCCATAATCATGGTCGGGCAAATACCAAAGTCGATGACCATTCTTCAGAACTTTGAGCATTGATTTCACGTCTTTTCGATCAATCATTTGATGTCCAAAACGAGTTCGACCTCGATGTTGAATAAACTCATAAGCAGGATTCGAATTTGGGCGATAAACGCCATAACCTTGGGCAAACTGGCTAAAAATACGAGCGGTTATCTCCAAGTTTAAATGGTGACTGCACACCACCAACACACCACGTCCATTCTTTTCCTCAGCGAGTAAACGATCTTTTCCAACAATAGAGGTTATCCGACGTATCCGCCAATCTGGCCAAAACCAAGCGATACCGGTTTCGATGATCGCCATTCCAGTATATTGAAAGTTTTTTCGTACTACGTCCTTACATTGCCAATCCGTAAAATCAGGGAAACACAGCTGGAGATTACGCAGAGCGATCTTGTATCGGCGCTTCATTACATGCATCGCAATACAGCCGATGCTTCTACCTAAGATTCGCAATACTACGTATGGCAGTACATTAACAAGAATCGCTAAAGATCCAAATGCCAGCCATACAGACCAATATTTGGGCTTAAGTAACTGATAGGAGAAAGGCGGCGGCGGGACAATATTCATAGGATCACTCATTTATTACAAATGATTGAAACCTACCATGATAAAAACCGAAAAATTGTATGGGTATGTATTGTTATGCATGCGAAAGAGCAGCGTGAATCGCCGCTCTTTGCTTTATGAGAATGGCTTAGCTTCTTAGCCCAATCCCTTTGGTTACTAGATAATGCGCAATGGCATACAGTGCAACAACAAACACTGCAAGTACACTAAATGAAGTGATAATGCCTACATCCGAGACACCTAAAAAGCCGTAACGGAACGCATTCACCATGTAGACGATTGGGTTGATCTTAGAAACGCCTTGCCAAAATTCAGGCAGAAGACTAATCGAATAAAAGACACCTCCCAAGTAAGTTAGAGGAGTCAATACAAACGTAGGGATGATCGAAATATCATCAAATGTTTTTGCGTAAACCGCATTGATCAAGCCACCGAGAGCAAATACCACCGACGTCATGAAGACAGTCGCGACAATAATGCCCCAGTGCTCCACTTGCAAATCAACGAACAAAAGTGACACACAAGTAACAATTGCACCGACCAACAAACCTCGAGTCACGCCGCCCATCACATAGCCAGCAATAATCACATAGTTTGGTACCGGTGCCACCAGCAGTTCTTCAATATTCTTCTGTAGCTTTGCACTAAAGAATGAAGACGCAACATTCGAGTATGAGTTGGTGATCACCGACATCATGATCAAACCTGGAACAATGTACTCCATGTAACTAAAGCCGCTCATCTCACCAATTCGAGAGCCAATAAGATTGCCGAAAATGATGAAGTACAACGTCATCGTAATGGCTGGCGGCACTAAGGTTTGCACCCAAATACGTGTAAAACGAGTGACTTCTTTGCTCAGCAAGCTGCGAAATGCCGTCCAATATAAACCGTACATTTAATTACTCCCCTCTCTTACAATGCTGACAAACAACTCTTCAAGTCGGTTGGCTTTGTTACGCATTGAGAGAACTTTAATGCCATGCTCTGTTAACTGACTGAATACCGAATTCAATCCTTGGCTTTTATCTAGTTCTATCTCTAAAGAGCCATCAACAATACTTTGTCGATTAACACCTTCAAGCTCAGGCACCTCGACTTCTGACTCAATATCCAAGATAAATGTCTCGACGCTTAGCTTACCTAGTAACGCCTTCATGGTGGTATTTTCAATCAGCTCACCACGATTAATAATGCCGATATTTCGACACAGCATCTCCGCTTCTTCTAGGTAGTGTGTCGTTAAAATAATCGTAATTCCTTGCTCTTGGTTGATCTCTTTCAGAAACCCCCACATTGAGCGGCGTAGTTCAATATCCACTCCAGCCGTTGGTTCATCTAAAATGAGTAATTGCGGCTCGTGCATCAAAGCTCTTGCGATCATTAAACGACGCTTCATCCCACCGGATAGGTTACGAGCACGCTCTTGGCGTTTTTCCCATAAATCCAATTTTTTCAGGTATTTTTCTGCTCTTTCTTTGGCTAACACTTTAGACACACCGTAATAGCCAGCTTGCTGCATCACAATTTGCTCAACGGTTTCAAACTGGTTGAAGTTGAACTCTTGTGGCACCAAGCCTAAATTCTGCTTGGCCAATTCGAGGTCGGTATCAATGTCATAACCGAAAACTTTCGTCGTTCCGGAGGTTTTATTCACTAAGGAGGAAATGATGCCAATCGTGGTCGATTTTCCTGCACCATTGGGACCCAGAAGCGCGTAGAAGTCACCCTTTTTCACTTGGAGACTTATACCTTTTAACGCCTCAAAGCCACCTGCATACGTCTTGCGCAGTTGTTCAATTTCTAATGCGTACATAAGGTCTTGATTGCCGTTTGTTTGTGATTACTAATACCGACTCATATTTAGCAGCGGTTTACTACAAAATCGCCTTGGGTATCGTATTGGAGGTCCATCAGTTTATCGTTGAATAACGATGATTACAAATAAACCTTTCGATAATATTGGAAATATAACCCTTACCTCGTAAAGGTTATCTCTGAGTAAGACAAAATAGAGCATAAAAAAACGCAACAGGACACTGTTGCGTTTTTAACTGTCAGAATGATTACGCCGTTATGCGCTGATACTGGTCTGCCTCAACATGTGCCACCGCCGCATTCAATGCTTCGTAACGGAATTGGTACATATTTTCATCAGGCACAAGGTCAATCACATGGAATTTCTCTAGCTGTTCTCGTGTTCGCTCATTCGGGCATAATAAATACACGGCACAATTGGCATCGAGAGCATCCTTAATCGCATTCTCTAACGCCAAACCGACGGTCACATCAATCATTGGTACATCCGTAAGATCGAGAATCATCACGTCATAGTCCGAAATACTAGAGTGCTGACGTGAAATGGCTTTAGAAACACTAAAGATCATCGGACCGGAAAGATAAAAGAACAGCACTTTACCATTAGCACGATCCAACAAACCACGCTCGCTGTCAGTCAGCGGCACATCATCTTCATCCGCGTCGCTGATCGCTTTTACTTGTCGCGCCTGCTCTCGGCTCAAACGCTCGATGATGATAATGTTCGAGATAAAGACGCCTAAACCCACCGCAACGATAAGATCAACGAATACTGTAAGCAACATAACGCCATACATCACCGCCATTCCGGAAAAGCTTACCTTATGTGCCCTCTGAATAAAGCTCCAGTCTAGGATGTTAAAGCCAACATACACCGCAATGCCTGCTAACACAGCCATCGGGATTGGCTCTGTTAATCCGCCAGCAACCAGTACAACCAACGCCAACATTAGTGCACGAATCACACCAGATAATGGCGAACGAGCCCCAACTTGGATATTCGTTACCGTCCCCATGGTAGCCCCCGCCCCCGGCAGCGCACCAAACAAGCCTGAGATCATGTTAGCTAACCCTTGACCT
This sequence comes from Vibrio sp. YT-18, assembly GCF_033337345.1. Classification (NCBI taxonomy): domain Bacteria; kingdom Pseudomonadati; phylum Pseudomonadota; class Gammaproteobacteria; order Vibrionales; family Vibrionaceae; genus Vibrio; species Vibrio sp. YT-18. Next base: position 25,221 of record NZ_JAWOQO010000006.1, on the reverse strand, counting down.
CGCAGCTCTTTATCTGAGTCGTGTTCTTTACGAGTTAATGAGTCACCGATAACCGCCGTTAACAAAGTATCAATACAACCTAATGTGCCGAGCACTAATGCATCAATGACCATCTCGACAAACATATCTGTGTCAATATAAGGGGCGACGAGAGAAGGTAACCCAGCAGGAATTTCACCGATACGACGAATATCTTCTGTATCAAAGAGAATCACAGACAATAAAGTCACCGCGACCAATGCCACGAGCTGTGCAGGAACGTATTTACGATATTGCTTAGGGAAGAAAAAAAGAATCCCCAAAGTCAGTAGTCCCAAAAACAACTCACTGAACTTAAGGTTAGAAATGGTCTCCGGCAAAGCAGATAACGTTCCGAGTACTCCCCCTGAAGGCGCAGCATGCCCCATCAAAGGCGATAACTGCAGAATGATAAGAATCACACCAATGCCAGACATAAACCCGGAAATAACGCTATAAGGCATTAAGGTAACGTATTTACCCAGTTTTAACGTCCCCAATAGGATTTGGAACGCGCCAGCCATCATGACAACCGTGAAAGTCATAGCCATGCCCGTTTCTGGGTATTTCGCCATCATACTGGTTAATACTGCGGTCATGATTACCGTCATTGGCCCTGTCGGTTCTGATATTAACGTATTAGAACCACCAAATAACGAGGCAAACAAACCGACCATTATTGCTCCCCAAAGGCCGGCCTCAGCACCGGCTCCGGATGCAACACCAAACGCTAACGCCAGAGGGAGAGAGATAATCGCCGTGGTTACCCCGCCAAATACATCCCCTTTGAAATTGATATCTTCAAAACGACTACCGAACACTGCTGATTTTCCCTGCATTCAATTTTAAAAAGTAAAATATCACTACTTTAACGAGCTAGGCGAAAATTTAAACCATAAATAGATTAAGGCTAAATTCACACCACAAATAGTTTCACCAGATTTTACTTTTTTCTTAATGAAAACTAGTCAGATGAGTCCTATCTGACGAATATTTAACGAGATCGAAATTGTAACATTGTGTATAGTTACAACACTGATCGCTTGCATGTGCACACAAACAGCGGCAGCGATTTTGTCTTTTAAGGGAAGTAGTTTGCAAAATGCCGGAAATAAAACAGTTATTTGAAAACAATTCGAAATGGTCTCAAGAGATCAAATCTGATCGACCTGAATACTTCGCAAAACTCGCTGAGGGGCAAAAGCCTGATTTTCTTTGGATTGGCTGCTCTGATAGCCGCGTCCCTGCCGAGCGACTAACCGGACTATACTCAGGTGAACTCTTTGTTCATCGGAATGTTGCAAACCAAGTTATCCATACTGATCTCAACTGTCTATCCGTCGTCCAGTACGCCGTAGACGTTCTTAAGGTTAAACACATCATTGTCTGTGGACACTATGGATGTGGTGGCGTAAATGCAGCCATTGATAACCCTAAGCTAGGTCTTATTAATAATTGGCTGTTACATATCAGAGATATCTATTTCAAACACCGCACTTACCTAGATCAAATGCCGCAACAAGATCGAGCGGATAAACTAGGCGAGCTTAATGTTGCAGAGCAAGTGTACAACTTGGGTAACTCAACCATCCTGCAAAACGCTTGGGAGCGTGGACAAGATGTTGAAATTCATGGTGTGGTATACGGAATTGAAGATGGTCGCTTAGAGTACTTAGGCATTCGTTCTAACTCTAAGGAAACCGTAGAAGCGTCTTACCAGAAAGCTCTTTCGACGATTCTAAATACAGATAACAAGCTGCTTTGTCGCTAAGTCATATCTAAAAGTTGAACAAAAAACGCCCATCTTAGATGGGCGTTTTTTTTATATTTTTAATGCTGCTCTCAATGATTATTCTTGAGGTACAACTTTACCGATGTATGGTAAGTGGCGGTATTTCTGCGCGTAATCAATACCCACCCCAACGACAAATTCATCTGGAATTTCGAAACCAATCCAATCCACAGGAACATTCACTTCACGACGAGATGGCTTATCTAGGAGCGTACAAATAGCGATAGACTTCGGCTCACGTAGCGAAAGAATCTCACGGATTTTATTTAGTGTGTTACCAGTGTCAATGATGTCTTCAACAAGCAGAATGTCTTTACCTTTGATGTCATCATCCAAATCTTTCAAGATACGAACGTCACGTGAGCTTTCCATCGTATTGCCGTAGCTTGACGCAGTCATAAAATCAACTTGGTGAGTCAGTTCGATAGCACGTGCCAAGTCTGCCATAAATACAAATGAGCCACGCAATAAGCCTACCAACACAAGATCTTCACTACCTTGATAACGCTCTGTAATTTGTTTGCCTAATTCACGAACTCGCTCCTGAACTTCTTGCTCAGAAATCATGACTTCTATTGTATGTTTCATACTGTGCTCAATCTAAATTTGTGGGTTGAGGTAAGTCGCACGCAAACGATCACCTAATCTTACGGCGTGTAGTGTATCACCACGTTCATTGGGTTGAAAGTCGCATCCTGTTGCCAAAAAATCTTGGAAGAAGGTCTTAGTTTTATAAAGTTCATAGCTAAATTTATCAATAATAATGACATTACTGTATATAAATTGTTCTACAGATGTTGACCTTGTGCATATGCACCATTACACTCATCACTGCTTTAAGCAACTATTAAAATAATCAATTAGGGGGTTACCCCCAATATCAACTCAAATGGCAAGGAAAATGGATATGGACTCAATTGCAAAGAGACCTAGAACTAGGCTTTCTCCAATTAAGCGTAAGCAACAGTTAATGGAAATCGCATTGGAAGTATTTGCGCGCCGCGGCATCGGTCGTGGTGGTCACGCAGATATCGCAGAAATTGCTCAAGTCTCTGTGGCGACTGTTTTTAACTACTTCCCTACACGCGAAGACTTGGTGGATGAAGTTCTCAATCACGTCGTACGTCAGTTCTCAAACTTCCTATCGGATAACATAGACCTAGACTTACATGCACGTGAAAACATCGCCAATATTACTAATGCGATGATCGAGCTTGTCAGCCAAGACTGTCACTGGCTAAAAGTATGGTTCGAGTGGAGTGCTTCAACACGTGATGAAGTATGGCCATTGTTTGTTTCAACTAACCGTACTAACCAGTTGCTGGTACAAAACATGTTCATTAAAGCAATTGAACGCGGTGAGGTGTGTGACCAGCACGATTCAGAACACTTGGCAAACCTGTTCCACGGTATTTGTTACTCACTGTTTGTCCAAGCGAACCGCGCTAAAGGTGAAGCGGAGCTGAAACATCTAGTGAATTCATACTTAGATATGCTTTGCATTTACAACCGTGAACACTAAAGCTTAGCTCGTAATATATGTCAGCCCACCGTTTGGTGGGCTTTTTATTGTCTGCTAAGCACACATTTATATTCCTATATAACAAGCATAAAAAAACCGCTGCAATGCAGCGGCTTCTATCATTCAGTCAGAAAAAGCTTACTTCTTCTTAACTGCTTTTTTGTTTGGCAGGTCAGTGATTGAACCTTCAAATACTTCAGCAGCTAGACCTACAGACTCGTGTAGAGTTGGGTGAGCGTGGATAGTCAGAGCGATATCTTCTGCATCACAGCCCATCTCAATTGCAAGGCCGATTTCACCAAGTAGTTCACCACCGTTAGTACCAACGATAGCACCACCGATTACGCGGTGAGTTTCTTTGTCGAAGATTAGCTTAGTCATACCGTCTGCACAGTCAGATGCGATTGCACGACCTGATGCTGCCCATGGGAATGTTGCTACTTCGTACTTGATGCCTTCTTCTTTCGCTTCTTTTTCAGTCTTACCAACCCAAGCCACTTCTGGCTCAGTGTACGCAATTGAAGGGATAACTTTAGGGTCGAAGTAGTGCTTCTTACCAGAGATAACTTCAGCAGCTACGTGACCTTCATGCACACCTTTGTGAGCAAGCATTGGTTGACCAACGATATCACCGATCGCGAAGATGTGAGGAACGTTAGTACGCATTTGCTTATCAACGTTGATGAAGCCGCGCTCGTCAATTTCTAGACCCGCTTTTTCACCGTCGATTAGCTTACCATTTGGTACACGACCGATAGCAACTAGAACCGCATCGTAACGCTCAGCTTCAGCTGGCGCTTTCTTGCCTTCCATTGAAACGTAGATACCGTCTTCTTTTGCTTCAACTGCTGTTACTTTCGTTTCTAGCATTAGCTTGAACTTGTCTTTGATACGCTTAGTAAATACTTTCACGATATCTTTGTCTGCTGCAGGAATTACCTGGTCAAACATTTCAACAACTTCAACTTTAGAACCTAGAGAGTGGTAAACCGTACCCATTTCTAGACCGATGATACCACCGCCCATGATAAGCAGTTTTTCTGGCACTTCTTTTAGTTCAAGAGCGTCAGTAGAGTCCCAAATACGTGGGTCTTCATGCGGGATAAATGGCAGTTTGATTGGACGAGAACCAGCCGCAACGATTGCGTTGTCAAAGTTAACAACTGTTGGCTCACCTTCGCCTTCTACAAGGATAGAGTTAGGGCCAGTGAACTTACCGTAACCGTTAACTACTGTTACGTTACGCATCTTAGCCATACCGCTTAGGCCGCCAGTTAGTTGGTTAACAACTTTTTCTTTCCAGATGCGGATTTTGCTGATGTCTGTTTGAGGCTCACCGAACACAACGCCGTGGTCAGCCATCGCTTTCGCTTCTTCAATTACTTTAGAAACGTGAAGCAGTGCTTTAGATGGGATACAACCCACGTTCAGACATACACCGCCAAGCGTGCTGTAACGTTCAACTAGTACAGTTTCAAGACCTAAGTCCGCACAACGGAATGCAGCGGAGTAACCAGCAGGACCAGAACCAAGTACAACAACTTGGGCTTTAATTTCTTTGCTCATTTTGACCTCTTGTAGTCATTATCCCTAACAGGCTGAGTGGGTATCGATTTTTTATGTTTAAGAGAGATTTGTTTTAAACAGTTATTTTCAGACCGCTAACAGTTTACAGAGATGTTAATGGTGTGAAAAGTAAATCAATTTAGCCTGTGAGCTAGACAACAATTCGATTGTGAAAACCCTGAACGAAGCAAGGCTGATAACCAAATTGTCGGTAATTATGATTAGCAGAGGCGGCTAAGTTGCCGCCTCTCATTCATCTAATTTCTATTACAGAACTAGACGACGAATGTCAGATAGACATGAGTTTAGGTAAGTGATGAAGCGCGCACCTTCAGCACCATCGATCACACGGTGGTCGTATGATAGAGACAGTGGAAGTTGTAGACGCGGTTCGAACTCTTTACCGTTCCATACCGGTTTCATTTCTGACTTAGACACACCTAGGATACCAACTTCGGGTGCGTTTACGATTGGAGTAAACGCTGTACCGCCGATACCGCCTAGGCTAGAGATAGTGAAACAGCCACCTTGCATGTCAGCCGCAGTTAGCTTACCAGCACGTGCTTTCTTAGAAACCGCCATTAGCTCTTCAGATAGCTCGTAGATGCCTTTCTTGTTCACGTCTTTAAATACAGGAACAACTAGACCGTTTGGTGTATCTACCGCGATACCAACATTCACGTATTTCTTCAGAATTAGGCTCTCACCGTCTTCTGATAGAGAAGAGTTGAACGCTGGGAACGCTTCAAGCGCTTTAGCTACCGCTTTCATGATGAACACAAGTGGTGTGATCTTCATGCCAGTGTCTTTCTTCGCTTCAATCGCGTTTTGCTCTTTACGGAATGCTTCAAGAGCCGTGATGTCTGCGTTATCCCACTGTGTAACGTGCGGGATCATTACCCAGTTACGGTGTAGGTTTGCGCCAGAGATCTTCTTAATGCGAGATAGCGGTTGAACTTCTGTCTCACCAAACTTGCTGAAGTCCACTTTTGGCCATGGTAGTAGACCAAGAGCCGCGCCGTCGCCTTTGCCAGATGCTGCTGCACCTGCGCCAGACTCAAGACGCTTAAGTGCATCTTTCACGTAAGCTTGAACGTCTTCTTTTAGGATACGGCTCTTACGACCAGAACCTTTAACCTTAGAAAGATTAACGCCAAATTCACGCGCTAGACGACGAACAACTGGAGACGCGTGAGCGTACTCATCGTTTTCTTTGAAATCGCCAGTCGCTGCTGGAGCTGCTGCCGCCGGAGCTTCTGCTTTAGGAGCCGGAGCTGCAGGTGCTGCCGCTTGAGCTGGAACTGGAGCTGCTGCAGGAGCAGGTGCTGCACCCGCCACTTCGAATACCATGATTAGTGAGCCAGTAGACACTTTGTCGCCAGCTGCAATCTTGATTTCTTTAACTGTGCCAGCGAATGGTGCAGGAACTTCCATAGAAGCTTTGTCACCTTCAACAGTGATTAGAGATTGCTCTTCTTCCACTGTGTCGCCAACCGCAACCATGATCTCAGTAACTTCAACTTCGTCGCCGCCGATATCTGGAACGTTCACTTCTTTTGCCGCAGACGCTGCTGGAGCTGCTGCCGCAGGAGCTTCAGCTGCCGCTGGTGCTGCTGGAGCGCCTGAACCTGCTGTTTCGAATACCATGATAAGTGAGCCAGTCGATACTTTATCGCCTGCTGCAACTTTGATCTCTTTTAGAGTACCTGCGAATGGCGCTGGAACTTCCATAGAAGCTTTGTCGCCTTCAACAGTTAGAAGAGATTGCTCTTCTTCGATGCTGTCGCCAACGGCAACCATGATTTCAGTAACTTCTACTTCATCACCACCGATGTCTGGTACGTGAACTTCTTTTAGTTCTGCCGCTGCTGCTGGAGCTGGAGCTGCTGCTGGAGCTGCTTCTGCCGCAGGAGCAGGTGCAGCGTCAGCTGCACCCTCGGCTTCGAAAATCATGATTAGAGAACCAGTAGAAACCTTGTCGCCTTCTGCAACTTTGATTTCTTTAACGATACCCGCTTGAGAAGCAGGAACTTCCATAGAAGCTTTATCGCCTTCAACTGTGATCAGAGACTGCTCTTCTTCAACCTTGTCGCCAACGCTTACAAGAATCTCAGTAACTTCAACCTCATCCGCACCGATGTCTGGTACATTAATTTCGATTGCCATTTCTTATCTACCTTCTTAATTAAGCGTATAGCGGGTTTGTTTTCTCTGTGTCGATGTCGAATTTCTTAATTGCTTCTGCAACTACAGATTTCTCAACTTCGCCACGTTTCGCTAGTTCAGTTAGCGCTGCTACTACTACGTAACCTGCGTTCACTTCGAAGTGACGACGTAGGTTTTCACGGCTGTCTGAACGACCGAAGCCATCAGTACCAAGAACTTTGAAAGACTCAGCAGGAATGTATGCACGAACCTGCTCTGCGTAGTTCTTCATGTAGTCAGTTGCTGCGATAGCAGGTTCAGTACCCATTACTGTTTGGATGTAAGGTACTTTCGCTTCCGCTTCTGGGTGAAGCATGTTGAAACGCTCTGCATCTTGGCCATCGCGAGTTAGTTCGTTGAATGACGTTACAGAGTAAACATCAGAAGCAACACCGTAATCTTCGCTTAGGATTTGAGCTGCTTTACGTACTTCATTCATGATAGTACCAGAACTCATTAGCTGAACTTTCGCTTTGTCGCCCGTGTAAGTTTCTAGCTTGTAGATACCTTTACGGATGCCTTCTTCAGCGCCTTCTGGCATTGCTGGCATTGCGTAGTTTTCGTTCATTAGCGTTAGGTAGTAGAACACGTTTTCTTGTTCTGGACCGTACATGCGACGGATACCGTCTTGCATGATTACAGCTACTTCGTACGCGAACGTTGGGTCGTAAGAAATACAGTTAGGAACCGTACCCGCCAAAATGTGCGAGTGGCCGTCTTCGTGCTGTAGACCTTCACCGTTCAACGTTGTACGACCCGCAGTTGCACCTAGTAGGAAACCACGTGCTTGTTGGTCACCAGCCATCCACGCCATGTCGCCAACACGTTGGAAGCCGAACATTGAGTAGTAGATGTAGAACGGAATCATTGGTAGGTCGTTTGTCGAGTATGAAGTCGCAGCAGCAACCCATGAAGACATAGCACCTAGCTCGTTGATACCTTCTTGTAGAACCTGACCTGAAGTCGCTTCTTTGTAGTAAGAAACAACGCCACGGTCTTCTGGTGTGTATGTTTGGCCGTGCGGGTTGTAGATACCGATTTGACGGAACAGACCTTCCATACCGAATGTACGTGCTTCGTCAGCAATGATAGGAACGATGTTCTTACCAATGTTCTTGTTCTTAAGTAGAACGTTTAGTGCACGTACGAATGCCATAGTAGAAGAGATATCACGCTTCTGTTCTTCTAGTAGTGGCTTGAATTCTTCTAGCTCAGGAACGATGAATTCTTGAGTGAATTTTGGTAGACGCTGTGGCGTGTAGCCGTGTAGCGCTTTACGACGAGCGTGTAGGTATTCGTACTCTTTTGAACCTTCTTCAAGTTTCAGGTACGGAAGTTCTTTCACTGCTTCGTCAGTTAGGATGTCTTGAAGACCTAGACGATCACGTAGGTGTAGTACGTGAGTCATGTCCATCTTCTTAACTTGGTGCGCGATGTTCTTACCTTCAGCCGCTTCACCCATGCCGTAACCTTTAACAGTCTTAGCTAGGATTACTGTTGGACGACCTTTAGTTTCTGCCGCGTTTTTGTATGCCGCGTATAGCTTAGAAGACTCGTGACCACCACGCTTAAGTGCGAAGATTTCGTCATCAGTCATGTCAGCAACAAGTGCAGCTGTCTCTGGGTACTTACCAAAGAAGTGCTCACGTACGTACGCGCCATCTTTTGATTTGAATGTTTGGTAGTCGCCGTCGATCGTTTCATTCATAAGCTGTAGAAGCTTACCAGTCGTATCTTTAGCTAGTAGTGAATCCCAGTTGTTACCCCAGATTACTTTCACTACGTTCCAACCAGCACCTTTGAACAGACCTTCAAGTTCTTGAATGATCTTACCGTTACCCATTACAGGGCCATCTAGACGCTGTAGGTTACAGTTGATTAGGAAGCATAGGTTATCTAGTTTCTCACGCGCAGCAAAAGAGATAGCACCACGTGATTCTGGCTCATCCATCTCACCGTCACCTAGGAACGCGTAAACGCGCTGCTCTGAAGTATCTTTAAGACCACGGCCTTCTAGGTACTTAAGGAAACGAGCTTGGTAGATAGAAGCGATTGGACCTAGGCCCATCGATACTGTCGGGAACTGCCAGAATTCAGGCATCAGTTTAGGGTGCGGGTATGAAGGAATACCTTTGCCGTCTACTTCTTGACGGAAGTTGTCTAGCTGCTCTTCAGTTAGACGACCTTCAACGAATGCACGTGAGTAGATACCTGGTGAAATGTGACCTTGGTAGTAAACTAGGTCGCCACCATCCTTCTCGTTTGGTGCACGGAAGAAGTGGTTGAAACATGTCTCGTAGAACGCAGCAGAAGACTGGAAAGACGCCATGTGGCCGCCTAGCTCTAGGTCTTTCTTAGATGCACGTAGAACGATCATGATAGCGTTCCAACGAATAATTGAGCGAATACGACGCTCAAGTGTTGTGTCACCTGGGTATGCTGGTTCTTGGTCTGCAGGAATCGTGTTGATGTAGTTAGTTGTGATACCTGTTGGCATATCAACACCGTCTAGACGTGCTTTATCTAGAACTTGCTCTAATAGGAATTGAGCACGCTCTAGACCTTCTTCACGTACAACTGACTCAAGCGCTTGTAGCCATTCTTGAGTTTCCAGTGCATCTACGTCATGCTTCATATCAGACATGGCGATCTATCCTTCTGTTGGTTGGATCTACTTATTTAAGTAACGCTCTTACGAGTCGTTACCCTGCTGAATTCGACGTAGAGAACGCTCTCGTCGAGACTCTTCTCGAGTCAAATCCAACAATGTTTCTTCGATGTAAGCCAAGTGCGAGTGGGACATTTCTCGCGCCTTTTCAGGCTGACCAGAAACAATCGCATCCACGATATTGGCTCGGTGTTTACTGACTTTCTCGACCGCTTCTGGGCGGCGACGTAGTAATTTAAAATTTTGTAGAATATTTTGCTCAAGCAAAGGCGCTAAGCTTCGAACAATGTGCAACAGAACCACGTTGTGCGCGGCTTCTGTCAAAGCGATCAAAAATTGCATCACTTCCGCAGATTCAGCTTCGATATCGTTGTTTGCTTGCTCTTGGCTAATGCGCTCAAGGCAACCTTGAATACGCGCAAAATCTTCTTCGGTACCACGTAAAGCTGCAAAGTAGGCTGAAATTCCTTCCATCGCATGACGAGACTCAAGCACATCAAGCTGGGTTTCAGAATGACTAGACAACAAATTCAACAAGGGATCTGAAAAGCTCTTCCAGATATTTTCACTTACGAATGTTCCGCCACCTTGGCGACGAGTCAACAAACGCTTCGCTTCCAAGCGTTGAATGGCTTCTCGGACTGAAGGACGAGACACATCGAACTGTTTTGCCAGTTCACGCTCTGGAGGCAGTTGTTGCCCCGGAGACAATGTTCCTTCCACTATCAACCTTTCTAACTCTTGTTCTATAACATCAGAGAGTTTTGGCTGACGAATCCTTTGATAAGCCATAATTTATTGTTCTTCTACTCTTGCAGGTAATTGGTAATACCAATTTTAAGTTGGTGCAGAAATTAACATAATTAAAACGCCACTGTCCAGCCGAAAATTGACCTAAATCATAGAACGAGCTTACTTCCAACACTCTGATAACAATCGACTGTTAAAACAGCAATAGAATTGGTATGACCAATTACATAAAGCATACAAATGGGAAGTCGACGTGCTAGCAGTTTTGGAAAAGAAATACAGAAAATGACAAAATTATCAGTCTATTTATTCACCAAAACGGCATATGCGAGCGTAAAAATGTAGTTAACTTTTAACAATCATTAATATTTCTGGTATCAAAAAAAGGCATACCTGATCGTATGCCTTATTTATTTCGCTTTTTTGAATTTACACTTTCGCTACAAATCAACGCTGTATAAGCAGTCTATATTTCACCCAATCAAAGCTTAGACCAGGATCGCTTTTTCTCAAGGGCGCAATATATTGATGACCGGTAATTCGTGGCGGGGTGATTTGAGGATAAGACTGCATAATCACCTCAGTGATCTCTGCAAGTGATTGATATTGCGCTTCTGTGTAGGCAGTAAATTCTGTCCCTTCAAGCTCGATACCAATGGAATAGTCATTACAACGCTCCCTGCCCGCGAAACTGGATTGACCGGCATGCCATGCTCTATCAAGAAAAGAAACAAATTGAACAACCTCGCCGTTTCTTTTAATCAAGCAATGTGCAGAAACGCCCATTTTGTGAATAACTTCAAAAAATGGATGTTCATTTGGGTCTAGCTTGCCAGTGAAGAAGTCCTCTATATATGGTCCACCAAACTGCCCAGGAGGCAAACTGATGTTGTGTACCACCAGCAGAGAGATGTCGTTTATATCAGAGCGGGCATCAAAAAATGGTGACGGAACATGCTTTGCCTGTGTCAGCCAGCCATTCTCGATAATTGGGCGCATATCAACCTCTCTACTTTGCAAATTAACTGCTGAAATTATTGACACCGGAGAGTATCATTCGTTGCCATCTCCCTTTCAAGACAAGATTTGCGATGAAGAACACACACAACATTCAAGAACGCCTAGAATACCTTAAACAACAACTCCCTTTAGAGATCACTCGCTCTGTCGCTGATACCTTAAAAGAAGATCTAGGTGGCAGTGTAGACGCAGATAACGACATTACTGCATCTTTGCTCCCTGCCGAGGCGGTTAATACCGCAACGATTATTACTCGTGAGCATGGTGTGTTCTGTGGTCAAGCATGGGCTGATGAAGTTTTTAAACAGCTCGGTGGCAAGGTCAGCATTGAATGGCACGTAAAGGACGGCGATAAAGTCGAACCTAACCAAACCCTTTGCACGCTGACAGGCCCTGCTCGTGACTTGTTGACTGGTGAGCGTAACGCAATGAACTTCATCCAAACGCTGTCTGGCTGCGCAACAGTTACCGCAGAGTACGCTGAAAAAATCGCGCATACTGAGTGTCGTCTACTCGACACACGCAAAACCATTCCTGGTCTGCGTAGCGCACTAAAATACGCCGTGACGTGTGGTGGTGGCTTTAACCATCGCATCGGCGTGTTCGACGCTTACCTCATTAAAGAAAACCACATTATTGCTTGTGGTGGCATCACTCAAGCCATCCAAAAAGCGAAAGAGCTTAACCCAGGCAAACCAGTAGAAGTAGAAACGGAAAGCTTAGAAGAGTTGAAACAAGCGATAGAGGCTGGTGCCGACATCATCATGCTCGATAACTTCACAAAAGAAATGATGCGTGAAGCCGTAGCGATTAACGCAGGTCGTGCCGCTTTAGAGAACTCCGGCAACATTACGCTAGAGACCATCGCAGAATACGCAGAAACCGGTGTCGATTACATTTCGGTAGGCGCGTTGACTAAGCATTTAAAAGCGATGGATCTTTCGATGCGCTTCAAATAATAAAAGCAACACAATCTCAATTACTTCAACTAACTCAGTAAGTTGTGAGTAACTCTTCATTTAAAAGGGCCAATTGGCCCTTTCTTTTTATCCACTAAAAAAATAGTACTACTCGCAAAACTCTGCATGCGATATGCAACTTTTCACCAAAGAGTTTTATCTCACTCGAGAGCCCATCCCTTCCCCATTTTCAACCCACCTTAACTCTCCATAATCTTTTGCCAATGCAAGAGCATTATTAATTTTTAAGAAAGGGTTAAAAATGAAAAACAGTAAACAGAAAAAACAACAGGGTTTTACTCTGATCGAATTGATGATCGTGGTGGCGATTATTGGAGTGTTATCAGCAGTCGCAATCCCTGCATATAAAAGTTATGTGACAAAAAGCGAATTGGCCTCTGGCGCAACTACAGTTAGAAACCTTCTAACAAACATTGATATGTACCAACAGGAAAATGGGACATATGTAGGAATGACACTACCTAAAGTTGGCGCATCTACAACTATGAGCGGACTTGGAGACTTAGCACTAGCTAATTTAACGGTGAGCTCAGCAGATGCTACTTTCACATTTGATAACTCTTCAGTAAACACCGCCGTTATAACGTACAGTAAATCGTCTTCAGGCTGGACATGTTTAATTACTCCAAACAATGCAACAGCAATTACCGCAGAAACTCGACCAAAAGGCTGCTGATAACATAAATGTTAACAAATCTCTCAACAATTCTTCGCCAAAAAGGGTTACTGACCTTTTCCCAAGAAGAATCGTTAATAGAGCAAGTCAAAGCTTCTGGCATTTCGATGCCAGAGGCTTTACTCAGTTCTGGATTATTTACGTCAAGCGAACTCGCTGAGCACTTAAGTTCTCTCTTTGGTTTAAATCAGCCCGAGTTATCTCAGTACGAGTATGCTTCGCTTTGTCAGCAACTTGGCCTTAGGGAATTAATCACGCGGCATAACGCACTCCCACTCCAGCGTACGTCTTCAACGTTATTATTAGCGATTGCCGACCCCACCAACCAACAAGCAGAAGATGATTTTCGCTTTGCGACAGGATTGCAAGTAGAACTTGTTCTCGCTGATTTTCGCGAGCTGACCGCTGCGATTCGGCGCTTATATGGCCGCGCACTTGGGCAAGAAAAGTCTGGGTTAAAAGAGATCAACCAAGAAGAGTTAGCCAACCTAGTTGACGTGGGCGCAGATGAAATCGACAACATTGAAGACTTGAGCCAAGATGAGTCTCCTGTTAGCCGTTACATCAACCAAATTCTGTTGGACGCTGTGCGCAAAGGTGCATCCGATATCCACTTTGAGCCTTATGAAAAGATGTACCGCGTGCGCCTACGCTGTGATGGCATCTTAATTGAAACACAGCAGCCACCAAGCCACTTAAGTCGCCGCTTATCCGCTCGTATCAAAATCCTCTCTAAACTTGATATTGCAGAGCGACGTTTACCACAAGATGGGCGTATTAAGCTCAAGTTGAATCAAGACACCGCAATTGATATGCGTGTATCCACGCTACCGACTCTATTCGGAGAGAAAATTGTACTACGACTGCTCGACAGCAGCTCTGCGTCACTGGATATCGACAAGCTTGGTTATAGCGAACAACAAAAACAATTGTACTTGGATGCGCTGCGTCGCCCACAAGGCATGATTCTGATGACAGGCCCAACCGGGAGCGGAAAAACCGTTTCTCTGTACACCGGGCTGAGTATCCTCAATAAACCAGAAATCAACATTTCTACGGCAGAAGACCCAGTAGAAATTAACTTATCGGGCATTAACCAAGTTCAAGTTCAGCCTAAGATTGGTTTTGGTTTTGCCGAAGCCCTGCGCTCTTTTCTTCGTCAAGACCCCGATGTGGTCATGGTCGGTGAGATTCGTGACTTAGACACTGCGGAAATCGCCATAAAAGCATCGCAAACCGGTCACTTAGTACTTTCAACCTTGCATACCAATTCTGCGGCTGAAACGGTTATTCGTTTATCAAACATGGGCGTAGAAAGCTTTAACTTGGCCTCATCTCTTAGTTTGATTATTGCCCAGCGCTTAGCCCGTAAACTGTGCTCGCACTGCAAACAATCACAAGAGCTTACCGTTCAGCTACAACATCTCGGAATTCAAGCAAGCGACAACATTTTTAAAGCCAATCCCGATGGATGCAATGAGTGTACCCATGGTTATTCCGGCCGAACGGGGATTTATGAAGTGATGCGCTTTGATGAATTTCTTTCCGAAGCGCTTATTAAAGGCGCGTCGGTACATGAACTAGAAAAACTCGCCATCGCAAATGGTATGAGCACGTTACAAATGTCGGGCATAGAAAAACTCAAACAAGGGATCACAAGTTTTAGTGAACTACAGCGCGTACTTTATTTTTAATCCTTTAATCAGCAGTCACCTCTATGAAAAGCACTACACCACAACTTAAAAACTTCCGCTGGAAAGGCATCAACAGTTCTGGCAAAAAGACGTCTGGACAAACCCTCGCGATGACAGAAATTGAAGTACGCGAGCGTCTAGACGCACAGCACATCAAGATCAAGAAGTTAAAGAAAAGCAGTATCTCGTTTCTCACTAAACTCAGCCATCGCGTGAAAGGCAGAGACATCACGGTGTTTACCCGTCAGATTTCGACGATGTTGATAACCGGTGTACCCTTAGTTCAGGCTTTAAAATTGGTCTCAGAAAATCATAAAAAAGCAGAGATGAAATCCATTTTGATGAGCGTGACACGCGCCGTTGAAGCGGGGACGCCCATGTCAAAAGCCATGCGCACTGCAAGTGAACACTTTGACCCACTCTATACCGATCTTATCGCCACAGGTGAGCAATCCGGTAACTTAGCAGAAGTGTTCGAGCGCTTAGCCACCTACCGAGAAAAAAATGAACAACTCCGTGCGAAAGTGATCAAAGCACTGATCTACCCAGCCATGGTAGTTCTAGTAGCGTTAGGCGTGTCGTTTATCATGCTCACCAAAGTCATTCCCGAGTTTGAAAAAATGTTTGTTGGTTTTGGTGCTGACTTACCGTGGTTTACCAGGCAAGTATTAGATCTTTCCGCCTGGACACAAAACTGGAGTCCGTTTATCGCACTAGGCTCCATTAGTTTATTCATTTCGGCGAGAATCCTCTCTAAGCGTTCAGATTCTTTTCGCTTAATGCTCAACCGCTCTGTGCTTAAATTTCCGGTCCTTGGGCCTGTATTATCAAAAGCCGCTATCGCCAAATTTAGTCGAACACTCGCCACAAGCTTTACAGCGGGTATTCCAATTCTAACCAGTTTAAAAACCACATCAAAAACCTCAGGAAACTTACACTATCAACTCGCCATAGAAGAAGTTTACCGTGATACCGCCGCAGGTATGCCAATGTATGTTGCCATGCGTAACTGTAATGTGTTCCCTGAATTAGTGTTACAAATGGTCATGATCGGTGAAGAGTCTGGTCGACTTGACGATATGCTCAATAAAGTTGCAACGATCTACGAGTTTGAAGTCGACAACACCGTCGACAACCTTAGTAAAATTCTAGAGCCACTAATTATCGTATTTTTAGGTATCGTTGTTGGCGGATTAGTGACAGCAATGTACTTGCCAATCTTTAACTTAATGAGTGTATTGGGCTAGAATGAGCTGTTAACTCCTTTAAAACAGCATCTTGCTGATTTCACTCATCGCTCAAGAGACAAATATGGAAGTATTCCAGTACTACCCTTGGCTATTCGTTCTGTTTGCCACCATCTTCGGTCTGATCGTGGGTAGCTTCCTCAATGTGGTTATTTATCGACTACCTAAAATCATGGAACTAGAATGGCGACGCGAATGTGCCGAGTCATTTCCTGAATACAAAATAGAACCTCCTAAAGAAGTGCTGACCTTGAGCGTCCCACGCTCCTCCTGTCAGAAGTGCGCAACGCCGATACGTATTCGAGACAACATCCCTGTGATTAGCTGGCTACTTTTAAAAGGCAAATGCCACAACTGTCAGACAGCCATTAGCGCACGCTATCCACTGATTGAACTGCTCACTGCGTTCTGCTCAGGCTTTGTCGCTTACCACTTTGGTTTTAGTTACTTTACCGTTGCCCTACTCTTTTTCACTTTTATCTTAATCGCCGCAACATTTATCGATCTCGATACGATGTTGTTACCTGACCAATTAACATTACCATTAACTTGGGCTGGCATTGCCTTAGCATTAGTCGAAATAAGTCCTGTTACTCTACAAGATTCTGTCATTGGTGCTATTGCTGGTTACCTATGTCTCTGGTCCGTTTACTGGGGCTTTAAGCTACTTACTGGTAAAGAGGGAATGGGATATGGTGATTTTAAACTACTCGCAGCACTAGGGGCTTGGCTGGGCTGGCAGTCACTGCCGATGATCATTCTACTTTCTTCTGTGGTTGGCATCGTATTTGGCATCATTCAACTACGCTTGCAAAAACAGGGAATTGAAAAAGCTTTTCCTTTCGGTCCTTACTTAGCAATTGCTGGTTGGATAAGCTTAATTTGGGGCGACCAGATTTTAAACTGGTACTTTACTTCAGTTCTAGGAGTGTAAATGGCTTTGGTTATTGGTTTAACAGGTGGTATCGCTAGCGGTAAAACAACCGTCGCGAATCTGTTCAAACAACAATTTAAAATCGATATCGTCGATGCCGACATTGTAGCAAGAGAAGTTGTCGAGCCAGGCACTCCCGGCCTAAACGCGATTATTGAACATTTTGGTTACGATATCGTTCGTGAAGACCAAACTTTAGATCGCGCAAAGCTGAGAGAGAAAATCTTTTCAAACTCAGATGAAAAAGCATGGCTCAACGCACTGTTGCACCCGATAATTCGTGAAAAGATGATCGAAGATTTGCAGCAAGTCACCTCAGAGTATGCGTTACTTGTGGTGCCGTTGCTCGTAGAAAACAAGCTAGACAGTTTGTGTGATCGAGTTCTTGTCGTCGATGTAGAACCGAATACACAGATATCTCGCACGATGAAACGAGACAATGTGAATGAAGAACAAGCTCGCGCTATCCTTGCCTCTCAAGCATCAAGAGAGCAAAGACTCACGCTTGCAGACGATGTGGTTAAGAATAATCCAAGTGACCCAGATCTTTTGCTTCAAATCACAGATTTGCACGAAAAGTACCTAGCCATGTGTAAGAAAAATCTGCGAAAATAGGAACGAAACTCACAAAGGCTTATGTCGATGACCACGCACAAATTTGAACATCCGTTAAATGAGAAAACTCGTATTTATCTAAGAGTGGAGTCTCTGCTGCGTCAGGCTCACTTGGCCTCTGGGTTTAGCGAAAATCACCAGTACCAACTGTTTTTTCGTGCGTTATTCGATATGGTTGAAATCTTCGAACAGATCCAACTGAAAAGTGAACTGGCTAAAGATCTTGAGAAGCAACGGCTGTCGTACCGCCATTGGCTCAATGTTGATGGTGTCGATCAAGACGCATTAAATACCTTGCTACAAGAGATAGATGTCGTTCATAGCCAACTAATGGGTGCTGAACGTTTTGGCCAAGCATTAAAAGAAGATCGCTTCCTAAGCTCTATCCGTCAACGCTTTAATCTACCGGGTGGTTCATGCTGTTTTGATCTGCCAGCATTACACTACTGGCTTCATCTACCTATTGAACGTAAAAAGCGTGATGCACAACAGTGGCAAGCAAGCTTAAAGCCCTTATCTGATGCGCTTTCGTTATGGTTAAAGCTCACTAGAGAGACCGGACATTTCAAAGCTCAAATCGGTCGTGCAGGTTTCTTCCAAAGTGACGCTGATGAAGCCAACATTCTAAGACTTCACATCCCAATGGAATATGGCGTGTATCCTATGATTTCAGGCCATAAAAACCGCTTTGCGATCAAGTTCATGTCGTTTGAAAACGGTCAAGCATGCACACAAGATATTGAATTTGAACTTGCTGTTTGCAGCTAAGACGACACTACGCCTCGCCTCCATAATCTAAAATTCAACGCTTTATTGCGCTTATATTTGATAAAATTTCGTAGCAGCAATAGCGCGTTGAATAAGCCATCTTTAATTCGTTTAGGTATACTACCCTTTAACACCAATTAGTAATGGGACGCTCAACTATGTCTAAAGTTACCATCGTTCAATGCCCACAATGTGGCGCCGACGTAGAATGGGGAGAACAAAGTCCTCATCGCCCTTTCTGCAGTAAACAATGCCAAATGATTGATTTTGGTGAATGGGCAGATGAAGAAAACACCATCCCAGGCGCACCCGATATGTCCGACAGTGATGGCTGGTCTGAAGACCAGTATTAAATTAAGACCTAGGGTAAAGGAATACCCTAGGTTCCTTCTTGGGGAATCTGAATCACGCTCCTTCGTCGCTGTCCAGAATGACGAATTTTAACCTCAGTGCTATATAATCTTTGACCATCATTTCCTGTCATTCCGAGGAGCCATAGCGGCATCAGGAATCTATTCACAGCAAGGTAGAGGCGTGGAGTGTACGTCAGTGCATGAGCATCGACAGTGCAGGTCGGGAGAAAAGAAACGAGCAAGCTAATTACACAAATAAAAAAACGGAGCCCTAAAAGGACTCCGTTTAAGATGAGAACGCTAGTTATAGCATTACTTCTTAGCAAGTTTCTCTTTGATACGAGCAGACTTACCAGAACGCTCACGTAGGTAGTACAACTTGGCACGACGTACTGCACCACGGCGTTTAACTTCGATGCTATCAACGATTGGAGAGTGTGTTTGGAACGTACGCTCAACACCTTCACCGTTAGAGATCTTACGTACAGTGAAAGCAGAGTGTAGACCACGGTTACGGATTGCGATTACAACGCCTTCGAAAGCCTGTAGACGCTCACGGTCACCTTCTTTTACCTTAACTTGAACTACAACAGTGTCACCTGGTGCAAATTTAGGTAGGTCTGATTTCATTTGCTCTTCTTCAAGAGCTTTGATGATGTTACTCATTTTTTAAATTCCTAGAATAAACTGATACTAAATAAATTAGGTTACTTTGCGTTATGTTCTTTAATGGCTTTATGCTCATTAACAAACTCAGCAAGTAATTGTTCCTGTTCGTCAGTCAGAGCTAGGTTTTCCAGGAGCTCTGGTCTTCTTAGCCAAGTACGGCCCAACGACTGCTTGAGTCGCCATTGACGAATATCCTTGTGATTGCCTGACATCAGTACCGCTGGTACCTCTTTGTCATCCAATACTTCTGGACGCGTATAGTGAGGGCAATCTAACAAGCCATTTGCAAAAGAGTCTTCTTCTGCTGACGCGAAATCCCCTAGTACACCCGGAACAAACCGAGAGACAGCGTCGATTAACGTCATGGCTGGTATCTCACCACCCGTCATCACAAAATCACCAATCGACCATTCTTCGTCGACTTCAGATTGAATGATGCGCTCATCTACCCCTTCATAACGACCACAAATCAGAAGCAAGTTCTCATTCGTTGCCAGTTCTTCCACTCCTTTCTGGTCGAGCTTGCGACCTTGAGGAGAAAGGTAGATGACTTTCGTCTTGCCCGGTGAGGCTGCTTTCGCGGTATGAATGGCATCGCGCAAAGGCTGAACCATCATTAACATACCAGGGCCACCACCGTAAGGTCGGTCATCGACTGTGCGATGTTTGTCGTGAGTGAAATCTCTAGGATTCCAAGTTTCAATCGACAAAAGACCTTTTTTAACCGCTTGACCTGTTACTCCAAAATCAGTAACAGAACGGAACATTTCTGGAAAAAGGCTAATAACGCCAACCCACATGTTTATCTCGCTCTGTAATTTTGGAGATTAGAATCCAGGATCCCAGTCAACTTCGATCCGTTGAGCTTCGCGATCAACATTAATGATCACTTGCTCTTCAAGGAACGGGATTAATCGTTCCTTCTGCCCGAAAGCATCTTTAAGATTTGCTTTAACAACCAGAACATCGTTTGAGCCAGTTTCTAGCATGTCAGTAACAACACCTAGATCGTAACCTTTAGTAGTTACAACTTGCATCCCAAACAATTCGCGCCAGTAGAACTCATCTTCTGACAATTCAGGAAGTACCGCAGGGTCAATAGCAATTTCAAAGTTCGTCATTAGATGCGCGTCTTCACGAACATCCATGCCTTCCAGCTTAGCCACCATACCTTTGTTATGGCGCTTCCAGCTTTCTACTTTGTACTCAACCCACTTGCCCTTTTGGTTAATGTACCAAGGGCTGTAATCGAAAATGCTTTCAGCATTGTCTGTGTAGGAAAAAACCTTAAGCCAACCACGAATGCCGTAAGTAGCACCAAACTTGCCTACAACAATCTTTTCGTTGCTCATTGTTTCTTTACCTTTCATCGACATAAACTAGTTTCTACTTTTCAAGTAAAAAATTAAGCCGCTTTTTGAGCGTCTTTAACTAGCTTAGCAACACGGTCAGATACTGACGCGCCTTGACCAACCCAGTGGTTAACGCGGTCTAGGTCTAGACGTAGACCTTCTTCTTGACCTTTAGCAGTTGGGTTGAAGAAACCAACTTTCTCGATGAAACGGCCAGTTGCAGCGTTGCGGCTGTCCGCTACTACGATTTGATAAAATGGACGCTTTTTAGCGCCGTGACGTGCCAAACGAATGGTTACCATGTCGTCCTCTTTGCTTTCTCAAAAATAAAATTAACCCCAAAAACCATTCAAGAAATTAAACAGTTTGGGGTCTCGTGCCAAAATAAAGCTCCGGAATTTTACTCTTCTCCCGGAGCAATGCAAGGAGTTTAGTTACTTTTTCACCAACATAAATTGAATTTAAAGTTTGTGACGAACCTAACACCCTGAATCTATGCGTGATCGATTAATTAACGACCAAATGGGTTGAAGCCACCGCCGCCACCCATGCCGCCCATCATGCCTTGCATGTTGCGCATCATGCCTTTCATGCCACCTTTTTGCATCTTTTTCATCATTTTCTGCATTTGGGTGAACTGTTTTAGTAAGCGGTTTACATCTTGAACCTGCACACCAGAACCAGCCGCGATACGCTTCTTGCGCGAGCCCTTGATAATTTCTGGGCGTTGACGTTCTTTCATTGTCATGGAGCTGATGATCGCTTCCATCTGTTTGAACATCTTGTCATCGACTTTGTCTTTCACATTGTCTGGTAGCTGGGACATTCCTGGAAGCTTATCCATCATCCCCATCATGCCGCCCATGTTTTGCATCTGGCCTAGCTGTTCACGGAAATCTTCAAGGTCGAAACCTTTCTTCTCTTTGAACTTCTTCGCTAACTTTTCTGCCTTTTCTTGGTCAACGTTGCGTTGTAGGTCTTCAATCAAAGACAGAACGTCACCCATGCCAAGAATACGTGAAGCAACACGATCTGGGTGGAACGGTTCTAGCGCGTCAGTTTTTTCACCGACACCCAAGAATTTGATTGGTTTGCCCGTGACATGGCGTACTGAAAGTGCCGCACCACCACGAGCATCACCATCAACCTTAGTTAGAACTACACCGGTAAGAGGTAGCGCATCGCCAAAGGCTTTTGCTGTATTTGCTGCGTCTTGACCCGTCATGGCGTCAACAACAAATAGCGTTTCTACTGGGTTGATAGCTGCGTGAAGATCTTTGATCTCCCCCATCATCTCTTCATCAATTGCCAAACGACCTGCGGTATCGACAATCAATACGTCGTAGAATTTTTTCTTCGCATGGTCAATCGCTGCATTGGCGATATCAATAGGCTTTTGGTCTGGTGATGATGGGAAGAAGTCAACACCGATGTCTGATGCCAGTGTTTCAAGCTGCTTGATTGCCGCAGGACGGTAAACGTCGGCAGACACAACCAAGACTTTCTTCTTGTCACGTTCTTTTAGAAGCTTAGATAACTTACCTACCGATGTGGTTTTACCCGCACCTTGTAGACCAGCCATAAGAAGCACAGCAGGTGGTTGAGCAGCAAGGTTTAGCGCCTCATTCGACTCACCCATTACGGCTTCAAGTTCTGTTTGAACGATCTTGATAAATTCCTGACCTGGAGTCAGAGATTTAGAAACTTCTACGCCCACCGCTTTTTCTTTAACGCGGTTCACAAATTCACGAACGACCGGAAGCGCAACGTCAGCTTCAAGTAGAGCCATTCGGACTTCACGTAGGGTTTCTTTAATGTTGTCTTCGGTCAGACGACCTTTACCACTGATATTTTTCAGCGTTTTGGATAATCGATCCGTTAAATTCTCAAACATCTTTGTCTCTTCGCTAAAATGGCGATTAATTAGTGTGAGTATACATTAGCCAAGGTCTGAGTCATACCCGTACCGCTGTCCTATTCTTGTCTCTATTTATATATGGTGCGGTAACTTATTAATTTCAATATCTCATCTCTCACGATTGATGTCGGATATAACGTAGCCCCAAAGTGTAATGCAAGGTATAATTTCTCCATCGTGCACAATAATATTTAGGATTCATGGATAGCTTAATAGCCATCGCGGCCGCCATACTTTATGTCTTGGCGATTGCGACCATCATACCCGGACTCTCACAACAGTCAGGAATCAAAGCAAAAACAGTGTTTGCTAGTGCTGCCTGTGCGCTTGTTTTTCATGCGTGGATTTTGAGTGATCTGATCTTTGATGGTTCAGGTCAAAACCTGAGTATTCTCAACGTGGCTTCTTTGATCAGTTTTATTATTTCTCTGGTCATGAGCCTTGCTATGTTGAAAAACCGACTGTGGTTTTTATTGCCTGTCGTTTATAGCTTTGCTGCCATCAATTTATCTGCAGCCACATTTTTGCCAAGCACGTTTATAAAGCACCTAGAGAATGACCCTAAGCTACTCATTCATATTTCATTTGCGCTCTTCTCATACGCGACTTTAACTATCGGGGCACTCTATGCGCTTCAGTTGGCTTGGCTGGATCACAAACTGAAAGCAAAAAAATCTTTGGCGATTAACCCAAACCTGCCGCCTCTATTAATGGTGGAGCGTCAACTCTTCAAAATTATTTTGATCGGTAACTTATTGTTAACTGCCACGCTCATTACTGGCTTTGTCTTTGTGCAGGATATGTTTGCCCAAGGTAAGGCACATAAGGGCATTCTTTCTTTCATCGCTTGGGTGGTGTACTCAATACTGCTTTGGGGTCACTATCAAAAAGGCTGGCGTGGTAGAAAAGTCACATGGTTCGCTGTTGCAGGAGCAACACTGTTAACTCTGGCATATTTTGGCAGTCGCTTTGTAAAAGAAATCATCTTGAATTAAGGAGCTCTAGGGCTCCTATCCTTTATATTTTAGGCTAGATAAAATACAGTACGCCTTAACTCTTTGACTTAACGGACTTACTCAACCGTTATATAACCCAATACTTACAAGGAACAGCAACGTTTTGGACGACATCTCTACGGGTATCTTGTTTGCGCTACTCGCGTGTCTTATCGTCATATCAGGTTACTTTTCCGGTTCAGAAACAGGGATGATGTCTCTGAATCGTTATCGCTTAAAACACTTAGCCAAAAACGGGCATAAGGGTGCTAAGCGAGTCGAAAGACTATTAGACCGTCCAGATCGTTTGATTGGTCTTATTCTTATCGGCAACAACCTCGTTAATATTCTCGCGTCTGCTATCGCGACCATTATTGGTATGCGTTTGTATGGTGATTTAGGTGTCGCTATCGCAACCGGTGCACTAACTATGGTTGTATTGGTTTTTGCCGAGGTTACCCCTAAAACAATTGCAGCGCTTTACCCTGAACGTGTGTCCTACGCGAGCAGTATATTATTGACCATACTGATGAAGTTACTGTCGCCTTTAGTGATGCTTGTTAACTTTATTACGAATGGCTTTATCCGCTTACTTGGCGTAAGAGCGGATCACTCAGCAGAAGATCATCTTAGCTCCGATGAGCTGCGTACGGTGGTAAATGAAGCTGGCGGTTTGATCCCTCGCCGACACCAAGACATGCTAGTGTCTATTTTGGATCTTGAGCACGTCACCGTGAACGACATTATGGTCCCACGCAATGAAATTACTGGTATCGATATTAACGACGACTGGAAATCCATTGTTCGTCAGCTAACCCACTCACCACATGGGCGCATAGTTTTCTATCGTGACCAAATTGATGAAGTGGTTGGTATGCTGCGCTTGCGCGAGGCTTATCGTCTGATGTTGGAAAAGAACGAATTCAACAAAGAAACGCTATTACGTGCTGCTGATGAGGTCTATTACATCCCAGAAGGCACACCATTGAACGTGCAAATGTTGAAATTCCAACGCAACAAGCAACGTATCGGTCTGATCGTGGATGAGTACGGTGATATCATCGGTCTAATCACTCTTGAAGATATTCTGGAAGAGATCATTGGTGAGTTCACGACGTCAATTTCTCCAAGCCTCTCTGATGAGATCAGTCCTCAAGGTGACGGAAGCTTCCTTATTGAAGGCAGCACCAATATCCGAGATATCAACAAAGGCCTGAAGTGGGATTTACCAACGGATGGTCCGAGAACGCTAAACGGGCTCATTTTAGAACACTTGGAAGATATTCCTGAGAGCCATCTAAGTGTGAGAGTAGCGGGTCACCCAATGGAACTTGTTGAGATTGAAGAGAACCGAATCAAGCTCGTTCGTGTTTATCCGAAGAAGAAAAAATCGACATCCAAATGACCCGTCCTGATATGGGTTGACACTTTTTAACTAAAACGCTCGATGTACTTCATCGGGCGTTTTGTATTTTAAAG
>NZ_JAWOQO010000069.1:0-1797 GCF_033337345.1 Vibrio sp. YT-18 | reverse complement strand
CAAGATAAATACACCGATGGTAAGTTAATCATCTACGGCACAGATCATGTCAGTAACGATATTCGCACTGTCATCACGCCTTACGATCCAAGAACTCGTCCTTGGTATCAACCGGTCGCCAAAGACGAAAAACCGATGTGGTCAAAAATCTACACCAATGCGGATGAGCGCCAAGACATCACCTTATCTGCTATGACACCGGTGTACGAACACCAAGAATTTGCGGGCGTATTGGTGACAGACATTCGTATCAATACCTTCAACGAGTTTCTACGCGTCATCAAGAAGAACACCAAAGCATCGGTCTTTATCATGGACCAAGAACACCGATTAGTGGCACATTCTGGCCCTGGCAGCGTCGTGTCTTGGGGCACAAAGTTTTCGGATAAAGGCCAACGCTTGTTCGCCTCTGAAAGCGCAGACCCGATCATCAAAATCAGCGCCTCCCGCGTGCGTGGTTTTGACTTGTACCATACAGACCAACCGTACACGTTTGAGTTTGACCACAGCGGCCAACGTATTTTTAGCCGCATCACGCCCTACTACGATCCAAACGGTTTAACTTGGTTCATCGGCACTTCTATCTCGGAATCTGATTTGCTTGGCCTCTTACCGAAAAGCCAAGAGAAAAGCTGGATTGTTGGTATCGTCGTCAGCTTGTTTGGTATCGGCTTTAGTTGGGTCATCTTCGAACGCGTGACTCGACCAATCAACGCCACTGCCGATGCGGCTCAACACCTAGCAAATGGCGATTGGGATAGCTCAATGCCCCAACCTGGCCGTGTGTACGAAACGACCGTGCTCGCAAAAGCCTTTAATGAAATGGCCAGCAACCTCAAAGCCTCATTTAAGGCGCTGCGCGATCAGCTGGTGTATGACTCATTAACTCGACTCTACAGCCGCCAAGGATTAATCGAAATCTGCGAAAACAAACCCAATTTGTGTCACGGTAGTTTGTTCTTATTGGGGATCAACAAATTTAGAGATATCAACGACAGCGTGGGACACCACAATGGTGATCAGCTGTTGGTTAGCATCGCAGAAAGGCTGAAGCAGCAATTCCCAGACAACACCATGCTGGCCCGAATTGGTGGTGATGAGTTCGCTCTGTTTATGCCAGATATGGATAAAGACGAAGACATCCGTTTAACAGAACGTCGCCTACAACAACTGTTCGCAGCACCATTTATGGTTGAAGGTGAAAGCGTGGTGATGAAGATCTCACTAGGGATTGTGCAAACCAAGCATGGTGAGAACATGCCGCTTTGGCTACGCAATGCCAGCATTGCTCTGAGCTACGCGAAGCAAGATCCACTGACGGGCATTTGTTACTACAGCCCAGAACTCGCGAGCGCATCGAAGTTTCGTACTCAGCTGCTCACGAAGATGCAAACGGGCATCGACAAGCGCGAATTTGTGCCTCATTATCAGCCGATCATCGATCTCGCGAGTGGTAACGTATGTGGCGCCGAAGCCCTAGCTCGCTGGAATAGCGAAAGCGGTATGATCTCACCATTAGATTTCATCCCAATCGCGGAGGAAAGCGGCATGATCAAAGCCATTGGCCAACAAATCTTGCTGCAAGCGTGCCGAGACACATACAAAGCCATCGAGAACAAACAGTGGCCGTCAGACTTCCAATTGCACGTGAACATTTCGGTCAATCAGCTCTCCTGTCCGGCGTTTGTCGACACCGTGACACGAGTGCTGGATGTCACCAAGCTGCCCGCCAAAAACCTCACGTTAGAGATCACCGAATCGCGCATTATTGATAGCGCACCAACGACTCTGGAAAAG
>NZ_JAWOQO010000068.1:0-1797 GCF_033337345.1 Vibrio sp. YT-18 | reverse complement strand
GCTCACTACGCCAATGACGACATGTTTGTCGTGCGTTCACTGTTTGAAGAATGCGTTCGACATCAATACATCGCGCTGGAAGACACCCTTTCGTACTTACTGCCAAAAGACGTTTTTCTCGAGCTTTATAACGAGAATGGCCAGTTCGCAGCTTACTTCGACAACAACTTATCCAAACGACAAGAACTCATCGAAGCCGCGCAGCAACAGCAAAACTTGGCCGAATTTATTCTGACCAAAGTCGATAACAGCATTTATCATCCGCCGATGATCCTCGCGCCAGAAACGCCAATCAACGAGGTAACTCGAACTCTAAAAGATAACGGCATCGATGCTGCATTGGTTCAGCTCCATGACGACGACCCGCGATTGGAAAAATGGCCGTCAGCTCACCCGTACGCCATCGTGACTCGTACCAACATGCTGCACTCGGTTATGTTGGATAATTGCGCCGTGGACACACCTGTAGGTGAGATCGCAACTTTCCCTGTCTACCATGTTGATGACGGGGATTTTCTGTTTAACGCCATGATCACCATGACACGTAATCGCATGAAACGTTTGATGGTCTGCGAAGGCAATCGCGCGGTGGGCATGCTCGACATGACACAAATTCTCAGCGCGTTTTCGACGCATTCCCACGTGTTAACACTCAGCATTGCACGAGCAAGCAGCGTAGAAGAACTGGCGTTGGCCTCAAACCGTCAACGTCAACTGGTAGAAAGCTTGCTGAGAAACGGCATCCGCACTCGCTTCATCATGGAGCTCATCTCTGCGGTAAACGAACAAATTATCGAAAAAGCCTTTGAACTGGTGGTGCCACCCGCTTTGCACGACCACTGTTGTTTGATCGTGCTGGGCTCAGAAGGGCGTGGCGAGCAAATTCTTAAGACCGACCAAGACAACGCGCTCATTATTGAAGACGGGCTAGAATGGCCGCATTGCGAACAAGTAATGCAATCATTTACCCATACTCTGCAGCAGCTTGGTTACCCACTCTGCCCCGGCAAAGTGATGGTCAACAACCCGAAATGGGTCAAAACGCAGCAAGAGTGGATCCACACCTTAGATCATTGGATTGCGAAGGCGGAGCCTGAACCAATCATGGACTTGGCGATTTTCAGTGACGCACATGCAGTAGCAGGAAATCGAGAGCTTCTCACCCCAATAGCAAACCATCTCAGAGACAGCATGAAAGATCGCATGCTGGTTTTGTCGGATTTCACGCGCCCTGCTTTGCAATTTTCCGTGCCCCTTACTTTGTTTGGCAACGTAAAAAGTGCCAAGGATGGTTTGGATATCAAACGTGGTGGCATCTTCCCTATCGTGCATGGTATTCGCACCTTGTCGTTGGAATATGCGATTGAAGAAAAAAACACCTTTGAACGCATCGAAGCACTAAGAAAAAAACGCATCTTAGAACCGGAGACCGCAGACAACTTAAACGAAGCGTTGAAGCTGTTCTTTAAGATTCGCCTTCATCAGCAATTGAGTAAACAAGAAACACTTAACAATATTGATATCAAACAGTTAGACCGAACCGAGCGTGACTTGCTGCGTCATAGCTTGCATGTGGTGAAGAAGTTTAAGCAGTTCTTGGGCTTCCACTATCAAATCCGCGATTAAGCGCTTACACAAGTCAAAATGAGGCGTAGAGGATGAACTGGTTACAACGCAAATATTGGCATTACAAACTGAAAGGCTCGCCTTATCAGTCGCTGTTTTGTGCGCCACACAAAACCGAGTTTGTGTCTCTAGATTGTGAGACCACCAGCCTTGATCCGAACCGTGCTGAGT
>NZ_JAWOQO010000067.1:0-1806 GCF_033337345.1 Vibrio sp. YT-18 | reverse complement strand
AGTCTTTAGCTGACGCCAGTGCCGTGCAGTTCACTCGCAACGATCAAGGGATTGCGGGAGCGTTAAAGAAGATTGGCAGCAACGTTCAAGGCTCTACCTTAAACACGAAAGCCAGTGATGAAATGAGCCACATGATGTTTGGACAGAGTAAATTGTCCGGATTTTCTGGTTTGTTCGCGACACACCCACCACTGGACGAAAGAATTCGAAGAATCGAACCCAATTGGGACAGAAGCTACGCTCAACATTCGCATGCTCAAAACACGGCGTTTGATAACGAACAAGTCAGTGGCTTTGCCGTAGGTGGCGGCTCTCCTGCTTCGCAATCTGCCTCACCATCGGAGCAATTGAGTGAGACAGGCCAACAGTTGATCAGTCAATTACCACCAGAGTTAGTTGATATCGCACGTGAACCATATAGCGCCCGATTTGTCGCATTCGCCCTCATTTTTGATGGCAGCAATATTCAGCGCGAAATGATTAAATCGTACGTTCCACTCGCATCGCAATCTACATTGCTTCCCTGGCTAGATTATGACTTACCACTTCATCTGCGTTTCCCGTTACTCGAACTCGCTCTGCCGGCACTTAAATCGCTGAGTGAAACCCAGAAAATCAGCGTATGTAAAGTGCTACGTGAGCTCTCAGAGACGGATAATCAATACTCGCTAGCCGAATGGTGTGTCATCAACTTACTAGAAAAGCAGCTACTCGCCTCTTTTGGGTTCATCAAACAACACAAGACGTTGAAGCAATTAGAGGAAAGTGTATTCTGGCTATTGCGAGAACTGGCATGGGTCAGCCACTCTCAAGCAGACAACGCTCAGCGCGCCTACCATTGTGCCCTCGCCCATTTAGGCTTTCCTGAAGTGAAGTTAGAACCAGCTAACAGCAATTGGCATTTAAGTCGCGCCGCATTAGAGTTGTTGCTGCAACTGAAACCCAAAGACAGACGAATGTTCGTCAAAGCTTGTCGACTCGCGATTGAATCAGATGGGGAAATTACCGTTGCGGAAGGAGAACTCTATCGCGTCATTGCTTGCTTCCTTGAAGTACCGGAACCACCACTTACAATCTCGGGTTAGCTCAGGCGTGTCTTTTTAAGCCTTTCGCTCCAAACGAAGATTATTTACTTCAACTTAAGAAGAAACTTCACGCCAAATAGCGAAGTATCACCAAAACAAAAACGCCAGCGTTAATCGCTGGCGTTTTCATATTTGTCGGTATCAAAGCGCTAAATTAAGCTGCTTTAAATCGCTCTGGAATTTGCGTGATGCTTTCACGATAGCTGAACCACAAGTACGTAACAGCAAGTGAAAAGAAAAGATAAGACAACGCAAACACGATTGGTGAAGTAATCAATTGCGCAGACATACCCCACATAACACCTACAACCGTAATAGTCAGTTTAGATAACATGCCGCAAATCAATAAAAACAGCGCTAACTGCGGAAAACGCGAGCTACGGAATGCAAAGAAATAACAGCTACCCACTGCCAGAGAAGCAATAGATAAACCTAACATAAATGAATGGATGTGATCTGCAGATGCTACACCAGCAGAAACAGAAGCCATGAGTAATAGGAACAGTTTCATAAGTCACCTCACAACAAGTCTAAAAAAGCATCCCTTCATAAATGAAAACTCATTTTGCGCTCCATTTTGCTTATCTAGATCGCAATATCAAGCACATTTTTTATTCACTTTCGTCCTTGCTGACAACTCAGAGCGCGCACTTTACATACAGTTAACAAGCAGAATTTTATAAAGCCTTTAAATTCGGCACTTCGGCTGCTTAGCACTTAT
>NZ_JAWOQO010000066.1:0-1816 GCF_033337345.1 Vibrio sp. YT-18 | reverse complement strand
TTGATGGACCCCAATACGTTCGCTTTCGTGCAGTCCAAACTGTATGCAAGCTTTAACAACGTAAAGGTTAATCTCGTGTACTTCAGTGCGCCGATGTTGATACTGGCTTGCTGGTTATTGTTTCGTATGCATCGCACATTGGATGTGTTCTGGTTAGATCAAGACAACGCAAAAAGCTTGGGTGTTGATGTGCCGAAAGTGACGCGCAACGTCTTCATCCTTTCTGCGGTTTTGATTGCAATTTCTACCGCTTTGGTTGGCCCAATTATGTTCTTTGGTTTGCTTGTGACCAACTTGAGCCGCGAGATGTTTCATTCCTATCAACATAAAACATTGTTGATAGGCTGTTCACTATTGGCCATTAGCTCATTGCTTTCAGGGCAGTGGATCATTGAAAACGTATTTAATTTTGAGACAACGCTAAGCGTGGTCATTAACTTCCTTGGCGGCATTTATTTCTTGTATCTGCTGTTGAAAAACAAAGTCGTATAAACATGATAGTCATAGAGAAACTAACCAAAGCATTTGGTTCGAGTAAAGTCGTTGATAGCGCGGATACTCAGTTCGAAAAAGGCAAAGTGACGTCAATCATTGGCCCAAATGGAGCTGGCAAGAGTACCTTACTCTCCATGGCTTCTCGCCTAACAGAGCGAGACGGTGGTAGCGTCATCATCGACTGTAAAGAGATCGCTGAGTGGGATACCAAAGAGCTGGCGAAAAAGCTTGCTGTGCTTCGCCAAGCGAACTCAATCACGATGCGATTTACCGTGAAAGAACTGGTCTCTTTTGGTCGCTTCCCTTATTCAAAAGGCAATCTTACCAAAGACGATCATACTGTCATTGCACAAGCCATTGATTACTTAGACCTGCAAGATATTCAAGATAAATACTTGGATGAGTTGAGTGGTGGTCAGCGCCAGTTGGCGTTTATCGCCATGGTGATTGCTCAGGATACGGACTACGTTTTCTTAGATGAACCGCTGAACAACTTGGATATCAAGCATTCATTGCAGATCATGAAGGTGATTCAAAGGCTTGCTCATGACATGAACAAAGCAATGGTGGTTGTGATTCACGATATCAACTTTGCGGCGTGCTATTCCGATGTCATTCTGGCGCTTAAACAAGGCAAAGTGGTGGCAAGTGGCGCGGTTGAAGAGGTGATTAAGGCAACAACATTGGAAGACATCTACGAAACGCCATTTAACATCATTGAGTTAAATGGCAAACGCATGTGCACTTACCATTAATCTGAACCAACTTGTTGCCTTTAACGAACTGCAATAGATAGGCGAGCTTACTTGGTGAGCTCGTCTATGATTGGACAGCGACTTTTTGCATCGCCAGGACAAGCCGATACCCAACCTTCCAACTGCTTTTTAATTTCCATCAGGTGAGCAATTTTCTCTTCTACTTCGCGCAGTTTATCCATCGTTCTTTCTTTCACTTCGCTGCTTTTACGGTTTGGATTATGCGCAAGCTGGACGAATTCTTTACATTCTTGAAGTGAAAATCCTGCGTTTTTTGCTCGTGAAACTAAGTTAAGTTCTTGAATATGATTATCCGAATACTCGCGATAGCCAGAATCACTGCGTGCTGGTGGAGAGATGATCCCTTTGTCTTCATACAAACGAATCGACTTTGATGACAGTCCAGTTAGCTTCGCGACAGCGCCAATATTCATGTTTAACCTCCACATTCGAGATAACGCCGATGCCGTTAATTGTTGTTGTGTATCAGCGCGTTAAACATATTGGTTTCTACGCAGCGTTTGATTTGCAACCCGATGGCATTGGCTTGATGTTTAACGCGAGTA
>NZ_JAWOQO010000065.1:0-1848 GCF_033337345.1 Vibrio sp. YT-18 | reverse complement strand
TGCCATCTTCTATCAAGTACATTCTGCGTTTCGATTTATCAACTTTAACCAGATCGACAGCCGCGTGCGTACTGAACGTAACCAATCCACACAGAATTAAAGCACACCATTTTATCGACATTGCCAGAACGCCCAAACCAAGAGTCAGAAGGAAATAAAAGAGAAGCTATGCTAGTCAGATGATGCTCACAAAGCAATCTGATTATAACGTTGAGACGTAAAAAAGACGGTGCTAATCGCATCTTGATATTACTGAAATTTAAGCAAAGATTTCACTATTCATTAGGCCTAAGTTGCATTACTTTATAAGTAGATTTATTTATAAAACCCATACTTTTTGGGAGGGAACTATGATTAACATTGCTTTTTTTAGTGCAAAATCCTACGACGAAGCCTCTTTTAATAAAATTAAGAACAATCGCGACTTCGAATTTCACTATCACGACTTTCGACTCACCGAAAATACAGCAAAAATGGCGCACGGTTGTGACGTGGTATGCGCTTTCGTCAATGATGATCTTTCTGCTCCCGTTCTAAAACAACTTTCCTTGGGCGGAACAAAACTCATTGCGATGCGTTGTGCTGGCTTCGATAAAGTAGATCAACAAGCGGCTAAAGAGCTTGGCCTTCAAGTTGTGCGAGTGCCTGCATACTCTCCCGAAGCGGTCGCCGAGCATACCGTCGGTTTGATGATGTGTTTGAATCGTCGTCTCCACAAAGCGTATCAACGCACCCGTGATGCCAACTTCTCTTTAGAAGGATTAGTTGGCTTCAACTTTTTCGGCAAAACCGTTGGCGTTATCGGCACTGGCAAGATTGGTATCGCCACGATGCGAATCTTTAAAGGCTTAGGGATGGAACTGCTTTGCTACGACCCTTACGAAAATCCTCTGGCTTTAGAAATGGGTGCACGATACTGCTCTCTTGAAGAGATTTACGCCAATGCAGATGTTATCTCTCTTCACTGTCCAATGAGCGAAGAAAACTACCACCTATTGAACGAAAACGCTTTTGCTCAAATGAAAGATGGCGTGATGATCATCAATACAAGCCGCGGTGAGTTACTCGACTCTGTCGCCGCTATCGAAGCACTTAAACAGGGTAAGATTGGCGCTCTCGGTTTAGATGTGTACGACAACGAAAAGGACTTGTTCTTCCAAGATAAATCCAACGACGTTATCGTGGATGATGTTTTCCGCCGCTTATCGGCATGCCACAACGTTCTGTTCACTGGCCATCAAGCTTTCTTAACTCACGAAGCGCTGAATAACATAGCATCTGTGACATTGAACAACGTAGAGGCCTTCTTCTCCGGCCAAGTTTCAGGGAATGAACTAATCAACTAAACATAGAATCGAGGAGGATAGTAGAGCGTAGATTTTCAGCTATGCTATACTCCTCGACCATTAAAAAATTGAGTCTATTTACCATGAGCATTAAAACTGATATTCAAAAGCTGCATAACCGCGTAGATACCTGCCAACGTAAACTGGATGCAGCACGTTCTCGTGGTGATCACGAAATGATTTCTAAATTCACGGATGAAGTTGAAGATCTAACAAAGAAGCTTAACCAACTTAAGCACAAACAAACATACGAACTAAATAAAGAACGTAAAAGCCAGTTAGATATGCCATTCTCTCGTGAAATCACTAAAGCAGAACAGGCAGACATCGGTAAACTGAAGAAACGCGTACGCGGCCTGGTTATCGTTCACCCTATGACTAAAATGGGTAAAGAACTACGCCTAGACGTGATGACTGGCTTCGCACCGAAAGAGTTCTAATACACTCGACAAACACATTAAATGTAAGAACGCCCAAGCCCATCGCTTGGGCTTTTTTGTAT
>NZ_JAWOQO010000064.1:0-1906 GCF_033337345.1 Vibrio sp. YT-18 | reverse complement strand
GCGTTGCAAACGCAGATCAACCACTACCCGAAAGAGCCTCTCAGTGCAATTATGCCCGGTGTCGCGCTACACGAATTGTGGGGCATGATGTCTGTCGCAGAACAGGCCTTGATGGCGGTTTCTGGTTTTGTGGTTATCGCGGGTTTACTCGGCATGTTAAGCAGCCTACTGACCAGCTTACAAGAACGACGTCGAGAAATGGCCATTTTACGCGCTATGGGAGCACGCCCGCGCCACGTTTTTTCTCTGCTCATTAGTGAAGCGAGTTTACTCACAGCAGCAGGTATCGTCACCGGCGTTTTGGGGCTGTATGCGATACTCGCCCTACTTCAGCCCCTAATTCAACAACACTACGGTATAAATCTCACGTTAAGCACGCTTTCTGCGTACGAATGGATGCTGCTTAGCTTTGTACAATGCGCCGGTATTGTGATTGGTTTTATTCCAGCATTCCGCGCCTACAGACAGTCACTCAGTGACGGAATGACTATAAGGATCTAACGATGTGGAAAAAAGTTTTAGCCAGTTGCTTACTCGCGATTGCATTTACGACGCCGGTCATGGCGAGTGATGAGCCATTAACGCTCGACTGGATCGATCTGGTTCCTGAAGCGGAACGTAAGCTGTTCGACAGCGTGGGGATGCCCGCGTCTGATCATAGTGGTGGCGCGGCACAGCAATCAAAAATCGGTAACGTCAGACCAGAGCTCAATGGCAGTCAGGTCAAAATCCCTGGCTTCGTGATTCCTCTTGAGGGAGATGCCAACACGGTGACGGAATTTTTGTTGGTGCCGTATTTTGGGGCCTGTATCCACGTGCCACCACCACCACCAAACCAGATCATTTACGTGAAATTTCCGAAAGGCGCACCAGTACAGGAACTTTGGGATGTCATTTACGTGGTGGGAACGTTAAAAACCGAAACCATTAACCATGAACTGGCAGAAACAGCGTATGTGATTGAAGGTTCAAAAATCGAAGCCTACGACGATATGTAGTCGTCGATTTCAAGGTACACCAAAGGCGTCGCATCGGCGCCTTTGTCATCTTTAAATGTTAAACAATGTAGCGCGATAAGTACGCTAACACGCCCACATAAAGAATCAAAAGAAACGCTATCGACAGGTGCTTTTTTAGTTTACTTGCTTCCGAGAACTTCATCACCCCTCCAAAATAACGATAACAATTTTAACAACTCATTATCATTTTGGATAGACCTATTCCTTCAAAATCTGAGACGCTCTCTCTGGTCGCCCCGCGGATTAAGGTGTAAATTGAGGCAAGCGTCAAACGCAAGCTCTTGGTAGGAAAATACATGGCAGAACCAACGAAACAACCTGTAGTGATTGAACACCAGCCTAATACGCAGAAAAACGGTCACCACGACAAGAAAACGGGTTACATCAAAGACAGTGCGAGCAGAATTAAAAACATCGCTCAATCTCATGGCCTTGACGCTCTGTTGCAAACTGACCCTCCTGCCAAATCCGCATTAGAAAGAGCACAACTGCGAGACCAACGACGCCAAGAGCAAAGACAAAAAAACCTTGAGCAAATCCTAAAACTCGCGCACAGCGCTTGCCGCGATGAAACCGCAGGCGAACCCGATCAAGATTGGTTGTATCGATTTTTTGATATGGCCCAAGACATCCACAACAGTTCAATGCAGAAGTTGTGGGCGCAAGTGATGAAGCGTGAAGTGACCAACCCAGGTTCCACGTCGATGAAAGCGCTGAAAGTCCTTAAGGATATGTCCCCAAAAGAAGCGCAAACACTACAAAGAGCAGCCTCTTTGGCGTGCAGTTTTGGCGGCGATAACAGTAAAAAGTTATTGATAGGCTATAAAGTACATGGCGGAATATTCAACTTTGGTAAACGAGATACCACCAGCAATCTGAATATGGGC
>NZ_JAWOQO010000063.1:0-1907 GCF_033337345.1 Vibrio sp. YT-18 | reverse complement strand
TTTGTGCTATGACCTATTTAAGTGTTGGAAGTTGTTATTTACGTGACAACGCCTGAACGCAACACAAGCTCTGTGTGAGTGCCGCTCTCAGCTGCTGTGCCAGCAACGTGTCTGTCTGTGCGTAACAGCAGTCTGTTGGTTGTTATTTACACACTTTCCATTTCAATAACTTTGTCAGCTGACAAACTGCACCGGGCTCGGGGTCAGGTTTGGTCAGGAAAATGTGGCCCGAGCCGCTCTAGCGTGCTCACCTGTGTGTGTGGAGGAACTCCGCCGTGCGACTGCATCAGAGCAGAAGAGCACGTTTTAAAATACATTTATTTTATCGATTAATTATTAACATTTACTATTTTTAGCAACTTGCCCGATCGGGCAAGTGAGGTTACTAGTTTACATGCCCTGTGACAGAGTCACCTAATCATTAATTAAATGCAATTTAAGGTATGGAGATATCTGGGAAACAACAGGTTTCTTTGATTATGTAAAAAGTAAATAAATAATTCCCTGTACATGTATAAGGGTAAGATGGGGTATCCGCTGTCGTGGTTGTAAATTTCTGTATGTGTACAATGATAATTTACAAAAATGGATGAGATTATTTAGGGGGGAAGAGGCGGAGAAGACGGGACCGGGAAAAGGAACAATAGAGCTGGCGGACCTAAACATTAGGACCTGAATATAAAGTAAAAGTAACGAGCTGTGGACATTAAGTAAATGATAAAGACTATTAGAAAGAAACCCATCAGTGGTTACCTTATAAACCCGTCCTTTCACGGTATCCCAGCTGGACATCTCGGCCTCAGATGACGGAGCGTGTGCCCAGGATCAGCCGATGGATTACTTTCCCTGATTGACTGCGCGGCTCCTGGGTGAGATCGTTTCTTTTATATATTTTTCCTGGTATACCAGAGGTACAGCGATCAATCGCATATTTTGTTTTTTCACCGCTTTTTGCTGTGTGGATCTGCGCTATTTTTGTTTGACACGCCTGCAGGAGTGACTGTTTCGTTTACGTGCGCACGGACTAAAAAATAATCAAAAGTCACTTAAAAGTTATTGAAAATGGACAGTATTGTATTTTTCGTTAGTTGAGACTGTGAGTTTATTTTGGGGATTGTAAAGACTGAGATTGGTTTTGTGATGTGACCTTTTTTTTCATTTAAACCTACGCATGACGTGCGCATAGGTGCTGGGGGGAGGAATTAATTAACCGTGTGTTATTTGAATTTATACACTCTGTCGAGAGTTTCATATATCTTTATTCCTTAATATTTGTTGTTGTTTTTTCTGGGGGGATAAATATATTTTTGTTTTTCCCAAAGGTTTTCTATTTTCCTGAAAAGACCCCCCTTGTATAGTTAACGCTTACTTGAGGAAAGGTAAAGTGTTACAGCCCGACCGCGAGTTTTACTTGCCCCGGGCAATCGGGCAATCCTTATTGTTGAGCCCTGCTGTGTGTGCCGTACTTCTACTGTTATTATACAGATATGATTATTGTCACATTTGTATACTATTAGATATTAATATATACTTCCCACATGTTGTACCACAATAGCCAGAATCATAAGTCAAACTCAGTTTTAAAAACTGTAAAGGGTTCTTATGAAGGTGGTGTGAGCAGAAGGGGAGACAGAGAGAGATGCAGGAGAGATGATCATGACAGTAGCTTACAACAACATTAATGAAAGTAATAATATTAAAATTATAATTCTAGCAATTGTGGTACAATATGTTGAATTAATATCTGATAGTATACACATGTGACAATAATCATATGTGGACAATAAAAGTAGGAGCATAACACACACAGAGTTAGCAATATGCAGAGAGGGAGAGAAGGGAGAAAGAGGACAGAGGGGGGAGAGAGAGAGAGAGAGAGAGAGAGAGGGTGGGACAGGGAGGGAGAG
>NZ_JAWOQO010000062.1:0-1922 GCF_033337345.1 Vibrio sp. YT-18 | reverse complement strand
ATGGGTATGGACGGATGGATCACGTGTTTCGTACGCGGCATCTTCTGTAACCTAATGGTGTGTCTAGGCGTGACTGGCAACATGACTGCGCGTTCAGTATCCGGCCGACGTGGCGATGATGTACGGTTTGAATTTGGGCGATGAACTGCAAGATAAAACCTTGAGCAATATTGTTGAAGAACAACTGGGTAGCACGCCTGTTTTGGGCGACCAGTTTGAATGGCAAGGATTGCAATGGGTAATCGCGGACGTGGTGGATCACCAAGTAACTAAGGTTGGTTTACGTTTACCCAATGAAGAAGAGGAAGGGGAAGAGGAGGACTAAGTTCTAATCATTCATTTCCGTTAACATGATGACGGCTTGCGTGCGGTTCTTCACGCCGAGCTTGCGGAAAATCGCCGTCATGTGTGCTTTGATGGTGGCTTCTGATACATTCAACTCGTAAGCGATTTGTTTGTTCAGCAAGCCATCAGACAACATCCCCAACACTTTGTATTGCTGTGGCGTTAGCGCGGCAATCTTCTCTGCCAAATCATTACACGCTGCGTTATTGGTGATCAGCCCTTCAGGGAAGTATGGGTCGCCATTGAGCACTTGGTTGAGTGCATTGACCAGTTCACGCATATCACTCGATTTCGGAATAAAGCCAAACGCACCATGGCTCTTCACTTGACTCACCACCGTTGGCTCTTCGCTGGCGGATACCACGACGATAGGCAAATCTGGGTATTCCGCTCTTAAGTGGATAAGCCCCGACATTCCATTAGCCCCAGGCATTTTGAGATCCAACAGCACCAAATCCGGCTCTTCCTCTTTGGCGAGTAATGCAAGCAGGGCATCAAGAGAGTCTGCTTCAAGCAGATTGGCACCACTGACAGCCATGTGTACCGATTGGAACAATGCATTACGGAAGAGAGGGTGATCATCGGCGATGATGATGGTGTAGGTCGAATCCATGACGTTAAACACTTTTGACTATTTCGTTAAATGAATTATTGTCCAGCTTTGAGAAGGTGGACAATATTTATTCGCTAAAAGTCTGAACCAAATCGACTTTTATTAGGAAAATTGCATATAGCCGCATTTTTCTCATTCAAATCTGTGCAACAAAAAACGCCAGCGAAAATCGCTGGCGTTTGAATGATGTGATATCAGAATCGATTGATGTGCTCTAAGAAAGGCTCGGCTTGCATAAAGCCAGTTAAACGAGCGTTTGAAACGTGTTCGCCTTTCGCATCCCAGAATTCGATGGTCGGCAAACCCAGTACGTTCATGTGTTTGAGTAGCTCAATATCTTGCACTTGGTTTTTGGTGACATCCGCTTGCAGCAACACGAAGTCTTGCAGCTTGGCTTCGACTTTTGGATCGTGGAAGGTGTACATCTCAAACTCTTTACACGCTACACACCAGTCGGCGTAGAAGTCGAGCATGACAGGTTTACCTGCTGCTTTCGCCAGCGCCAGTTGCTCTTCAAGCTCGGCCACATTAGCAATGCGAGTAAAGCTAACCGTTGTTTGCTGTGCTTGGGTTTCGTGATTGCCAAACCAATAATTCAGTGCTGGTTGCGCGGAGGCGAACAAACCGAGGACGGCAATAATGCCAATTGCGCTTTGCTTCCAGCCACCAAACTCCAAGCTGTTTTTGATGTGATACAACCAACCAAATGCCGCGATACCGAGCGCAGACCACAACGCCGTCGACCACATTTCTGGCAAGATGCGCTCAAGCAAGAAGATTGGTGCTGCCAGCAGAATGAAACCAAATAGTGTCTTCACGCGGTCCATCCAACCGCCGGCTTTTGGCAGCAGTTTGTTGCCAAATACCGCCACGAGAATCAGCGGAATACCCATACCCATCGCCAGTGCGTAAAGCGCAATACCACCAGTCAGCAAGTCACCACTTTGTGCAACGTAGAGTAGTG
>NZ_JAWOQO010000061.1:0-1927 GCF_033337345.1 Vibrio sp. YT-18 | reverse complement strand
AGAATAATAAAAAGGACTTTGTATGTCTGGAACTTCGTTTGGGCGACGTTTTGTCGAACGTCCGTGGCTAGTATCTCTCATCCTTATTTTGCTACTTGTTGCTTGGTTGGCTGCAGGGCAGCTCAAAGCACAAGGTGACCACACCTCATCCCCATCTCTCCAATCTGAAAACACGCCCTTAGCTAAGGTGATGTTTGATACTTTCACCGCAAAACCTACCAGTAAAACGATAGAACTTTATGGCCGAACCGCACCCAATCGCCAAGCTCGTCTTGGTGCAGAAGTGGCCGGCAAAATTGTCAGTCTCAACATTAATAAAGGGCAACTTGTTAAGCAAGGGCAAGTGATTGCTAACATTGATAAGCGGGATTTGGACAGTCAGCTCAAACGCGCTCAGGCCATGCTGCGAGTGAAAGAAAAGGAGTTTAATGCCGCAAAATCGCTCAAAAGCAGGGGGTTACAAGGCGAGGTGGCCTTTGCGACGGCGGAAGCCGCGTTAGTCGATGCAAGAGCGAACCTCAATAATGTCCAAACCGCTCTCAAGAATACCGAAGTTAAAGCGCCCTTTGATGGCATTGTTGATCATCATTTTGTCGAAGTGGGTGACTTTGTCGGTGTGGGCGATCCAATAGCGACAGTGATTGATTTAGAGACTCTGGTCATTGAGGCCGACGTTAGCGAGCGCCATATCCAGTATCTTAAAGAAGGTCTTCAAGCGGATGTCAGAACTATCAATGGTCAGCATCACTTGGGGACTTTACGTTATATTGGTCGCGTTTCCTCCGTATCGACCAATACGTTTCCGATTGAAATCGAAATAGATAATCGTAATTCGCTCATCCCTGCGGGGATCAGTGCGGAAGTGCAGCTCCCTTTGAATGAAGTGCTAGCGATTAAAATTACCGCTGCAATGTTGGCGTTAGATGAAGAAGGGAATTTAGGTGTCAAAACACTGCAAGATGAACACGTTAAGTTTGTTCCTATTCAGTTAGTCAAAGCAGAAGAAGATGGCGTTTGGTTATCAGGGCTTGGCGAGCAAGCGGACATCATTGTATTAGGACAGGGGTTTGTTCGTGATGGCGATACCGTGATTGCGAATAAAGTCGGTGATGTCGCTGCCGATGCGGCCGAAAAATAGGGAGACAGCATGTTTAGTATAATTGATGCTGCGTTATCCCGATCAAGAACGATGTTGACCTTGTTGGTGATGATCCTCATCGCAGGGGTCATTACTTACGTCACCATCCCAAAAGAATCTAGTCCCGATATCACTATTCCTATCATTTACGTCTCTGTGGGGCATCAAGGTATTTCTCCAACTGATGCTGAGCGTTTACTGGTTCGTCCTATCGAACAAGAACTGCGCTCAATTGAAGGGGTGAAAGAGATGACATCGGTTGCCTCCGAAGGCCACGCTTCAGTCACTTTAGAGTTTAGCGTCGGCGTGGATCTCGATAAAGCGATGGCGGATGTTCGCGACGCGGTCGATCTGGCGAAACCTAAGTTACCTGCAGACAGTGATGAACCGACGGTCAATGAAGTTACTTTTGCTTCAGAGGAGCCAGTTTTAACCGTTGTGCTTTATGGCACGGTGCCAGAGAGAACCATTGTTCAAAGCGCACGAACGTTGCGTGACAGATTAGAAAGCTTCCGTCAGATCTTGGAAGTCGATATTGCTGGTGATCGTGAAGATATTGTCGAGATCGTCGTCGATCCGCTTTTAATGGAAAGCTATGGATTGGATCAGGCCGATATCTATAACTTGATCGCACTAAACAACCGAGTGGTTGCGGCTGGTTTTGTCGATACTGGATATGGGCGCTTTTCGGTCAAAGTTCCGTCGGTGTTTGATTCTCTGAAAGATGTTCTCGAATTGCCTATCAAAGTGAATGGCAAAGAAGTGATCACCTTTGGTGATGTGGCCACA
>NZ_JAWOQO010000060.1:0-1927 GCF_033337345.1 Vibrio sp. YT-18 | reverse complement strand
GATTGCGCTGTACATCATGACAGCCTTCTTGTTCATCATGCACGGTTTACAAATGGCCATCTTCATTGGTGCATTTGGCGATAAGATTCAGATGAGCAGTTGGGAAAAGTACTCCATTTTGATTTTTGGTATTTTTGCCCTACTCGATATTCGTCGTAAACACATGATGTAAACATCGTTATAAAGAAAAGCCGCTCACTAGAGCGGCTTTTTGTTGTCTTTGATTTATCCCAAATAGCTTTTCACACCATCTAGGAACATCTGGGTGGAAATCATCACCAATAACAAGCCCATCAAGCGTTCCACCGCTTTCAGACCGCGTTCGCCCAACAGACGATTGAAAAAGCCATAGAACATCAAAATAAAGAAGGTCGCGCCCCACGCAATCACCACCGACGCTGAGAGTTCGACCAGTTTGTCGGGATGCTGGGAAGAAAGCAGAAGCAACGCGGCAATCACTGATGGGCCGGCAATCATTGGAATTGCCATTGGCACAATAAACGGCTCTTCACCCGCCGCTAACCCGGTGATGCTCCCTGCACTTGGGAAAATCATCTTAATTGCGATGATAAATAAGATGATGCCACCAGAGATACTCAAAGTTTCCGGCTGTACGTGCAAAAAGCTCAAGATGCTTTGTCCGGCGAACAAGAACAACATCAAAATCAATAAGGCAAAAATCAGCTCGCGGATGAGCACCTTACGACGACGTTTGGGATCGATGTGTTTAAGAATGGACAACACAATGGGCAAATTGCCAAGAGGGTCCATGATAAGAAACAGCATGGTCGCTGCAGAAAGAATATCCATGTTCTGGCCTCGACGAAACAAATGGCGACCAGTGTATAGTAAGGAGATTGCGCGAGTATACGCCTAAGGGCGAAATCAGATAATTCGCCCCCGATTACCGAAACAACCTCAGACGCCGCTTAATGGTTGCAAATACGCGCCATGTTGACGACGAACTTGCCTTCGAGTTCGCGAACCTTATCGCGCTGTAATAAAAAGGTTAGCAATGCATCTAAGTCTAGATCATTCAACTTACAGGTATGAAAACGTACGTCAGCGCCAAAATGTTGTGCGAGCTCGTCGCGGCTCATTGGGGTTTCACGTAGTAGGTTTAGTAAGTTGTGAGCATGAATGTCACTCATCATTAACTCCAGTTAGCAAATAGAACCCGACCAGTGTACGGAAATCGTCGAGCACTGCTTTGACTTACGTTAGTAAATGATAGAAGCAACAATGAGTGCATGAGCAAGAAAGTAGCTACCACTTACCCAAA
This sequence comes from Vibrio sp. YT-18, assembly GCF_033337345.1. Taxonomy (NCBI): domain Bacteria; kingdom Pseudomonadati; phylum Pseudomonadota; class Gammaproteobacteria; order Vibrionales; family Vibrionaceae; genus Vibrio; species Vibrio sp. YT-18. The sequence continues at coordinate 645 of NZ_JAWOQO010000060.1, read as the reverse complement.
CATACGCGCGCTTCATTGGTTTACGGAATCCGTGTATGGCGTAAGCGAGCGCAGAATACGTCATGATGACGGTGCCACTAAAGCCAATGGCATTCGCGTAGCTAGGCGTTTGCAGCCAAACCTCACCGGCTGCCCAAGCGAGCTGCACTAGCATTATGCCCATAGTCACAACGGGAAAAACGAGCGAATCTAACTGCGGTAAAAGAAGGAAAAACGCCACGATACTGGCGGCAAGCAACAAAGCCAACAACCACCACACGATGTCACCATTGAGCTGAACCCAAAAAGATTTGCTGTAGCACACTTGCGCTGCGAGATAGGCAGCAAAATAGATAAGCTTGCGAGTTTTAAACGAATGCAGCGTATCGGCGAACATAGAAACCACCAACCCACCAGCAATCCAGTAGCTGTGATCGGCCGACGGCCCTTGGGTTAGCACCAAAATAAGAAGAAGTAATAGCGTAAAGATTTTAAACACTAAGGATTGTGTCGGGTTCGCTTGCTTTGCACCCAACACGGAATACATACCTGATAACCCTATCGCCAGCCAACTCCACATGCCGTACATACCTTTTACTTAAACTCGCCGCTAGTCTAGGTAGACCAGTTTTGATGTAAAGACACAATCTACGAAAGTTGGATCTC